>CAZRIE010000082.1:0-18701 GCA_964600075.1 uncultured Flavobacteriaceae bacterium
GGAAGCATCAAAAAGAGCATCCAATTGCTGGGCATTAAAGCGTTCCCTTTGAGATCCCAAGAGGTCTTTTTGTGTCTTAATGTTCGTATTGGCATCTGGTGAGAAGATCGTTTGTGAAAGCACAATACTTCCATCTGTCGAGTATTCGGGGTTCAAGCCCTGCGAAATGGCCGCAAGATCAGGATCAATGTATGTTCCGGTTGCATTTGCAGTAATCTCTGGAATATAATTAGACCAGGCCAATTGAACGTCTTTTTCGCTTAAATCCACCTCCTTTTGACTGCTTTGTAAAGGTAAATTATTGACCAAAACATCATTCATTACCTGAAGCAGGTCGTATTTTTTTTCAGAATATTTTTTGTCAAAATCACCTAAAAAATTTGTTTTGGTAATCAGACTGTATTTAAGTGGAAGACCGATGCGCTCCGCGGTATTATAATTTATGGTCAGACTGGCATCTAAACTAATATAGGTTGGAAGTTCGGAGAGCTTTCGCCCTCCTACAACGGCCTCTATGGTCAGGGCAATTCTTCTAAAGAATTGAGTGAAATTCTGTTCGGCTTGATTCGTAGCCAGAATTCCATTTTTTACCTCATCTACATTATTGGAGGTAAACGAAGGAAGTTTCAAACGAATACACTCCTGGGCCAAAGCTGATACTTCTTCTTCAGTGAAGTAAAACCCCTCTGCGATATACAAGGCATCTATGTCTTGAAGATTGGATACAATATCATTATAAGAATCATAAGGAATAAGGGTATACGAGGCATCGAGCTCCTCAAGTAAGGTGTCGAAATAAGATTCGAAAGGGAAAATTTCCAAAATAGGTTGCCGTATAACAATGCCCACATTTTTAAACCCGGTGAGCTCCTTCAAAGTTGTCAGGTCATATTTGTAAGATCTGGGAGCTATCAAATAGGTATAATTGGAAATTTCAGACGTATTTTTTTCGCGGTCCACGCTTAAAAATTCCTCATTCACGCCTCCGAACAAAATGGTAGGTTTGCTGAATTCTTTCCTTTCGGTGAGAATTTTACCATTGATTACCCCAAATGCCAAAATAATATCGGCTTCAGAGTTCACCAGCGACTCATAATTGGCTTGGGCTTTCGTTATATCAAAATCATTCGTGAGTTGAAATTCCTCAGGAAAACGAATCACAGCATCCTCCCCGACAACCGCGGTAATCTCATCCTTGAGGGCCTCTAATAACGGTCCAAGCTTGGGCAAATTTACATCTGTCAAAATCCCAATATCATAGGACTCTTTTTGCTGGGAAAAAATAGTTAGTGATCCTAACAGGAAGAGGTATAGTAAAAAGTTCTTCATCTAACTGACTTAATTTTTCGTTATAAAACGGTCTTAACCACCCTAAACTAATATTGCTTGGCAATTTAGTGAATGTTATTCAGAATTTAGCGAACCATAGCCAATTCACCTTCAAAGGTTCTTTAATTTCAAAATTGGCACGGGCCTTAGCAAGAAACCAAATAAATCGCCTTAGTTTAAAAATACCTATTTGAGCACGAGAGGCCTACGGAATGGCTTATATGAATAACAAAAGACGTCATAAAACAAGGGCTGTTGTTATTTTCAATTTTCATGGAATCGCTATTTAAGGCATCAAAAAACTCATTAGGTTCGGGTATGACATTTATTATACGAAACACTAGCATTATTAACGCTTATTCTGGTTCTTCAATGTCGAGTTTATCAGCCTTCTTATTTAGGAAGGGAATATCAAGGCCCGCTATAAATTGCCATCGGGCAAACTTTAAAACGGAGAACGAGGTATCTACTGTTAGATCTATTTCATCACTTTGAACCCTTAATGGGCCAAGAAAATCAGTTCTGCTACTTGTATAGGTTGTTCCTAAAATAAGATTTCCCCATTTTAGTTTTAACTTGGTTCCAAAACTGGTATGTAGATAATCATTGCCCAAATCGTTTCTATTGGCATCAGTTCCCGATACGTCCAAAATATTGAAGGAAGAAGTGATTGCATTAAAATCGGTTGAAAAACCAGCATATACATATACTTGCTCACTCACAAAAACTTCAGCACCGAGGCCGAAATTTAGAACCGCCTTTCGGCTTTCATCAAAAGAAACCGCGGTTAGTTCATCTTCCCCTGTGTCAATTCCCGGAACTTTAATTCGTGTATATGAAGATAAGCCTGTTACATAATCAATATTAAGATGTAACTTATTTTTTTTTATGGGAATTCCCGCACCTATCGATACACCAAAGGGTTCTTTTCGGTTTATTTCCAAGTCTTTAAATTTATAACTATAAAGCTCATCAGAATCTGGACCAATTCCTGACAGTACTCTTTGGTAGTCATAACTTCCTTTTCCAGCAATTTCCAAATAGGGTAGATTTATATTGATGCCTAAATCAAATTTCGGAAAGTGATAGCTTGCCCCAATTTTCACTAACAATCCATAAGAGTCTAACCTGAATTCTGGTCGATTTTGAAAGTAAGCTACGCCGTTGTCTTCAGCCGCAATAGTATATTCTAAGTTACTACCGCCATCGTTTGTATAAATTGACCCAAACACGGAAACTCCTAAACTAAATTTATCATTTATGGCATACGCCCAGGTTAGCCCTATCAAAGTTTCTAATAACCTTGAATCGAGCCCAAAATTAACAGTGTAATTCTCCACACCTGGTAGTGCTTCAATAAGGTCACCTTCGAGTAGGGTAGTTTTATAATTTAAGTTGGTCTTGCTGGAGTATTTCGAAAACAACGAATAGGCAAAACGAGTACCCATTAGACTAAAGGTTCCGGCAGCCATAGAAGGTATGGTATTGAACCTCGTATCCTTGGGGTTTTCAGCCTCATCTATTGGGTCTTTTAGTTTATAGGTGCTATATTCATAGGCCCTAGCATTAAAGGCAAATCCATTATTTTCAATTTCGGTCAATCGGGCGGGATTATAGTATGCAAGACCAAAATCCTCAACACTGCCGGTCACATTACCAGCCAGTAAAATGGTCCGGTTGCCAAAATTGTTAAACTTATAGTTACCCCGCTGTGCATGACTATGGTAAGACACCAGAACAAAAAATAGAGATATAAGCTTAAAATTGGCCAATGACTTTGATTTAGTGATCGTTGTTTCCTTTAATAAACTTTAATGCGACTGCGAGGAGCACAATACTCAAGGGGTATAATCAAAAGAAAGAGCACTGTACCATTCCATTTAGTCGCTCTACATATCATATTTCATAAATTCAATTTGGTGGTCATTGCCCCATGAATTTAAAAATACTCGATTTCATATTTATATCCTAACCGAACATTGCCTTAGCGTAAAGTTCACTAATCATGGTTTCACTTCATTAACTTTAGTGCTAGTGCCAGCAGTACAATGCTCACCGGAAATATTAGCAGTTCGTAATATAAACTATCCGGTTTAAGAAAAAAGCCCAACGCGCACCAAACGGTCAGGGTTAATAATATAGTTTCCCAAAGCAGCCTTTTTAAATCTCTTGATATCGGCAAAAACAATGCTATTCTTTAAGGTGTTTTCATTACCAACAAAAAGTTTAAAAATCTCCCCGGCCAGAATAAGGATTACCAAGGCAAAAAGATACGTGTCGACTGCTTCAATCAAGTAAACGCCCGGTAGGCCATCTTTTAAACCGATCAGGACAAGAATTGATTCCACTAATATATTGCCACCGAGAATAACGGCAAGAATTCCACATACCATTAAAAGCAGGGACACGAGTAGTGCCACGTATTTTAGACTAAAAAGTCGCTCCAATCTTACCACAGTTTTTAATCGTTTTACTGGGGTGTTATTTGACATATTGATCGATTTTTAGTTGAGCCAACTCCTCTGCACCTCATAGAGAGTTCTAAAATTAGTGGAACTCAAGGATACATTAACAAGAGAAAAAGTTTCGGCAATTAAGCTTTGTTCGTTAACACTACCGCAATATAAATGGAATTATAAAACAAAAATAAAATCCTTGGAATTTTTTAATCATCAGCTCTTCTTGAGAGAACTAATTATCACGAATCGGCAAAATCGTATACCAAAATTGGCTCTTAGACCTTTACTACAGACTATACGGGTATTGCAGGCGGAAGAATACCTAATCTCGTGCCGAAGCATAGCCGCAAAAAAGGAAAAACCCAAATATCGGGACGAATATTCACGACAGTCGATTCGGTGGTGGTACTATTGAAGGTTATTAACTCACCTACATCGTAAAGTGGACGGTTATTGAAGTCCACATTCACATTTGAGATGCTGACCTTTGATTTTTGCCACAAATAACTTACGGAAATACCGGCAGAATGGGGAAGATCAAAACCAAGTTCCTTTACTTTTTTTCCAAGAATGGGAAGCAGCACATTATAGATAGTGGTGTCTTGAAATACTTTTGGTTTATCGGTGCATTCCTGCCCCTAAGCATTACCAAAAACGAAGCAAAACAATATTACGCGCCGGAGGCTTTTCATGTTTGCTTTCCCAGTTAATTTTGACATAAAAGTTAAATACAATCGATTACATACTTTCCCTTCACCAAATTTTTTACAGTTGGCCTTGTTCAATGCGCAATACTTGACTTTTATAAAAATATTCTTCTGAGCGAATCGGCGGAAAATCTTAGTACCGTATTTTTAATTTTTAATATGGGAGATATTCCCCCAAAAAGTTCGAGATTTGTAGCTTACATTATTCTAATCTCGTTTTATTGGTATCATTTTTCTAATGACTTTAGGGAATTCGTTAAGCCAATGGCGATGATATAAAGAGATAAACCATAAAATCTAAATTTTTCTAAATGACAACTAGTTTCAAAGTAGTATTGCTAGTTACCTTTTGTTTTCTGATGCAAGGGTGTTCCTCTTCAAAAAATAAAGTGACGGGCGCTTGGAAGGCCGAACAAGAAGTTTTGGATCTCTTCAAGGATAAAAATGTCTTCGTTCTTGCAAGAACGGCTTCCAATCATTCCCGTATCGCCCTTGAGGAAGCGATAGCCATACAGTTGAGGGCTAAAGGAATCAAGGCAACCGAAAGTTTTAAAAAATTCCCAAAAATATATCTCGACCGGGAAATCACGGAAGACCGAGTATCCGCGATTAAAAGTATGTTGGCCAACGAAGGTTTCAATGCGGTGGTCGTCACCGCAATCAAGGATAAGGAAGAATCGACTACCACTTCTAGCAGCGGCGCCTATATGGGTGGCAGTTACGGTAACTATTATCCTGGCTATTATGGAAATTTTTATAACTACTATTCCTATCCCTATGCCAATGGGTCTTACTATAATTCCTTTGGGGGTAATATGCCGGTTTCAACGACAACAAGTACCTCCACAACCTATATTTTGGAAACAGTGGCCTATAATTTAGACGAGACGGAGGATAAACAATTGGTGGCGGTGGTGACTTCCAGTATTAAAAACCCTACTGATGCCTACAAGACCGCGACTATTTATGCCGAAAATATGATGAAAAGTCTTCAGGAAATACAATAAGCTTTTTCAATAATCACTAATTTTTTGGAGCTGTTTTTTTGGAGAAATCTTGTTTTGTAGTAAAAACTGTCATTTACCTAAAAATACATTTGTTAACTTTTCCATATTTCAATTCCGTTTACAGGCAGGTTGAAATTATTTCACCCTTTAAAAAAGGACAAATGCAAGTTGCAAGTAGGTGTTTTTGATCACAATTTTTATTTTGTCCAATGACAGTACTATCTACAAAATTTACTTCCCATTTTTGGATCCGAACAGAACGAAACTCCAATCTGCTAAAGAAGCAAATCAAGAATAATAAGCGAATGTGAAGATACCACATTCGCACTTATTTGGATTTGACCAATGCCCTGGTTTCCTTTCAATCCTTTCCGTATTATCTTGTTCTGAAGATCGCAAAACGCTGAAAGAGGACTATCTTAAGGATTTATCCATTCGCGAGAAGGCGGTGCTTCCTTTTGAATTTTCAAGAGTTTGTTTCGGGTTTGCCGCCAGAGTTGTTTATTGATGAGAAGTCGGTTTATATTTTCATCTTTCAGAACGGCTTCAATCGCTTCAATTTCAAGTAGTAACCCTTTACTGTCACTGGCAAAAGCCAATTCTCGCAACGTAGGTTCACTAAGATTCAGATGCCCGATCCAACGATAGAGTGCTGCTATAGATTTGCCAGGATCTCCACTGTTTGAATCCGATAAAAACTTGTGAAAGGCATAGGGCTCTGAGGCGGTATACGCAGCCCTTTTGCGAATAAGAATTCTCCAAACTTTCAGCAGATATCGCAATAAAAAATAGAGTACAATACCTAATACAACTACAAGAGCGATGAATTCCTTTACGCTTAATCCAAAATAGGTTTTAGCTTCCTTTACAGTCTCCTCTGCTTCTATTAACTCTTGTTTTACCGCAAGAGAATCCTTTATAGTTCTGAGAATTCCCAAATCGGGATTTGGTTGTACACTAATGGTTCTTCCCTTTATGGTCCGCTTTAAATATTTTTTCTGATTTGGGTTCCACCAGCTAAACTCCATGTCTGGAAGAATAACATCACCTTCTTCTTCAAACAAGTATTTTACTCCGTCCGTTCTGGAAGCATTTATGGCAACCTTACTTTTGTTGGTATTTACATCGGGGCGAACAGTGTAAAGACTCACAGTACGGATGGAATCCCAAAATACGGGCGGAATCAATTCTGCGACCGTGTTGGTAGCGTTTCTCGTAATAGTGCGTTCTAGGACATCACCCACTTTAACCGAATTCAGATTTCCCTTCCAGCGTTCCCGAGCGGTCATTCCGCCAGTGACCAACCATTGATCGCGATCTATATCAGGCGGAGTTGGTTTGATTCTAATTACTTTTTCTTTGGTCTGAAGTTTTCTCTTAACTCCTTTATACCCACCTAGGGCTGGTGTCTCCACTTCAAAATTTAGGACTGGAATCACAATATCCTGTTCTTCAAAGGGAAATACATTGTAGAACAATTGCACTCCTGCGTAGGTCTGCCCATTTATTGTTCTTGAGGTACTAAGCGATCTGAAGTAGACCGAAAATGCCCCATTTACCTTAATATTTCCAATATCGACCCCCTGGGTAAACCATGTTGGTGTGAATACGGAAACTGTTATTTTAACAGGCTCTCCAACATAAACTTCCTGCTTATTTGCGGCTACTGTGGAAAAGACCCCCTGCGCAAAAAGGTTGCTGGTTACGAAAAACAGCGTTATAATGATACTATGTCTAAGGTAGCCCTTTACCATTTCTTCTGGTCTTCTTTCGGTTTGATCTGCTTAACCTTCACTTGATAGCGAAATTTTCGTTGTAAAAATATGGCCGGGTCATCGTCTACTTTTCTCATTAGAACTTTTTGGGAATTTTCCTGAGAACCACCTTCGAAATCGTCCGGCACCTCTTCCAACTCCTTCCCCATTCGTATATCGGTTGCCACCGTTTCTTCTTTGCGTTCCTTTTTCATATCCTCATCGGTTGCTTCCTGTCCACCACCACTTAGATCTTCAAGGTCTGAATTTTTAGTATTCTCTGCTTTTTTCTCCTCTGAGGCTTCTTCTACTTCTCCAATTTCGTTTTGCTTCGAAGCGATCAGGTTAGTGGTTCTGGCTGCATTTATCGAAGCATTAGTAAAGGAGGAATCAAGGGATACCGCATCATCGAAAGCCCTCTTGGCCGAATTCAGATTTCCAATCTTATAATAGGCCAACCCCAGATTATATTGGCCCTGAGCAGAGGAATCCATCTCAAAGGCCTGAATCGAACGCGCATAGTCTTCGCCTTTATAATAGGCTATCCCTTTGCGAAGAGGATCTTCAAATAAGGGAGCAGCTTGTTCATAATTTCCGCTGTCAAAAAATTGTTGCGCCTTATAATCATCAGTAGTCCAGAGGTCATTGAATGAAGATTCAGAGGAACAAGAACTCAAAAACAGCACCATAAATATCGAATAGATCACCCAACCCTTTCTAAACCAGAGCAAAACAAAGAATGCAAATGGCACAACAAATAAGAGTCCGGCATCTTTCCACTTCTCTTCTGTTTCTTCAATTTTATCTTTGTATTCCAATTCTTTTCTAATAGTTTCAGCAATCTTGACCACGTCGCTATTATCAAGTGTTAAGTCATTTACATTAATTCCTTCGATGGTATTCAACTTTTGTAAAAGCGAAGGGTCAATTGACGCAATAATTGGTTTTCCACTGGCGTCCCTTAAGTATTTTGAGCTTCCCGAGGCAGGAAATTCAGATCCTGCAGCCGTACCCATAGGTAAGATCTCGATACGTGTATTCCCCTGAATGGCCAGGCGCTGCAGCTGCTCAAAAACAGCCTCGTCGAAACCATCACTAATCAATAAGATGGTGCCAGGAGCTTCCGTTACTTTCATTAAACTATCTGCCAATGTCAAACCTGCTTCAAGATCTGATCCCGGGAAAGGAAGAATTTTGGTGGTAATTCCCTTTAAATTAGATTCCACTATCCGATAATCGTTTGTTAAAGGAACCAAGGTATGTGCGGTACCGGCAAAACCCACCAAAGCTGTTCTCACTCTAGGGTCGGCTTCAATAAGGTCGCTGATCTTAAACTTGGCGCGCTCCAGTCGATTAGGTTGTAGATCGGTAGCCATCATACTTTGTGAAAGATCGAGTAAAATTACCATTGGCGTTTCGAGTATACGCTCGGGTTGCTCGAATTTTTCCCAACTTGGTCCTGCAAGGCCCACCACCGCGATCGACAGCACCAAAAATGTAATTAGTTGCATCCATCGTTTCATAGTTTCACTACCCTTTTTTATGACAAAAGGTCTTAAATGAACTGCAATATGCCGCTTCCAGCTCACTTGTTCGCGAACAACGATAAGACCAACAATTAAGATTAATGCCAGAGGTAATACTAACCACAGAAACTGTGGTCTCAAAAAGTGAAACTCATTCCAGTCGATATTTAAAACACTTTCAATCATCTCTGAATTTATGTTTTAACTGTCTAAGTCCGGAAAACAAAATTTGAACTATGAGCATCACGATCGCAATACCCAATGCAGCGCCCAATGGATAAAAATACAGCAAGGTAACGGGTTGGTATTCCTCTTCTTCGTATTCTATAGGCTCCAATGCGTCTAATTCAGCATAGATCTCATTTAGTCTGTCTGCATCTATCGCACGGAAATAAGATGCATCGGTTAAATCTGCTATTTCTTCCAGTGTTCTTTCATCAAGGTCCGATCCACTCCCCTTAGGATTCCCAATTCCAATAGTGTAGACTTTTATAGAATCATTCTTGGCCAAATCTGCCGCATCAAGAGGTAAAATCTCCGTTCCTGCATCGACACCATCGGTTAAAACCAGCATCACTTTGGTTTTAATGGTGTCTTGTTCAAACATATCGATTCCCTTAACGATCGCTTTTCCGATATGTGTTAGTTGACCGGCCATGCCTACATCGGCTTCTTCCAGTAACTGGTCCACGGTTTTAAGATCTGTAGTGAAAGGAGCCTGCACATATGCGCTAGAGCCAAAGAATATCAACCCCATTCGGTCACCTTCGCGTTTCATAATAAAATCATGCATGACGTTTTTCACCGCATCCCAGCGCCTAACACGCTTACCGTCTATTTTCCAATCGGTTTCAGCCATGCTAAAAGAAATATCTGAAACAATCAGGAAATTTCTGGATGTTTTGATTTTTAACTGTGGTTCCTCAACCAGTTGAGGAAAAGACAGAGCTCCAATTGTCAATATCCATATCAATGAAAGCCCCAGCCATTGTAAAATATTTCTCTTCCGGATCAATGCCGATCTTCTGGGTTTTTCTCCTGTATACTTTTGAGCCTTTTTAAAATCGGGTAACGAAAGTGAAGAACTCTTGAGCCGGAGTGCAGGTACTACAAAATAGACCAACAACGGAAGCGGTAGCAACCAAAAGACCCATAAATATGCTATTTCAAAATTCTCAGGCATGTGTTAGTATCCATTTTTTTGCCATATCACGAAGTGCTCCGATATGTGAGGCGTTCTGTTCATTAGCTACATCTGATGTAGTTGCATTGAGCAATTCATATTGTGTGAATGGGGTGTGTTTACCAGTACGCTCGAGAAATTGTAACCATTCCTTACCAAAAAGCGCTGCTACCATGGGCCGCCCATAGGTAGACATCGCTACCTGTTTTAGCGTAATCTGAATGGTACTTAGCGCAGCACTTTCCGAGGAATCGGTTAATTGAATTCCTCCAAGTTTTTTAACGGCTATTCGCCGATATTCCCTGCTTCGATAGCTTTTATACCACTTCCACAGCCCAAAAATCAAGGCAATCAGAACGAGTGCCGACAACACGTACCATGCAGGTGTTTCGAAACTAAAGGCAACCGGTTCGGGTTCATACAAAGGTTCTAAATCGGGTAGGATCACCTCTTGGTCCACAGGATTCTGCAAATAACCATTTAACCTCAAATTATATGTGAATCCGGCACGCTTCATTTCCTCGGTTTAATGAGTATTTCTTTGATTTGAACATCAATATCGGTTATGGTATCGAGTTTAAAAAGGGGTACCCGATACTTCTTCATTTGGGCTTCGAATTGTTCATACTCGGCATCGAAACCCGTTTCAAACCTATCCCGTATTTTTTTGTTCCTACCATCTAGTTTAAGTTGTGAATCTTCGTTGCTTGTGATAAAAATTTCCTTCGGAATATGCTGCTCCATCGGGTCATACACTTTCGCAAGAATTACATCATTATGACGCGACATATATGCGATTTCCTTCACGACTTCCGGCGCGTACCGATGAAAATCACTGATGATAAAGATTAAGAAATCATGCGAGATGATATTTCGGATTTTTGCAAAGACCTCAGCTAATGCGGCCTCAAAAGAAACCGGTTTTGTTTCGTTCAATTTATTATTTCTACTCACGATGGTTTCAAGAAAACGAAGTATATTCTTGCGATCACGTTTGGGAAATACGACGTCGATACCTTCATCTGCAAAAACAATTCCTCCAACCCGATCACCTTCCTTTAATACCCTGAATGCGGCCAGCGCAGCAAGTTCGGCGGCAACGACCGATTTGGTTTTTTTCTGAGAACCGAAGAACATCGATTTGGACTGATCTACAATAATCAATGCGGGCTTCTCCTTCTCCTCACTGAATACTTTGGAGTGTGTTTTCCGGGTTCTCGCGGTAACTTTCCAGTCGATATTTCGTATATCATCACCGGCTACATAATTACGAACTTCTTCAAAATCCAAACCTCTGCCACGTAATTTGGAAGCGTGTTTCCCACCAAGAATACTTTTTACTTTTTGTTTTCTGGATAAAAAGCTAAAACCTTTCGCCAAAGGCTCCATTTTAAGGAGGTCCTGCAAGCTGATAAATACATTCGGATTTTTATTCTCGGATTCTTTCATAGCACGATTCTAATCCTTTATCCGATGACAGCGACAAGTTTAAGTAACGACGCGATTACCTCATCAGGTGTTATTCCTTCAGCGTTGGCTTCATAGCTGAGTATTAAGCGGTGCCTTAGACAATCGGTAACCACGGCTCGAATATCATCTGGAGAGACAGTCTCCTTTCCTTCCATCCAGGCATGGGTTCTGGAGGCTCGATCTATGGCAATACTACCTCTTGGGCTCGCACCAAATTCAATCCAACGATTCAAATCTTCATCGTATTTTTTAGGGTAGCGCGTTGCTGAAATTATATCCACGATGTATTGCTCCATTTTCTCTGGGATCACCACCTTGGCTATTTCGTCCCGCGCTGCAAAGACGACCTTTGGCGAAAGAAGTTTATCGTCAGTTTTCTTGGATTTATGCTGTTCGGCCCGATTCAATCTCATAATTTCCAACTCCGATTGGTCATCAGGATAATCGATTATCACATGCATTAAAAAACGGTCCATTTGCGCCTCTGGGAGTGGATAAGTGCCTTCTTGTTCAACAGGATTCTGGGTCGCCATTACCATGAATAAAGGATCCATTTTATAAGTCTTACCTGCAACTGATACTTGCCGTTCTTCCATAGCTTCCAATAAAGCCGACTGCACCTTGGCTGGCGCACGGTTTATTTCGTCTGCAAGAATTAAGTTACTGAAAATTGGTCCTTGCTGAAAAATAAATTTCTCCTCTGTTTCTGGTTGATATATTTCGGTTCCAGTCACATCCGAGGGCAACAAATCAGGTGTAAACTGAATTCGACTTAAGCCGCAATCCAGCTCTTTCGCAAGCGATTTTATCGCTCTGGTTTTGGCCAGACCAGGCAGGCCTTCCAATAATAAATTACCATCGGCCAGTAACACTAGTATTAAGCGTTCAATCAATTTTTCCTGGCCAATGATAGAATTACCCATTTGCTTCTTTAACTTGAGAATTGAATCGTGTGCGCTCATGCTTTGCTATTTGCTTTTATTTTTTTCGAATACATAAAAATAATCATTTTGGTAGACACTAATTCTCGTCCTCCAATTGAAAATCGATTTGTTCCTTTAACGCGTGATTTTTCTTTCCTCCATTGTAAATCCGGAACCTTAGAATAAAGTCGCTCGTTGTATTGCTAGTTTCCGTGGTGTTCTTGGTACGGTTAAAAATAACGAACATCTCGTAGCGCCAATTGTTTTTAAACTTGTACCCTACGCCAGGGGATATCCTGACTAAATCATTAAAACGATCCGTTTTTTTAAGATTAAAAAACACTTCGGCCTTTATAGGAAAATAAAAACCTTCCGTGAATTTCAAATAGCGGCTGGGCAAGCTTATGTTCGTGCTTAGTTGGTACCTTAAGCGATAACCACTTCGCCAACCTTGCTTATTGAATTCATTTTGAAAACGCTCTTCCAGTCGCACATAATTATTTAAGGTGATTAATTTTATCGTGGGTATAATCACCCTAAAACCCTGAATCATTCGTAGTTCCAAATTATCCGTGGCACTTGTATTCTGGGTATAAATGGCACCACCACCGAGCTGATAAGAACTGAAAAGATTCCAAAACTTATGTATTTTATTGCCATTTTTAAAAGTAACGGTAGAAATGGCCTGAAAACGATTGAATATATTCGGATCAATTGTTCGGAATGCAATTTCTGTCCGTATCGACTGGGTCTCGCTGAGAACCGTAGGATGGTTATAGTCTAGCCAATATTGTTTGTTAACATTTACCTCTTGATCAACAATGCTATCCTGGGCAATAGCCCCTAATGGACACAAAGAAGTGATCATAAGAAACACATATAACCACCTTATGGAAAGCATCTAAAATTGTTTAGTAAAAGTTGAGGATACCCAATTTCATTTACGACTTCCATTTTACTCGAATCAATATTCAAATTCACTTTATTTTTTCACTGAATATATGAAATTAAATCAAAGGCTCACTTCACGGTATGCCCCTTACCTTACATACATGCACAAAAAGCTTTTTTAAAATCGTTCATCAGTTCCTGTTCGGTGTGTACAACCACCATTGCATTGGCCTGTTGCTCTATTGCCCGGCGATTTTTTCTTGACCTGTTTCCTCTTAGTCCTCGTAAAATGGCACCAATTGAAGTACGTTCTTCTACGGTATTTCCTCTAATTCTAACTAATTGCCGATTGGATACATCCAAAAAAATTCCAACATTCCTAAAAGCTATACCCATAACCAAGTTCAACTGTAAAATCAAGATCAGGACTTCCCAGGCCCTGTTCAAGACCAGTGGAGATGTCAAAGCCATGACGACCTTTTTGTAGTATGGTATAAACACCTAGTAACCCAACCGTCCAGCCCCCATTTTTATTGAACTGCAAATTTCCTGTTTCGTTATCATCATCAAAGAGTCCTTTTCCAATACCGAATCCCATTACAAATTTCGGCGTAAAAACATAACCGAAAGCCAAGCTTGGGGTTATTGTATTAATTATAGTAGTATCCTTTGTTTCTGATTTTGAAATTTCTTGATCATATGCCATACTGATATTAATGACCCATTTATCAGCAAGCAGTCTAGAATAATCTACACCAAAGCCCCAGAAATAAGCATCTTTATTGAAAAAAAAACCTGTACTTGTGGCAGCTCCAAAGGTATTCTTGTATCCAGGTGCCGGCCTACCAAGTGATTGACATTGTACTTTTTGAATACTACATACCCCTAAGACCAATACTACAATACTTATTCTGTTTATAATTTTTGCTCGTGCCCGTACTAGTTTTAAGGTCAAAATAAATGTTGTATTTATCTAGCAAATTATATTTAAAAACGTATTTTTTTTCCGACGAACGAAGCGGAAATTCTTTTAAATGAGCTCTTTTTTAAAAGAGCATCACTTTACTTATCAAAATGAATAGCATAAGGTAATGCCATATCTGAATGAGGGCACTGACAGACTATCATTTCTTTTACTCGGGCTAAAATCAAAATCTGCATTAATCAAATCGGCCAAGGAATATAATTCAAGGGCTTCATTTAGGTCAAACCAGAATTCGGTCGGAGGGGCAACTACCTCTTTCATTTTAAGTTTGTAGGTTCCCACGCCAGGTCCTGCAATCAAGAAATCGATGCTGAAATTTTTCCATACAGGTAGTTTGTAGCCTATCATAAGACCTACCGAACTTGTATTTATTGTGGCATCATATTGAAAAGGGAAATCTCCGTCTTCATTGGTATAAGTTCCCTTAAAATCAGATTTGTAATTGATAAAGGTAACATAGCCCCCAAAATAAAAGCCCGTTGTCATACCACTAGTCCTTTCGTTCAGATAATATCTAAATTCGGGAATGATACGGGTTCCGCTGTAGGTTAAGTCACCGGTTTTAATCAGTTCCGTATCCAAACCGGATAATTTTAGTAGGCCATTTTTTCCTTTATAACCAACCAGAAGGTTTACGCCTATATGTTTCCCGAACGCCCTTTCATAGCCTAATAATATAGAGCCATTGATTAAATCGGTAACCATGAACTTTACCTCGTTATTACGTAGCGGTACTGAGCTGTCTTCTTGCCCCATTATTGGGAGGCAAATGAGTAAAAAAAGTAATGCGAAAATTGAAGTTTTCATAATGTGGTGTTTTAGGTTATTTTTTTAATTAAAGTATGGTATTAAAATTACTATAGTTTTTACCTTGAACCAACTGACTTGCATTCTATTACTAACGCGTATTTAGGCACTACTATACCCCTTCTTTTTGCCCATTACCACTCGAATATTTACCTACCAAAATTGCGACAATAACTGCTACGTAAAATTGCCCGGTGACGGCAATAAACATTGATAAAGACTGTGTTATTGGCAGTTGTGGAGTAATATCACCATAACCGGCTGTTGTAAGCGTGATCATGGTATAATACACCAGTTCCATATCCGATTTCCCTGCTGCATTATACGAACCCGGAACATAAACGTCACAAAAGGCCACCAGGCTTATAAACATGATGCCCAGAAGCAGATAGCCATTTATTGCGTCTACTAGGGAATAGATATCGATATTTTTCCGTGCCAACAGGTCTTTTATTACGGACCCGACGATATAAATAATGAACAGATTGGTCAACAACTCCGCGAGATAATGCAGGTATATAAAATCTGTTGTACGCGTAGCGAGCTCAATTAGGATAGCTCCAAGTCCAATTAAAGTAACTTTAGTGCTAATGGAATAGGCCGCCAAAAAAATAATAATCGAAAACAGTAGTATCGTAATTGCAGGGTTTGGAAACTCAAAAACAGGCAATAAAAAAACAAAGATCAAACTAAAGATCAGTAGCAGAACAGACGAAACCGATTTGTCCTTTAACAAACCATCTATTTTTTTTAACATGCTCTACTAATTTTTTGCGAATGTTGTCGATGGTGTTCTTTTTTTAGCTTTGGCGCTATTTTATCCCTTGGGTTGAACAGGAAATGCTTTCATAATTTTTGCAACGCCTTCTTTTATTTTCTCTTCACGTTTGTTTTTATTTTCACTGATGGTCTTTTTTCCGATACCTTGCCATATCTGTTTTTTAGTTTGTGCATCAAAAACATCTACAATCAGGGTTCCTACCTCATAATCATTTTGGGTGGTGGTTGTGGTACTGGTTCCCATGCCCATGCCCATGCCTCCTCCGTATCCATATCCGTACATCGGAGCATACATACCACCGTACATTCCTGAATTGTAGTGATCGGTGTAGGAATTATAACTCGTTTTTTGATCTACCACAATATAAAGGGATATTATGGCATCTCCATCGGTCTGATCTGCGGTCCATCCCCGCATAGCAAATTCGTTTCCAAATGCAGTTTCGATTCTTTCTTTGTCGAAACTGGTTAGCATTTGGTCGCTCTTATCGGCCCAGCCGTAGTATGTAAATGTTTTGTATTTGGAGAAGTCCGCCGTTTTATCGTAATCTGATGTCACGGAGACACCGCTACCACATGCGGAAGTTACTAAAGCTAGTAGCATAAAATAGATGTAATTTTTCATAGTCAATAGAGTTTTATATTAGTACTTATTTACCTCGTTTTTTTAGCATCCAATTAAATATAACCGGTAAGACGAACCATGCCAGTGTCCAAACCAGTGGGCCTACGAATGCAAGCCCAATATTTACTACGGCCACAGAAGGTTCCATGAGGTTACTGCGCGTAATGGCAGTTACATCATCGTCTTTCAACGATTCATGAATCATCTTATGTTTTGATGCATAAATCCATGATCCAACGCCAATAAAACCTGCAAGCGCTAAACTTCCGGCCTGTAACGCTGGCGAAGATTGGCTCTCTAATGCCGGATCCGCTATTGCAAAATACACAAAAAGACAAACTAAAAATAATTGAATCAAAGAAAGTGCCGCATGCGTAGCATTTGTTTTAATCAAATTCTTGAAGAGGCTATTGTTTTGGTGCCAATACATCAGCGCCAAGCCCGCACCAATAAAAATACGCAATAATTCGTTGCTATTGTCCATCATATGGCTTAGAAGCCCCAAGGGTTTATGCGACCATTCCATATCTTCTATAATCGGCAGATAAGTGGTTAGCATATGAAAAAAGACTAACGCATAGACCACGTCTATAAATCGGCTTAATCTATTTAAATAAACGCTATCGGGCATTGTTCTTACTTGATTCATTAGTTGTACAATTTTTTAAATCAGTTATTTAGTGCCCATTATTTACCGCCAAGAGGCATGGTGTAGGTGAAATTAAGACGGAATGAATTCTTCACTGCCGGACCTTCCCAGTTTTTATAAATCGCACTTGTCTGGTATTCGGCATATACATTGACAGAGCCTTTAGGTAGCACCCAGACTTTTCCAAATCGCACTCCAATTGGCAAGAAAAACCCATTTGTATTCCAATCGTAAAGAGCTACCATATCGCCGTTGCCAACGTAATAACCCGAATCTCCAAAACGATAATTTAAGAAAGGTGCAATTCCTAAAGGATTGGCATCTGAAAATCCAGCTTGTAAAGCACTTGGATCAACACCCCGCCACGATTGCGTTAATAAGACCCCGTAAAACCAAAATCCAGAATTATTTACATAGGCTGAGGAAAAACCATACCCCCATTCATCTTTTGCTACTTGTGCATTCCCTGGCAGGGTGACCATTGGACCAATACCCGCTCGGCCGGTTCCCCAATCCCAAGCTTTTGGGATGATCAATGCAAAAATCTCGGTATTACCCAATCCGGATTCACCGGTACTCACATTTTCATAATGTCGCAATGTTACCCTGGGTAGAATAGTCAACTTTTTTAAGGGAATTGGAGCCACAATACGCAACTGAACGTAATTGTCAAGCCCCGGTCTTCGTGCCGCCCCATTGACCATATCACTATGATAATCAGGCATGAATTGGTAGGCCCCTTGAAAACTCCACTGGGTCGCAGTAGCATCTAATGCCTTAGACGCATCGTCTTGCGCAGGTTGATCACTGTCATCACTATCTTGAGCGAAAGCGGTCAATGAAAAAAATGACAGTAAAACAATACATATATATTTCATAATTTTTTATTTTTAATGTTAATCAACTTTTAACATTATTTAATTTTTTAATTAGCTCTGGCTATTTTGGCCTTATACTGAAAAAGACCACTCAATTTATCCCAAAAGTCGCCCCCTAAAACAAAAATACCTGTGATAAACATCATATCGAGCGCTGTATGTGACCAAAACGGTAACTCCTTAAAAAGCGTAATAAAATGACCTAGGTAGGGTTGCAAAATCCCAAATATTAATGGAATACTAAATAATACCAAACCCAAATAATAACGATTTCGACTAACCTGATCGGGCGGTAAATATCGCTTCAAATACTTTCCGATTTTTCCCTTTATATATTCATACCCGGGTTTTCCCATCACTACTATGGCCAGGAGCATAAAAAGCTCAGGAATGCCAAAAGCAAGAAGGCCAGAGATAATACTTTTGGTAGCTGTAGACCAATTGGAGGTCACCACTAAAGGAATTAAAAGAGGGCTAAAAAAACCTAACAACAAGACTACTACTCCAATTGTGAGTTTCGTTTTCGAGCGTTTCGGATTTTTTAGCTCTTCTTTTTTTTCCATGATTGGGTTGAATCTTTAATTTAGTTTATTTATCTCCAGCACCTTTAGTCACGGCTTCCATCACGCGATCCAAACTAAAACTACCCGGTTTTTGACGCGGTGGAAATTCCTTAAAGCTCTGTAACCATTGCCCAACATAATACCCAGCAGGTGCAAAAGACCACA
>CAZRIE010000083.1:0-18696 GCA_964600075.1 uncultured Flavobacteriaceae bacterium
ACAGGGATTTGTTCGAAAATCGCCTGATGGGATATTCAATGCGAACCGACAACTACCGTTTTATCGTTTGGAAAGATTATACCGACCCTCAGGCAAAACCAATCTATTTTGAACTGTACGACCATCAAAAAGACCCCAATGAAACGGTAAATATTGCGGAAAGTAATCCCGATTTAGTTATGAAACTATTGGAACAATTCAATAAAGGATGGCAAGGCAATCTGGCAAAATCATACCTATAAGTAAAATGAACTAATACGTACTAACAGAGAATAGCATGACGACTTACTCCAACTTAGTGAAGCATTTCATATGCGCTACCCTATTGATGCTTACGAATTTCAGTTGTGCACAAGAAAATCGCCCCAATATTCTAGTTATTCTTTGTGATGACCTTGGGTATGCCGATGTAGGGTTTAACGGTGCTACCGATATTCTTACCCCGCAATTAGACCTCTTGGCTAAAGAGGGTATCGTATGCACTTCGGCTTATGTCGCCCATCCGTTTTGCGGGCCAAGTCGTGCTGCATTGTTAACAGGGCGTTATCCGCAAATAATAGGTACTCCCTATAATCTACCTCATAATAGCAGTGAAAATGACAGCGACAATATGGGCGTTCCCTTGAATGAAACTTACTTGAGCAAAGCCCTACAAGAAGCCGGATACCATACCGGAATCGTTGGCAAATGGCATCTTGGTTCGGCACCAAAATTCCATCCTAACAAAAGAGGTTTTGATGATTTCTACGGATTTTTAGGAGGAGGTCATGACTACTTTCCTGAGCAATATAGGGCTACCTACGAAAAGCAACGTAAGGCCGGAAATAAAAACATTCGCGACTACATTTTTCCGTTAGAACACAATGGGAAACAAGTGACGCAAACGGAGTACTTGACAGATGCATTTTCGAGTGAAGCTTCGCGTTTTGTTCAAGATGCCAAGGCGAAGAACAAACCGTTTTTTATGTATTTGTCATACAACGCACCTCATGTTCCTTTACAGGCAAAGGCGGAGGACATGGCGAAATTTGATGATATTCAAGACAATGACCGAAAAACTTATGCAGCAATGGTATATGCCGTCGACCGGGGCGTAGGAGAACTTGTAAAAACGTTGAAAGCTACCGGGCAGTACGAAAATACGGTCATTGTATTTTTAAGTGATAACGGTGGAAATACCGACCACGGTGCCAATAACTATCCGCTCAAAGGAAAAAAAGGAGATACGTGGGAAGGCGGCTTTCGCGTGCCTATGTTCGTACATTGGCCTGAAAAAATGAATGCTGGGCAACGCTATGATCACCCGGTATCATCTCTTGACCTTTACCCTACATTTCTAGGCCTCGCGCAAAGTAAAGTGCCCAACGGCAAGAAACTAGATGGAAAAAACATCATGAACGACTTGTTGGCCGCCACGGATGCCTACAAAGACCAAATGATTTACACCCTGCGTTATCGCCATGGACATAACGACGTGGGCGCACGAAAAGGCGACTGGAAAATTACCCGAGTGGCAAATGAACCATGGCGGTTGCACCATATTATAAATGACTTGGGAGAAAAGAAAAATCTCAGCGGCAGATATCCTGAACGGCTCGAAGAAATGGTTGCCGAAACCCAAAAATGGACACACGGTTTTATTACACCCTTATGGTTCTACTCTTTGAAAGACCAAGAGTTATGGAATGAAGGTCAGATGCCCGGCTACGGGGAGACCTTTGAAATTTCCCCGTTGGTACTTCCGCCTAAGTAACTTTACTGAACTGCCATCCGGCATAGGTCGATTGGTGTTTTGTAGTATGACATTAATTGGTATTACGCAGCAAAAGGCAGACGCCCAGAATTTCGTGTACACCAGCCTTGTATTTTTTATAGGTATGAGAAGTTAAAGTGTATGATACAACAAATGCTAAAACGTTTAAAATAGAGTTGAGTTAGTTAGTTCGAGTGGAGCCTTACCAAAAGTAAGGCCCTTCTTATTATTAGGAATTATGGTTACTTTAGTTGCAATCCTTTGAAAGATGGGCAAATGAATATAAAACTGAAATAAATGGATATGCCGTTTCAATACAAGTTCGCAATAGTACTATGTTTCATGTTTTTAGAGGCGACCGGCCAAGAACCGATTGAAATTACACACGGGCCCATTTTAGGCCACCTGACCCATAACTCGCTAAGGGTATGGGGCAGAACTTCTTCGCCAGGAAGCTTCCTTGTGGTGTTTCAAAAGGAAGATTCATCGGGTATGCCCGCAAAAATACTAGTTAACACCACTTTATCCGATGATAATACAGGATGGGGCGTATTGACTGATTTAGAGCCCGACACGAAATATCGCTACTACCTACAATTGAAGGATGAAAAGAGCAAAATGGGCAGTTTTAGAACCTTGCCCCATACCAAAGACTTTATAGATAAGGAACTTAACCCAAAAGGGCTATTCAATTTTCGCTTCGAATACGGATCATGCGCCAGCCAGAACCCGGCCAATGGCATTGGCCCAAGTTTACCTACATATACTACAATGTTGAAGGAGGTCAAAGACGACATCAATTTCGCCGTAATGAATGGTGATTGGTTGTATGAGGAAAAACGTGATTATCCACCATCAGAATGGCTCAAGACCAATAGGCTAAAGAAAAGTGATCAACCAAGAATAGTGACCCATGCCCCGACGGTGGTAGGGGTGTGGGAAAACTACAAATCTTATCTTAGCAAGGCCCAAAATTTGGCCGAATGGCATCGAAATGTGCCTTCCTATTTTACCTTCGACGATCATGAATTGGTTAATGACCTTTGGGGTGCGGGGACGGCCGGCCGAAGGGACAGACGAACGGTTTTTCGAGATATTGGGACTGCTGCTTGGTACGACTATCTCGGTTGGGCAAATCCGATTGATTTCAAACAAGAGGTTCATTTTGGCAAAGGTAAATTCAAAAAGAGTTCCGACATTTTAATGGATCCCAAAGCTGATTTTACCAAACTTGATTTATCTCAAAGGGGCAATCTGCATGTGCATTGGGGAACTTCAACTGCTGGTGTTGATGACATTACTTTGGATTCTATCGATGATGGAAATCCGAATTCAAAAGTGTACGATATTGTAGAGGTCATCAATAAAAATAAATTACGCATTTCACCCCCGGCCGTCGCTAACGGTTCAGGAAACTACTCCATCGCCCGAAAATCTTACTCAAAATTCACTGTAGGCAATTGTGATTTTTTTCTGTTGGATACCCGAACGCATCGCGAATGGCACGACACCCAGCAAAGGGATAAACCAGGGCTGACGATTTTAGGGGAGGATCAACGAAAATGGCTCAAAGAGGAAATGAAAAACAGTGATGCTGATTTCTTTTTCTTGTTCTCTTCCGTGCCTTTTATGATTCCACATATCGGAGCAGGAGGGTACGAAATGACTAGTAACAAAGATGAATCTTGGACGGTCTTTTTAGATGAACGCGAAAAACTCATCTCATTTTGGGAAGGATTGGACAAGCCTGTTTTCGTGCTCACTGGCGACCTCCATAACAGTTTTGCCGTAAAGATCACCGACCATATCTGGGAGTTCTGCTCAGGGCCTCACAACTCCGTTAATCATAGATTATCGGATGAGGGCAATCGCCCCAAATCAGGGCTTTACAAATTCGACCAGCGTGAAATGGATATTCGATGGTCAAGTTTTGTGTTGGATGATATTCCTAGATCACAGCGGATGTATCCGCACTACTGTGTAGTACAGGTCAACAACGTTTTCAATAATCCACTACAATTGGGAGAGGAACGTTGGGTCGCTTATGAGCACCCGCAGGTCATCTTTCAATTTTATGACGGAAGAACGGGTGAATTTCGATACTCGGAAACCATTTCAACAAAAAGAAAAAAAATCATTAATGATCGGTAAACGAACTTGTGCGCTTTTTTTTCTGTGGTTGGCAATAGCTTGTTCTTCGGAAAAACAGAATGGACAGCCTATTGATGAACGCCCCAACGTTATCCTCATCATGGTCGATGACCTAGGTTATGAAGGTATTGGTGCTTATGGCGGCACTTCCTATAAAACCCCCAACATTGATAAATTAGCGACTACGGGCATGCGCTTCGATCAGGCGTATGCGCAACCGCTCTGCACACCCTCGCGTGTAAAGTTAATGACCGGCAAATATAATTTTCGTAATTGGGAGGCCTTTGGTATCCTCAACAAAAAGCAAAAAACATTCGGGCATCTCATGCAAGATGCGGGCTATAGCACCTGCATGGTCGGCAAATGGCAATTACGGAGTTATGACCCACAAGATTATCCCGGTAGTGAATATCGGCGAAATACCGGAATGCAAGTAGATAGTGCCGGTTTTGACGAATACAGTATGTTTCATGCTTTTCATACCGAAGACAAAGGCTCTCGCTTTGCCGACCCGACCATTTATCAAAACGAAAAGTATCTAATGGATACCAATGGCAAATATGGTCCGGATATTTTTGTTGATTATCTCAACGATTTTGTAAGCAGGCAAAACGAGAAACCTTTTTTTGTCTATTACCCCATGGCTTTGACTCATGGTCCGTTCAACCCGACTCCTGCAAGCGATGCTTGGCGGAATCCTGAAAAAAGACTTGAAAATGATACGCTCTATTTTAAGGATATGGTGGAATATTTGGATAAGCTTATCGGTGATATTGTCACTAATTTAGAACAAAAAGAGCTTCGAGAAAACACCCTGATACTACTGTATTCCGATAACGGCACCCATCAATCTATTTATTCTAAAATGGGAGAACTAACGATACAAGGAGGCAAAGGCTTGACTACCGAGGCGGGTATAAAAGTGCCTTTTATTGCCAATTGGCCAGGCCATATCAAGGAAGGCAGCGTGAACAACGAATTTATAGATGCCATAGATTTTCTCCCGACTATTCTGGAAGTAGCAAAGACTCCTGTCTCGAAAGGTTTTCATACCGATGGTCAAAGTTTCCTACCTATTTTAGAAGGTAGGCTTGCCAATCGGAGAGATTGGGTCTTTATGAGTTATGACCCTAAGCCAGGATGGGACAAAGATCAGTTCGCTCCGGTAGAATTCGTGTTGAACGAAAAGTACAAGCTCTACGGCGATGGTCGATTTTACGACACCGAAAATGATGTTTTGGAAATAGATTCCTTGAACTCCAAAGAACTATCTGCTGAAATCAAAAGGCTCAAGGCTAAGCTTATGATGGTATTGGATTCCCTTAAAAAGTATCCTTCATACGGATGGATAGAGCGATTAGACCCAGAATTTGATTCCCTAATTTCAAAACATGCCCGAATCGAACTGGTGGCCGAAGGTTTTAACTGGTCCGAGGGGCCTGTTTGGCAAGCCCATAAACAAAGATTGCTTTTTTCCGATGTGCCAGAAAATAAAATCTACCAATGGAATAATTTAGACGGATTACAATTATATATGTCTCCTTCAGGGTATACGGGTCAAGGCGTTGGCAAAGGATCGAACGGATTGGTGCTTGACCTTGAGGGCAATCTGATATTGTGCCAGGTGGGTGACCGCGCCATCAGTAGATTGAAAAGCATAAGCAATTCGGCCAGCGCAAAATTTGAACCCCTTATCACCGATTTTGAGGGCAAAAGATTGAATTCCCCCAATGATCTGGTCTATGACAGGAACGGTAATCTATATTTTACGGATCCTTCTTTCGGGTTGGGCGACGGAAAAAGTGAAATCGGGTTTAACGGAGTCTATTTTTTTAGCAAGAATGGAAAATTGACACTTTTAGATAGCGAGGTCAGTAAACCGAACGGAATCGCAGTATCCAACGATAACAAAACCCTCTATGTAGCCGATTCAGATAAGGATTTCCCCAAAATACTGGCTTATGATATTGTCTCGAATGGCCTGATTAAAAACAAAAGGGTGTTCTTCGATGTCACCGAACTTCGCAAAAAAAGCATCAGTAAACAATCTCCCGACGGAATGAAAATTGACAAAGCGGGAAATATTTTCTTGGCCGGACCAGATGGGGTTTTAGTGATTTCTCCTGAAGGAAAACATCTCGGCACGATTAGAACCGACAAGAAAACAGGCAACTGTGAATTCAACGATAACGGCCGTTATCTATTTATAACTGCGGACGACTATCTTTTGAGGGTAAATCTAAATCCATATTCAAAATAAGTGCACTATGAACAAAAACGCCCTAAGCTATCTCTTGAGCATCGCGGTATTACTAGTATCATGCAATTCAAAAGAACAGACGAAAAAACGTTTAGATGAACGCCCCAACATCGTATTTATCATTGCCGATGACATGGCGTGGGATGATAGCGGGGCCTACGGACATCCGCATATTCAAACGCCCAATATAGATAAACTGGCAAAGAACGGAATGCGTTTTGACAATGCTTTTTTGACCACCAGTTCTTGTAGCCCGAGTAGAACGAGCATCATTACGGGCCTATATCCACATAACACCGATGCCGAGCAATTGCATTGGCCGCTGCCTTCTGAGAAAGTAACTTTTGTTGAAAAACTAAAGGCCTCTGGTTACTGGACGGCGCAGGCGGGGAAATGGCATCTCGGCCATTCCATCAAAAATCGTTTTGATCTGGTGGCCGACGTAGGTACAACAGGATTTCAATTATCCGCCAAGGGAGAAAAAACAAAGCAAAAAGGAGATGGTAGCGGCTGCGAAAACTGGGTGCCAATTCTACAGCAAAGGCCCAAAGACCACCCCTTTTTCCTTTGGTTGGCCGCCGTTGACCCGCATCGCCCGTATTCCGAAGGAATTATCGATAGCCCACATTCGCTCGAAGATGTGGTACTTCCTCCCTATTTTCCCGACACTGGAGAAGTCCGTCAAGATTTCGCCCATTATTACAACGAGATTACACGCCTTGATGATTATGTTGGTAAGATTGTTTCAGAATTGGAAAAACAGGGGGTTTCGGAAAATACCGTGATTCTTTTTATAAGCGATAACGGAAGACCCTTCCCGAGAGATAAAACCACTTTATACGATGGAGGTATTAAAACCCCGTGGATCGTAAAATGGCCTAAGAAAATAAAACCTAATTCCACATCTAAAAGTTTGGTGAGCTCCATCGATATTGCCCCAACTTTTTTAGGTCTTGCTGGCTTAGAGCCACTTTCGACCTTTGAAGGAATGGATTTTTCGTCTTTGCTGACCAATCCCGAGGCTACTATAAGAAATAGCATTTATGCGGAAGACCACTGGCACGATTATGAAGATTATACTAGGGCAGTTCGCACCAAAAAATACAAGTACATTCGTAATTTCTACACGGATTTACCCAATACTCCCCCTGCAGATGCCTTTGTAGGCGATACATTTCAGGCTATGTTGAAACTAAAGGCGAAAGGTGAACTAACTGAGGCCCAGATGGCCTGTTTTACTTCGCAAAGACCTGCGGAAGAATTATACGATGTAATCAATGATCCTTACGAACTAGCGAACCTTGCTGGTAATCCCGATTATAAAAAAACCCTTATGGCCATGCGGTCTGAGTTGAAAAACATTCGACAGTCGACCAAAGATAGTTTGCCTACTTTCAGAACCCCCGATGAATTCGACCGTGAAACCGGCAAGCCCAATTCTTTCCGTAAACGTCCGCGGCCATCAAAAATGGAGATGGAGAAAAATTAGTTTTGCCAATTGAACGGGGGCATCTCTCAAATTTAAGGGGGTAGGCTATCAGGCTAAGATTGGTTTACCAAATGGATAAACCAAAGAAGCTCGAAACAAACTATATTGAAATGAGAACTGTTTGCGAAAATTAAATTACCAGTGCGCGAGGTGAAGAGACTCCTAAATTATTAAGTTATACTTCCGATAGCTGGTCTGAACGAGATGTTATCATAGCACCCAAATACTATTGAATTTGAAAGCCCTTGTTAATACGTATCCCAAGTTTTAGATGTCAATACCGAATAAATCCATCTTCCAAATTTAATAGTTACCTGCAGCAACGCGATTGTTTACTATATTTAATCTTGAAACGGGGTAAACTATGCCTTTACGAGGAAGTTTACTCGGAATACTGCTGGATTATGATTACAATCAGAATAGCTCTTCGACGTATGTCTCAAATCAACAGGTGCTACTTTGCGATTATCGTCTTATGTCTTTTTACCAATTGTAAAAACGAATCTTCTTCGATAAAAGAGGCCGGCAATGATTGGCCCGCTTATCTGGGCGGTAACAACAGCGCCCAATATTCTCCAATTGATCAAATCACCAAAGAGAATGTAAACCAATTAAAAGTAGCTTGGGAATTCTCAACGGGTGATGCAGAGGCCGATGGAAAATCGCAGATGCAATGCAACCCTATAATCGTCGATGGCATATTATATGGCAGTTCCCCCAAATTGAAAATTTTCGCCTTGAACGCTGCTACGGGGGAACAAA
Source organism: uncultured Flavobacteriaceae bacterium (assembly GCA_964600075.1). Lineage (GTDB taxonomy): Bacteria > Bacteroidota > Bacteroidia > Flavobacteriales > Flavobacteriaceae > CAZRIE01. The sequence goes on from CAZRIE010000083.1 coordinate 8,416, forward strand.
TATGGATGCATAACCCTAATACCGAAATCAATTTTGGTATGAACTTTAACCGTGGGGTAACATATCACAAAGAAGGTAATGACGAGCGCATCTATTTTACGGCCGGGGCCGTATTATTTTGTCTAGATGCAAAAACGGGCGACCTTGTACAGCGTTTCGGAACCAACGGCAAAGCATCGCTCAAAGCAGGTTTGGGAAAAGCGGCAAAAGAACGTTTCGTGGTTTCAACCTCGCCGGGTACTATCTATCAAGATAAAATCATATTCGGAACCCGGGTTTCGGAAAATGCCGATGCGGCCCCAGGCACTATACAGGCTTTCAATGTCAAGACCGGAAATCTCGAATGGACGTTCAATACTATTCCACAACCTGGGGAACTCGGCTACGAAACATGGCCCGAAGAAGCTTATAAAAATATAGGTGGTGCCAATGCCTGGTCCGGAATGAGTTTGGACGAAGAACGCGGAATTGTTTACGTACCCACTGGATCCGCATCATTTGATTTTTGGGGCGGTAACCGTTTGGGCGATAATCTGTTTGCCAATTGTATTCTGGCCTTGAACGCCAATACCGGGGAACGCTTGTGGCATTTTCAGACCGTACACCACGATATACAAGACCGTGACGTTCCGGCGCCACCTGCCTTGGTCACCGTAGAACACGATGGCAAACGAATCGATGCCGTTGCGCAGCATACCAAATCGGGTTTCCTCTTTTTACTTGACAGAGAAAGTGGCGAACCTTTATTTCCGGTGGAGGAACGGCAAGTTCCGCCTTCCGACCTAAAAGGGGAACTCGCTTCATTGACACAACCTTTTCCAGTAAGACCTCCACCTTTTACACGACAACGTTTTACCATGGCTGATGTCACCGATATTACACAGGTCTCACACGATTCCGTCGCCAAACGGTTGGCGACCTTGCGCACCGGAGAGCCTTTTATTCCACCTAGTGAACAGGGCACAGTCGTCTTCCCAGGCTTTGATGGAGGAGGAGGTTGGGGCGGTGCGGCATTTGACCCAGAAACCGGATTGCTGTTCGTCAATGCCAAAGAAATACCATGTATTATTACCATGGAGGAAAAGGCTACTGCCGAAGCCGAAAAACCTCAGAATCCGGGTGGATTCGTATACCAATCCCGTTGCGTTATGTGCCATGGTAAGTCGATGGAGGGCGATGCTTCGGGCACCTATCCTTCCCTGAAAGGTATCGCAGAAAGAAGCACGGTAAAGGAAGCTATGGAAGTTATTAATAACGGAGGCGGTTTTATGCCCGGTTTCAAACACATATCCGAAGCGGAAAAAACAGCGGTCATCAATTACATCTTCGGACTCGAAACTACAGTGGAAGATATGCATGAATTTGGTAAGGAGGCCAACGAACGGATTTCAAAATACAACCATACGGGGTACAACCGCTTTTTTGATCCGGAAGGCTATCCGGCCATAAAGCCCCCTTGGGGCACATTGACCGCCATAGATTTGAACAAAGGAACTTTGGCGTGGCAGGTACCCTTGGGCGAGTATGAAGAACTGACCAAAAGAGGTATTCCCAAAACCGGGACCGCAAATTACGGAGGGCCGGTGGTAACCGCCGGCGGGTTGCTATTTATAGCATCGACTATCGATGAATGTTTCAGGGCCTTCGATAAAGCTACTGGCGAAGAAGTATGGAAATATAAGTTGCCCGCAGCAGGCTATGCCACACCAAGCATTTACAGAATAGACGGCAAACAATATGTAGTTATCGCCTGTGGTGGTGGCAAGGGCGGTACGAAATCGAGCGATCGGTATTTAGCTTTTAGTCTTTGAAACAGTGTGCTTCAAAAATCTGAGGCATGCCCATAATCAACATGGAATATAGTAGAACCGTTCTATTTTGAGAGATATCTCAAACGCCGACAAAAACTTTCTTCCTTTGTGTTGTGTACTTCCAAAAAAGCAATGAAATTAAAATAGTTGTAGCGGCACCACCCATATAGGCAATATGATTCGGTAGCTGAAATCCCTCGGGTGCCACCAAAATATAGGTGCTACAAACCATCGTCATGAAAAGTGCCGGTAACAGGGTGATCCAATAGGCTTTATTCTCATAAATTAAATAGGCGGTAATCGTCCAAAGTACCACCGTTGCCAATGTCTGATTGCTCCACGCAAAATAGCGCCAGATGATTCCAAAATCGATTTGGGTCAACGCAAAGGCAATGATGAACAAGGGTAGACTGATAAAAAGTCGGTTCCAGATTTTCTTCTGATCTGATTTGAAAACATCAGATAAAATGAGACGTGCCGAGCGAAAAGCGGTATCGCCAGATGTAATCGGTGCGGCCACGATGCCCAACAGCGCGAGTATACCCCCAACACTGCCCAACATGTTTAGGGAAATTTCATTTGCAGCCCATGCCGCATTGTTGTTATTGGCGAGCATCGCATCGTTCAATTCGGTTACATTACCAAAAAAGGTCATCGCGGCGGCGGCCCAGATCAAAGCCACCACACCTTCGGTAATCATAGTGCCGAAAAATATTTTCCTTCCCAAACGTTCATTTTTCATACATCGGGCCATAAGAGGTGATTGTGTAGCATGAAAGCCTGATATGGCACCACAAGCAATCGTGACAAATAAAATCGGGAACAGCGGGGTTTCTTCAGGATTCGTGGTCATGTTCCGAATATTGGAGGGCACCAGTTCGGGAATTTGATAGTCGCCCGAAAATAGGGCAAGCAACAAACCAATGGCCATGAGCAACATTGCGATGCCAAAAATAGGATAGAGTTTACTGATCAGTTTATCTATCGGTAAAAGCGTTGACAAAACATAGTAGACCAAAATAATACTTACCCAGATCCAGATGCCCCATAAATTACCGGTCATACCATCGATAATCTTCGCCGGGCCGACCAAAAAGACCGTTCCGACAAAAATTAATAGAACCACCGTAAAAAATCGCATAAAATACTTTACGTTCTCTCCCAAATAAATACCGGTTATTTCACTTATGCTCAACCCGTCGTGGCGAACGGATAGCATGCCCGAAAGATAGTCGTGCACGGCCCCCGCGAAAATGCTTCCCAGTACAATCCAAAGAAAAGCAGCTGGACCGAACATGGCACCTGCTATTGCCCCAAAAATTGGTCCGAGACCAGCAATATTGAGAAATTGAATCAAGAAAATTTTCCAGGCCGGTAGCGGTACAAAATCAACATCATCACGCAGTCGAACGGCCGGGGTTTCTCGCTCAGGTTCGACCACAAATATTTTCTCTACAAACTTTCCATAGATAACATATCCAAGAATTAAAACGGCTATTGAAATAAGGAATGAAATCATAAAATTAGTGTCAAATTAATATTCTTGTTGAAAATCCTCCATGTAAATTTTAACCAAATAGGCGTTGGTTTCCGTATCTGAATTTGAGAAAGCTTTAAGGTTTGTTTGAATTAAAGAATTTATACTTTCAGATTCCTCTAGATGAGCCAAAAATACTTTTATTTGATTTTTAGTCATGTTCTTCAGCTGTACCGAAAGGTTTTCTAAAACAGGTTCAGGTACTTCGGCCAGATGATTAAGCAAAAGACTGCGACTGTTGATATCCACTTTGGAAAAACTTTTCCAAAAGGGTCTTTGCAATTCTTCGGAATTCCAGAAGGAATCGGGAAGGTTCTTAACGATAAAGGTACGCACCAGAGGAATACCCGTTTCGAATATTTCCGCGATTCGAAGATAGTTTGCCTCGTATTGATTTTCGGTCAGTCTTTTCAGTGCGAACATTTGATAATCGGTATTACCTGAACCTAACATTCGTAGTACCATATCATCATCGAGCGATGACAAGGTGCGTTTTTGAATCGCATCTTTAATTGGGCCATGAACGAGATGCCATGCGGTGTAGCAGGAATATAAGGCCCCGCCCACAACGGACTCTTTTACCTCTTTAATCGTTGCCCCCGCCACTGCATCGACACCTTCCATTTTGGGCTGCTTGGGTTTGTCGACCAGTTCGTCTATTTTTCTACGTTTTAATATGGAGTTGTTATCCATTAGCAATTGGTGCAGTTTCAAATAATCCGCGGACTGAAACTCATCATGATCATGTTTGGTCAAAGGTGCATTTCGGTAATGGTCAAAACCTGCATATTGTCCCAATAGTGTCCAATACAACCGGATTTCCATCAAGCGGCAATCCCCATCAGCGCAAACTGGGGTCAAAATATCGGATGTATAGAGTACGGGGCGTTCCTCGGTATCGACCAATACATTGACTTCCTGCAGCCCCATGGAATCGACCTCGATTGATAGTGTGGTCTGTTTTTCCTTAAGTTGGGTTCCATACGCCCAGTCTAGAATATAGAATGCTGGGCGCTGAATCAAGCCATTTTGTCTTGCTTGTTCGGAAATAAGAGTCGGGGTACCGAACTGGGCAAAACCTGCGGCCACAAAAAAAAATGCAAGGATTTCGACCTTATAGCTCATTGTTTGGATTCCGGAATCTTAATATATTTCTGGGTCTCTATCAAATTTAAGTATTCATTCAAATATCCTGTATAAATTTCCCTTGGATTAACATCGTATTTTTTACAAAGTGAGGCTGCCAAACCTACTGCTGCGCCCATTTGACCCGTGGTGCGCATGACCCTGGGACCACCAAGCCCGGCATGGGAAGTACTGAAATTTCTTCCCGCCATAAAAAGGTTATTGATGTTTTTGGAATATAGGCTTCTATAGGGAATATAATATTGCGGAGTTTTATAGAATAATGCCTCGGAGATAAAATCAGGATTTTTCTCGTCTTCGAGCACCGTCTGGTAATGCACGTCGACTTCCCGAGTCTCAATGACAACTGCATCAGGGAATTTTGTTCCGGCCTTGGCATCGTTAAAGGTGAAGACGTGGTCACCGACCAATCTTCGCGATTCGCGTTTACCTACCAGATAAGATACCCATTCAAGCTTACGCGTAACATTTTCGGAATGCTGCTTTGCATTGGCAAAAGATCCATAAATCGCCCTTAGCATATGATCGCGTATTTCTTCGGCATCATCGATTTGGTTCAAATCGTTGCGGCTGAATTCCCATTGCCACTCCCCATTAACCTCTTCATATTCTTTAGCAACGGGCATGGCCCAAGCCACTTTAGGAAATTTTTGCACGGTATCCGTCACTTTTGACCCCCACAGTACCGAAGAACCCATAACCGCATTATCCGCTTCTTTCGGACTCCATAATTCGCCCCATTCTTCCCATTCTTCGCCATAGGTATCTACACTTTCACGGCCATATGAAAATTCAGCGCCTGTCCAATACCCGATCCAGCCATCGCCGGTAGAATCGACAAAATAGGGTGCAGAAAATCGTTTTCTTTCGCCAGAACTGGTATGCCGGGCATCGACATATCGTACGGTGTCGTTCTTGGCAACGGCATCGTAGGCCCTCCAATTGAGATATAAGTCAATGTTATCATAGCTTTTAACATTATTATCCCTTTTTTCTTGGTCCAATTTAGCCTCCGCGGACCCATTGGGATAATGCTCCGTATCCAACTTTTTTAGGATTCGTTCGAAGTGCCCATAGATACCCAAGGTATGTACACGGATCTCACTACTGGCGTTACCGCCCAAAAGGGGCCTATCATGAATAAGGGCCACCTTTAGACCTTGCTCGGCCGCGGCTATCGAGGCCGCACACCCGGCAATGCCACCACCTACCACGACCAAATCGTAGTCTTGGTTCTGTTCGGGTGCATTGGGTTCTTGAGTCAAAACGGAACGCCATTTGACCAGTTTTTTGGGCGATGCGGGAGGCTCCTCTTTTTGTGTGGAAAAGTAAATGGCATCGCAGCGGCCGTTAAAACCTGTCAAGTCAATCAGTTCGACTTTTTCTGAATCGTCCTTTATTTGTACCACCCCTACATATTCCCATCCCCAACCGGAACGTTGTCCTAAAACCTTTTCAAAAGTGGTATCACCCACTTTTAACTGAAATCTTCCCGGAGCATCCCATACGCCTGGCACCCAGTTCATGGTGCGTACCCAGATGTGGTAGTCGCGCGTTTCTAGGAAATTGACAACGGTAGTTGCATTTTTTACCGGTTCGCCCATGCCATGGGCCATCAAATATGGAGATCCCATTTGTTGAACAAATTGAGGGTCTATGACCCAACCCCCGGGATTATCAAAACTTTCGGCTTCAATTAGAATACCTTGGCAAAAAATGCTACAACTTATGAGGCAAAAACAGAGGGTAGCTAGTATTAATTTCATGCTTTTTATTATTCGTAAATAAATTGGGCCGTTGCGGTACAATCGGCATTTGATTTTAATTGTGCCCAGTGGGCACTAAATCCTTTCGGAAATTGAAACTCTCGCTCCTCTCCTGCTTTCATATCAAATGTCTTGTATTCCATCGCCTCTTCAAGATAATGGTTCACATATAACAGCAGGGTAATTTTCACATCTTTATCCGCTTTTAATTTAAGACTTTTTTTGTCATAGCCCGTCATTAAATACCTATCCGAAAGTTCGTTCGCTTTTACCTGGCTATCGTTCCAAGGCCCACCGACGCCCACGGGTTTCCCGAAACTCCATAAATCGTCGATACCGCCGAACCAAAGACTTACCATCTTATCTTCTGAAGCGTATACATGTTCGGAGTCGGTTGCGCCTTGTTTTACCCCACTCATTACCAAAAGACCGTTCCATGTGTTGAAGTCGGATATCTGTTTGTTATGGGTAGCGACCGGCCGCATCATTTTATAACGCGGCTCTTGGCCCACTTTGAACAAGGGCAATTCATAAAAAGTGCCTGCAATATTTGCCAATTCGCGTTCCGATTCCACTTCGCGCACTACCCGCGTCGTTCCCGAGGGGAAATTCGCCGCATAGCTTGCATGCCCTTTCGGCAAACGCAGGCGATAGTCTTCAGCCGTTAAGATAACCGAAGCATCGTCTTCAGACCAGATATCCTTCATTTTTAAGGCTTCGTGTGCGGTAGAATCGGTAATGCCGTTCTTATACTTAAAATCGAACTTGGTGAATTCCAATTCGTTCGTTTTTTCGAATTTACCGTTTGCAATAGTACCCGTATATACACTTAGATTGAAATTGTTCTTGTTACTGTACAGTTTTGAATGGCTCACCTCGCCAATATAATCGATGTCGGCCAAGGTCGAAAATAACGAAGTGCGTTCAGAACCATCGCTGAGATTGTCATCCGTAAAGTGAAATGAAGCGGTAAGCTGGGCAGAATTATCGGTTTTCAATCGAATCCATTGCGCCTGCAGCGCCTTATCGAAGATATGGTACTTATACGTCCCTTTTGGCAGCGTCAAGGTTTGGTATGTTTCCCATTCATTGTTCCCGTTTATGTCGATTTCCAAAGTAACGGTCACCACATTGTTTCCATGATTTTTAAGATGCAGTATTCTATTGTCAAACCCTGCCATTAAATAGGGGTCGGAGGGTTGGTTTGCAGTAACCATTTCTTTTAGCCAAACTGCTCCATATCCCGAGGCCGGGCCCCATTCCGATAATTCATTATAGCTGCCGAACCATAAATTGGACTGCGGCTGCCCTGCCAGCGGATTACCTTGAATACTGGTCTCATCAGTTGCAAGAACAATCTGACCGTTCCAATTCAAAAAATCGGGAATATAACGCAAATGTGATCCGATAGGGGTGATACCGGCCGTATTGGAAGCCGAAAAAGTTTCTGGAAAGTCGTAGAACATGCCGTGCATGTCCATCATCATTTTACCGTTTCCAACAGAACGTATACGGGGCCATTCGGTAAACCAACCGTGCGGCGGATCGTTATTATAGGTGGCCTTGGGGAGCAGATAGGTATGCCATTCGCCTTTGTCGAGAACTTTCAGCCGAACTGATTTCGCATTCCAACCAATGGCCCATAGGGGCGAATCATCGTTAGGAATGGCGTAAATTCCGTTTTTGGTGGTGATATCGGTAAACTGGGATCTTTCTACAACTTTAAAATTATCCCCATCAAATTCTGCCAGAATGCCAAGTTTATCAGGTCCAAAGATACCTTCTTTGTCTACTTTCCAACTTTCTTCCCATTGGTAATGTTCGTTTTCCCAATCGTCTTTGTCATGAGTTACACGGCCCTCACTGGCATGTTCGCCATTGTTCGAGACCACTAATTTCCCCTGACTTGTATAGGCCCCTTTTCCGTGCCATCCTGGTAGGGGATCTTCAAAAAGCTTATTGACTTCTAAGGTATTCACATTGACCTCGTAGAGCATTCCTTCCATATCGTACATATAGACCATATTCTCAGGGTCTTTGAGATGTCTTGCATAGGCGTTAAGCCGACCTTCCATTCTGCTGTATGGAATGACCCGTATTTGACCCAAACTATCGATTACGTAAGGGCCTATCAATAATTGGTTCGACTCTTGGTGTACCATACGGGCGGTCGGGGTACCGCCAATACTGCCCTCGAAGATTTCCATGTTCATATCTTCGTCGATAACATAGAGCTTGTGCTCGCTACCTTTGGGATAATGCGTCGCATAATTGATCATATAGAGTTTATCGTTCCACTCGGCCAAGGCTCCGATACCACATTCACTACCAAAACCATATTCACCATTGATTCGCCCATGGGCATAGGTGGTCAGGTGGGGGTATATGCCACTTATCTTTCTTTCGCCTACAATAGCGGTCATCTCATCATTCTCGACATTTACGACCGTTTTGTTTTCAGGGGAGTCGTTACTCGTGGACTGGCAAGCGGACAATCCAAAAAGTACTATTATAAATACGACCGTTTTTTTTATCATCTAGGTTTCTTTTTTGATATCAAAATTTTGGTGAAGATTGAATTAAAGGAACTGTAGCCTTCCCTAAAATTAGGACAGCTTAAAATTAGAATTTTCTAACTCCATATTTTAACTATCACATGAAAAAAAAGCAGGTTTACCTAGAGACAGAGCCTTCCTTTGTTTATACTAAAACAACACACTATACAACTGTATCGCTTCTGTTTTCCCGCGAAGTACTAATTCCCCAATTCGGGTAAATGAAATGGGGTCTTCTTTTTGTAACTCAGTCAATAAATCGCCTGAAATTAATGCTTTAGAATTATGGACATTACATTGGCCTTGAATTCGCGCCGTTGTATTCAGCACATCCCCTGTATGGATGATGTCTTTTTTAATAATTCCGATTTCGCCCGTAGTGACCTCGCCGATATGGTAGCCTGCCTTATACTCCGGTACAATACCGAAGCTTTCTAAATACTTCTCCCTATTTTTTGTTATCGCTTCCGTGATTTTCGAAAAACATTGAATACAATTATTATCATAAATACCTTCCTTCTTTGACCACGATACCACAATTTCGTCACCAACGTACTGATATATCTGTCCTGAAGTTTCTAAAATGGCATCTGTCATGTCCGCATAATAGGTGTTTAACAAGTCGAAGTATTTTACATGACCGATTTTCTCCGCAATGGTTGTGGACGATTTCATATCGAGGAACATGAATATCCGGGTTTCTTGTTTTGGCCTATGGTATTTTCCAAAGGAATAATTGTACAAAACGCCATTGCCCAAATACGTTCCCATTTCTGAGTAGAACAAAGCAACATTTATGATAACCCCGGCATAAAGAATAATACTCCAAAAAACAAAATCCGTAATAAACAGTAGAACCGCATTAATGTTCTTAGGTTCAAAAACGTCAATATCAAGAAGCCTGGCATTCGCCAATAAAGACAGCGTCATCAAAAACAAGATTGAAAAAAAGAGATAGAATAGGCTTTTAAGTACAATTTTTACCCGAAAAGGCTTATACATCAGTCGCTTTTTGAGCCAGAATACTTCTACCGAACCTTGAAGGAGTCCTGTTAAAAAGGAACCTAGCCCCTGAAAAATGAAAGCGTTTTTAAAATCATACACGTTTTGTGTAGCGGGATATATGGTAAGATTGCCCAAAAGTCCCCGTTCTAAAAAAGAATAAACTACCCCGAACACCAACCATATGATACCAAAAGCAAGTGTTTGCCTCAAATGTCTTTTATATCTTGGATGGATTGTCATCTAATAAATTTAAGGAATTTATGCCCGACTGGAAATTCATTAGCCGTAATGGGCAATACTCAGAAATAAACTCTTAGCGTAAGTACCACCCCCATAATCCGGCATGAAATTACCCAAATAATGGGCAGAACACCTTTTTATGAGATAATTTTCAAAAAATAGTTACGGTACGGCATTTAGCCTCAAAAAATCATAAATAACTACATACTAGTTATTTAACT
>CAZRIE010000084.1:0-18671 GCA_964600075.1 uncultured Flavobacteriaceae bacterium
TTATGGTAAGATTTGGGACGAAAAGGGTGGAGACTTCTCCGCCCTTTTCTATATCCAAATATCTCCGTTTAGGTTTTCCAAGCTCAATTAACTATAGAAATTATTTTTTTAGTTTATATCGGCATATAAAAAAATAAGGCCCCGTCGGTAGATTTACCGGCGGGGCCTTATTATATAGACAATAGTTCCTCTTATTTGCTATTATAGTGAAGTTCTGAAACCTTGTTCCAATTGATTACATTGAAAAATGCCTCGATATAGTCGGGTCGTCTGTTTTGATAATTCAAGTAATAGGCATGCTCCCATACATCCAGACCTAAAATCGGATGCCCTCCACAGCCGGTATTTGGCATTAGGGAGTTGTCTTGGTTCGGGGTACTGCACACTTCTACTTTTCCACCTTGGTGCACACATAGCCAAGCCCAGCCTGATCCGAAGCGAGAACCCGCCGCACTACTGAATTTATTCTTGAATTCATCGAACGAACCAAAGGCTTCATCAATCGCATCGGCGACATCGCCCTTAGGGTTTCCGCCACCATTTGGCGACATTACTTCCCAAAATAGCGAGTGGTTATAAAATCCACCGCCATTGTTGCGTACCGCAGTATTCGACATGTCAAGATTTTTCAGTATATCTTCTATAGACTTACCGGCCAAGTCGGTGCCTTCAATGGCATTATTTAATTTAGTAGTGTAGCCATTATGGTGTTTGGTATGATGAATCTCCATGGTACGCGCGTCGATATGTGGTTCCAATGCGTCATAGGCATAGGGTAATTTAGGTAGTTCAAAAGCCATTTTTTATTATTTTTTAGATTAATACTTAAGTAACGTTGAAAATTACGTTTTTTAACAAACAAATTACCTTAATTATTTGTTAAGAACTCTGATAGAATCCGTAATTTGGCCAAAAAAGAACGTGCAAGAAGCACCCTTCAAAATATACAATGCATCAGCCGGATCAGGCAAGACACATACGCTCACCAAAGAGTACCTTAAATTAGTTCTTGCCCCAAGTAATCGCTTCAAAAAGATTCTCGCCATAACCTTTACGAACAAGGCTGTCAGCGAAATGAAGACGCGCATATTGAGCAGCCTCTTTGAATTCGGTAATGTTGATGATTTAGGCGAAGCGCCGCCATTGTTCCATGAGATTCTGAAGGAGCTAGATTTAGATACCCTTACGCTTCGCCAACGGTCAAAGGAAGCCCTAAAAGAGATTTTGCATAACTACGCATTTTTCGATATTTCGACCATTGATAAGTTTACGCACCGAATCATACGCACTTTTGCAAAAGACCTTAAAATACCACAAAATTTCGAGGTTGTTCTCGATACTGATTTATTGTTGGACGAAGCCATTGCTCGATTGGTGCACAAAGCGGGAACGGACAAAAAATTAACCAAAGTACTTCTTGATTTTGCCCTTGAAAAGATAGACGACGATAGAAGTTGGGACATCACTTTCGACCTTTTCAAAATCGGGAAACTGATCTTTCGCGAAAACCATGCTGCGCATCTAGAAAAACTAAATGATAAGAGTATAGATGATTTTTTAGGGTTAAAAATAATAATTGTAACCAAAATTAAGGAGACTGAATTAGATGCTATAGAAAAAGCAACATCAGTTCTTGGATCAATACGAAACGAAGGATTACAAGATGATGATTTTCCAAGACAGACCTTACCAAACCATTTCAAAAAAATTACCGATAAAGAATTCGAACCTTCAAAGTTGTATGCAAATAAATTGGAGAATAATTTAGTAGAAGGTAACATTTTAAAGGCTGGCAAAATACTTCCTTCAAGCGAGTTCGCCCCAATACTTTTGCATAGTTATTTAGAGTTAAAGGAGTTGATGTACCATCGTTCTTTTCTAAAAAATGTATATGGCAATATTGTTCCCCTGACCGTTCTGAACGCCATTCAAAAAGAAGTAAAGAACCTGCAGGCTGAACGTGACCAGCTTTCCATATCGGAGTTCAATACGTTAATTTCCAAAGAAATCAAGAACCAGCCTGCACCTTTTATTTACGAGCGCCTGGGTGAAAAATACAGGCACTATTTTGTAGATGAATTTCAAGATACTTCTACCTTGCAATGGAACAATTTGATACCCTTGATCGGCAATGCCCTCGAAAGTGAAGATATTCAGGGCAAACGGGGATCTGTTTTCTTGGTCGGCGATGCCAAACAGGCTATTTATCGTTGGCGTGGCGGTAGGGCCGAACAGTTTTTGAATCTCGTAGGCATGAAAACCAATCCGTTCGTGGTTAGGCCGGAAACACATAACCTGCCGACTAATTACAGGAGTAATGAAGAGATCATCAAGTTCAATAACGATTTTTTTACAAATACCAGTCCGTTTTTAAATAATGCCTTGTACAATGCCATGTTCGTTGAAGGTAATCAACAACAATACAATGCCAAAAAAGGAGGAAAAGTTCAACTCACTTTTATTGAAAAAGGAGAGGAAAATGACAAAAACGAACTTTATTGCGAAGAAGTAGTAGCAACTATTCAGAGGGTAACGGAAAAAAATTACGGGCACGAAGAAATCTGTATACTCGTAAGGGGCAATAAAGATGGGGTATTGCTTGCCGATTACTTGACCCAAAGACAGATACCTACTATTTCATCAGAAAGTCTTTTGATCAACAGTAGCGATAAGGTGCGGTTTCTTGTTAACCTAATGGGGCATATAGATGACCCAAGGAACGAGGAAATTACATTTGCCCTACTTTCCTTTTTGTCTACAGGAATGCAAAATCGACATAGTTTCATACATGATAACCTGAAACGCGTTCCGGCGCTTCTAAAAGATAATTTCGATTTGGAAATTGAAAATTTGAGACGAATTTCGGTCTATGATGGAATGGAACTGGCCATAAAGCAATTTGAACTTGTACCGGATTCCAACGCCTATATTACCTATTTTATGGATGTTGTCTTAGAGGTAGAACAAAAAGAAGGTACAGGCATACAGACATTTTTGAAACATTGGGAAAAGAAAAAAGAGAAGTTGAGTATTACCGCCCCTGAAAATGTTTTGGCTGTGCGAATAATGACAATACACAAGGCAAAGGGACTAGAATTTCCCATAGTTATATTCCCGTTTGCGAACGAGAATATTTACAAGCGAATGGATAAAAAATTATGGCTGCCTTTGAATCCCGAAACTTTCAATGGTTTTGAAGAAGTTCTCGTTAATGAAAAGAAAGAGGTGGTAGAATACAGCCTCGATGCGGCACATCGTTTTAACGAAGAAGAGCAGCGTATGGAACTTGATGCCCTCAATGTCTTGTACGTCGCTCTGACCCGAGCTGAAAAGGCACTATATATTATAAGCGAAAAAGACCTGACCTTTAAAGGTGAACACAAAACCGACCTTTATTCCGGTCTCTTTATCGAATATCTTAAAAATAAAGGCTTGTGGACAGAAAATGAGTCTGTTTATACATTTGGCGAATTAGAACGAAACGTAGCGCAAGAGGTTTTAAGACATCAAGAGATAATTAATTTTGTCCCTACTCATAAAGACCGCGCGACTTTTAGAATCTTGACAAAGTCGGGTATGCTTTGGGACACTGCTAGGGAAGATGCCATTTCAAAAGGTAATCGAATACATTTTATATTAAGTTTAATAGAAACAGAAAAAGATATAAACCCTATATTAAGTTTGTTGTTGCAAAAAGGCGATATTGTTTCTGGGGAAAGCGACACATTGAAAGCGAAACTTAAATCGGTATTGCAACATCCTGACATAAGCATGTATTATGAGGAGGGGAATATCGTAAAGAACGAAAGAGATATTATCACAAAGGCAGGCGAGGCACTTCGCCCTGATAGAATTGTGCTAAAAGGTAACCACGCTACTATTATCGATTACAAGACGGGCAAACGGAATCCGAAATATAAAGAACAGCTTTATAACTATGCGGATGCAATTACAGATATGGGATATCTTGTAGAAAAGAAAATCATAGTATATATTAATGAAGAAATAGTAACAGAATTTATTTGAAAACTATGTACGGAAAAATAAAAGAACATCTACAAAACGAATTGAACCAGATTAAGGAAGAGGGCCTTTATAAAGAGGAACGTATTATTGTTTCGCCACAAGATGCGGAAATAGAAATTTCGAACGGTGACAAGGTCATCAATTTTTGTGCGAACAATTATTTGGGCCTGTCATCACATCCCGATGTGGTTCAGGCGGCAAAGGATACGCTCGATTCACACGGGTTCGGTATGTCTTCGGTGCGTTTCATCTGCGGAACCCAGGACATTCATAAGCAACTGGAAAAAAAGATTGCCGATTTCTATGGTACGGAGGACACAATTTTGTACGCCGCCGCCTTTGATGCGAACGGAGGTGTTTTTGAACCGTTGCTCGCTACCGAAGATGCCATTATATCAGATGCCTTGAACCATGCATCAATTATTGACGGGGTGCGATTGTGCAAAGCAAAACGGTATCGGTATGCCAATAGCGATATGGCAGACCTTGAAAAACAATTGAAACAAGCCGATGTAGACAAGGCCCGATTTAAGATTATTGTTACCGATGGTGTTTTTTCAATGGATGGTCTAGTAGCACCCTTAGATAAGATATGCGACCTCGCGGAAAAATACGACGCCTTGGTATTGATAGACGAATGCCATGCCACAGGTTATATAGGAAAAACGGGTCGTGGCACATTGGAAGAAAAGAATGTAATGGGCCGAATAGACATCATTACAGGTACTTTGGGAAAAGCCCTTGGCGGCGCAATGGGCGGTTATACTACTGGCAAGAAGGAAATAATCGAGATTTTACGGCAACGATCTCGACCATACCTATTTTCAAACTCCTTGGCCCCTGCTATAGTCGGGGCGTCAATAAAGGTCTTTGAACTTTTGGAAAAGGATACCTCGTTACGCGACAAACTGCAAAAAAATACCGAATATTTTAAGGCGGGTATAAAAAAGGCTGGGTTCGATATCATTGACGGTGAGTCAGCCATAGTACCGGTAATGTTATACGATGCCAAGCTGGCACAAGAAATGGCCAGTCGGCTACTGGAAAAAGGAATCTATGTCATCGGTTTCTTTTATCCCGTGGTGCCAAAAGGCAAAGCAAGAATACGTGTGCAGTTGTCCGCCGCCCATGAAATTGAGCATTTAAAACGGGCAATCGATGCTTTCATAGAGGTGGGAAAGACTTTAAAAATCGTTTAAAAGTGTTAATTATTCTATATTATACGTTAAAAAAAATGCAAAATTGATTTTGTTAATAATAATTAACAACTTACATTTGCTCTTAATAAACACTTAAACTTAAAAATTTGAACATGAAACATCTTAGCAAATTATTAGTTGTGGCCCTACTTATGGTAGGCGTTAACAACATGCAAGCGCAAGACGAGAATAACCCTTGGCAAATCAGTTTTGGGGTTAATGCCATTGATACTTACCCTACAGGTGATGACGGTGGTTTCGGCAGCCAGCTTTTTAACGCGACTGATCACTGGAACATTCTTCCTTCTATTTCCTACATTGGTGTATCGAAATCTGTTGGTAATGGATTATCTCTTGGGGCCAGAGGTTCTTTGAACAAAATTAGCAAAGTGGGCGATGTTAGGGTTGATGATCTCTCTTATTACGCTTTAGATGCTACGCTTAAATATAATTTCTTAAAAGAAACAGTAGTGGATCCCTTCGTAGAAGTAGGTGGTGGTTACACTTGGGTAGATGAAATTGGCGCTGGTACCGTAAACGGTGGTGTTGGTGTCAACTTTTGGTTTACCGAAAATATAGGCCTTACAGTTCAAATGAACTACAAGCATGCATTTGAAGATTATGGTTTTAAGCACTGGCAACATATGGCCGGTCTTGCCATTAAGTTCGGTGGTACCGATACTGATGGAGATGGTATATATGATAAAGACGATGCTTGTCCAGAAGTTGCTGGTCTAGAAGCGTTCAACGGATGTCCTGATTCTGATGGTGATGGAATCGAAGACAGCAAAGATGCTTGTCCGAATGAAGCCGGGTCAGCAGAAATGAATGGCTGTCCTGATGCTGATGGCGACGGTGTTGCTGATAAAGATGATGCGTGTCCAAACGAAGCTGGTTTGGCCAGCCTTGCAGGTTGTCCTGATGCCGATGGCGATGGTATTGCTGATAAAGACGATGAATGTCCTAACGAAGCAGGTCCTGCTGAAAACAAAGGTTGTCCTTGGCCTGATGCAGATGGTGACGGTATATTTGATAAAGATGATTTATGTCCACAACTTCCTGGTACTGTAGCTAACAGCGGTTGCCCTGAGGTAACGGAAGCCGTTAGAAAAACATTAAATGATTATGCCAAAACTATCTTGTTCGATACAGGTA
Source organism: uncultured Flavobacteriaceae bacterium (assembly GCA_964600075.1). Taxonomy (GTDB): domain Bacteria; phylum Bacteroidota; class Bacteroidia; order Flavobacteriales; family Flavobacteriaceae; genus CAZRIE01. The sequence continues at coordinate 6,381 of CAZRIE010000084.1, forward strand.
AGGCTACAATCAAGTTCGAATCTGGTGAAATCTTGCAGAACATCGCGGGTATTCTTAAAGAATATTCATATGCAAGCTTTAACGTAGAAGGTCATACCGATAGCAGTGGTTCCGATGAATTAAACCAAAGACTATCTGAGGAAAGAGCTCAGTCTGTAGTAGATTATTTGTCTGAGAACGGTATCGATTCTTCAAGATTAAAGGCAGCTGGGTACGGTGAAACTAAGCCATTGATGCCCAACACTACTAGAAAAGGTAGAGACAGAAACCGTAGGGTTGAAATCAACTTAATCAGTAGAAACTAAGTTTTTTAAAACACTTAAATAAATAAAAAGCCCTGACGTAATTGTCAGGGCTTTTTTTATTTTTGCCTATGCAAACATTTTTAGAGGAGGTCGTGCAGAAAGTTTGCCAAAAGCACGATGCACTTGAAGATCTTGTTTTCGTGCTACCTAGCAAACGGGCTGGAACTTTTCTTAGAAAGGCAATGGCTGAAATTGCCGAAAAGACATTTTTCGCACCGGAAATATTTAGTATTGAAAGTTTTGTCGAAAAAATATCGGGCATAGCTTATGCTACGGATACCCAACAACTATTTACCCTCTACCATGCCTATTTAGGGCAAGAACCTAAGGGGAAAGACGATTTTTTTACCTTTTCTAAATGGGCCCAGACATTATTACAAGACTTTAACGAAATCGATCGTTATTTGGTAGATGCGACCGAACTTTTTTCAAACTTGTCCGCAATTCAGGAAATCAACCATTGGTCACTACAGAGTGTTAAGACTAAAATGATGGAAGATTACCTGCGCTTCTGGAATGGGCTTGAACCTTTATACCGAGCTTTTACTAATTCTTTATTGGAACAAAGATTGGGTCATCAAGGTCTGGTATATCGAAAGGCTTGCCAAGGTCTGGAAGGCTATATTGAGCAAAATTCAGAAAAAACTTTCATAGTTATAGGGTTCAATGCCTTGAATACAGCGGAAAGTCAAATTTTTCAGCGCATACTGGCTTTGCCCCAATCGGAAATCTATTGGGATGTTGATTCTTATTTCCTCGAAGATCCTGTTCACGATGCGGGGTATTTTATAAGGCAACATTTAAATAGTTGGTCCTATTTTGAAGAGAACAAGATGAACGGGGTAAGTAGTAACTATGTCTCAAAAAAGTATATCAAGATTATAGGGATGCCCAAAAATGTATCGCAAGCAAAATATACTGGGCAGTTATTATCAAAAATCAACGAAGAGTATCCTTACCGGCTGAAAAAAACCGCAGTTATACTAGGTGATGAAACGTTGTTGAATCCTTTCTTAAATTCCATTCCCCAAGAAATATCCGCTATAAATATTACCATGGGCTATCCTTTGAATAAAAGCCCCATGGCATCGCTTTTCGATCAGTTTATCGAGCTGTACATCAATAGGAGCGATGAGGGTTGGTTTTATGACAATCTTCAGGCGTTTTTTGCCCAGCCGTACATTCATATTTTATTGGGAGACGGTGATGATAATAAAGTTAGTAGAGTTCTGGAAACTATCAAAAATAAAAATTGGGCTTATATCGATGCTATTAAGTTGCTCGAAATTATAGGCGGCGGAGTACCATCTTCTCTGTTATTTTTAAAAGAAGTACCCTCAACCCAGCATTTCATTGAAATATGTCTTCAAATTATCGCCGAGTTAAAGCTTAAACTTCAGGAACAAGAAGATACCCTTTCTTTAGAATACTTGTACCGTTTTTATACGCTGTTCAATCAATTATTTGAGCTCGTGCAAAAATATGGTTTCCTGACCGACCTGAAATCGTTACAAGGTATCTATAGGGAGCTTTTATCGTCTGAAACGTTAGATTTTCAAGGGGAACCATTAGAGGGTTTGCAGATAATGGGCATGTTGGAAAGTCGAAATCTTGATTTTGAAACGGTAATAATAACATCGGTGAACGAAGGTATACTCCCCTCGGGCAAGTCGAACAACTCGTTTATCCCATTCGATTTGAAAGTTAACCTTGGGCTTCCTACCTACAAAGAAAAGGATGCCGTATACACTTACCATTTTTATAGACTTTTGCAACGTGCCAAGCACATCTATATTCTTTACAATACGGAACCCGATGTGCTCGAGGGTGGTGAACGGAGTAGATTGATCAGTCAATTGCTGACCGACGCGAATAAGCTTCCCGATATTCGAGAAATTATCGCTTCGCCTAGCATAATGCCTGTCCTGAAAACGTCTGAAGTCATAGAAAAGAATAAGGAACTCCTATTACTTATTAAAGCTCATGCCAGCAGTGGTTTTTCCCCAACATCCTTAAGCAATTATATTCGTAACCCCATTGATTTCTATAAACGTAATCTTTTACAAATCGATGATGTTCTTGAGGTTGAGGAGACCATAGCTTCAAATACTTTTGGCACTATAGTACATGATACACTTGAAGACTTTTATCGCCCCTTTTTAGGGGAATATCTTTGCGAAGAGAAGCTCTTTACGAATAAGAGCAAAATAAAAGACTTGGTAGAGCACCATTTTGCCAAAAGCTATCATGAGGGAGATATTTCAAGAGGGAAAAACCTGATAGCATTCAATGTCGTTGTTCGCTATGTTGAAAATTTTATCGCCTTGGAAATCGAGAGCTTAAAACAACACCAAATCAAGATAATCGGTCTTGAGGAAAAATTGAACGTATCCATAGACTTTCCCGAAATCGACTATCCTATTCTTCTTAAGGGTAAACTTGATCGGATTGACGAAATCGACGGTACACTTCGTATTATCGATTATAAAACCGGAAAGGTGACAACGACGCAAGTCGAAATCGTAAATTGGGACGACATCACAAGGGAATTTGATTACAGCAAGGCCTTTCAACTACTTTCTTACGCCGTTCTCTACAATGCAAAGAACCCGATTGAAGTTATTGAAGCGGGTATTTTTTCTTTTAAAAATCTAAATTCTGGGCTCTTGAAGTTCGGAATCAAAGAAAAAAAGGGAAGCCGAAAAAAAGACAATAGCATCACCCAAGAAACCTTGCTGCAATTTAATGTGCAACTTAAAAAGCTGATTTTAGAAATCTGTAATCCAGAAATTCCTTTTACCGAGAAAGAGGTGTAAAAAGGGCCAGACGCCTTGCGAAGGTCGAAAGTCGTATGTGGCGACCCTATTTCTTATCGGGTCTGCTCGGTCGAACTTCGATTTTACTTGGCAACGTTCGCGGATGCATTTTTAAAAGGTCGACTACTAGTTCACCGATGTCTTCGGGTTGAATTTTCCAAGCATCTTTTAAGTCAGGTTCATTTCCTGCAAAATGGGTGGCTACAGAACCGGGCATTATGGTAGATACTTTGATGTCATATTTCCGTAAATCTAACATTGCTGCCTGGGTAAAACCGACGACCCCGAATTTAGTTGCGTTATAGCCGGCCCCTGATGCAAAGAAGTTCGTGCCTGCCAAACTGGCCAAAGTCATATAATATCCTTTTGAATCCTTTAAGGCTTCAACTGTGGCTTTTAAAGTATGAAAAACGCCATTGAGGTTGGTGTCGATCATTTGGTGCCAATCGTCTTCTGACATCTCGTCGACCGGAGAAAAATGCCCTACTCCCGCATTGGCTAGAACAACATCTAATTGCCCCCATTTATCTAAAACCTTCTTGACAGCGGCTCTCTCATCCCCATGTTTGGTAACGTCGGAGGCAAGGGCCAGTACTCGGCCATTCTTTCCAAGTTCGTTAGCGGCCTTTTGAACGGTTTCCAATGTTCGACCACTAATGGCGACTTTCATGCCCGCTTCTAAAAGCTTTACGGCAACACCATACCCAATGCCTTTTGAACCTCCTGTTATATAAGCTACTTTATTCTGTAAATCTTTCATATATTTATTTTTTATGAATGTAATGTTCGGCTATTAATAAGGAAAGCACAAAGCGTTATAGTTTTCTTAAAAGCGCAACAATTACGCAACTTTGACGTGATAGCCAAACGATTACATTTTGACCTATATTCTTTACTGTTTTTCTTGTTTAAACGCGAATAGAAACCTATTTTTAAATATTACAGGCCTTTAGCTTAGAACAATTTAGTTCCTATCCAAAATCCAGCATACTACGGAAGTTCGAAAAATGACAAAAGACACCAAACTGATAGACGATAACTTTTTATTGGAAAGTAGGCATGCGCAACGGCTATATCATGAGTATGCCGCCAAAATGCCCATAATCGATTACCACAATCATTTATCGCCAAAAGCTTTGGCTGAAAATACTGTTTTCAATTCCATTACAGAGGCATGGATCGATGGCGATCATTATAAATGGCGGGCCATGCGCACGCTGGGTATCGATGAGAGATTCATAACTGGAAATGCAACTGATCAAGAGAAGTTTGCTAAATGGGCGCAAACGGTTCCATATACCATGCGAAATCCTTTGTACCATTGGACACATCTAGAGCTTTCACGATATTTTCAGATAGACGAAGTACTATCCGATAAAAATGCACAGGCTGTTTTTAATAAAGCTTCCGAAAAACTTAATACGGCTCAATTTAGTTGCCAGAACCTGATTTCAAAAATGAACGTCGAGGTCTTGTGCACCACCGAAGACCCTACCGATAGCCTCGAGCACCATCAAGAACTGGCCAAAGGTAACTTCGGCACTAAGGTAAGTACCGCTTTTCGCCCCGATAAGGCAATTCTTATCGAAAATGACACATACAATACTTATTTGGATACTTTGGAAGGAATATCTAACTGCGGTATTTCAACCTATGACGAACTTTGTGATGTCTTGAAGAAACGTATTTCCTTCTTTCACGAAAACGGATGTCGTTTGTGCGATCATGGTATTTCCCATCTTTATGCTGAAAACTTCACCGAATCGGAAGTCAAGGCAATTTTCAAAAAGAGAAGGGATGGCAACAGCGTGACTAGAAAGGAAGCTGCACAATTTCAGAGCGCCTTATTGCTCTTTCTGTCCGAGGCCTATCACGAATTCGGTTGGGTACAGCAATTTCATTTGGGTGCGTTACGCAACAACAATTCAAGAATGTTGAAAATATTGGGCCCCGATACCGGTTGGGACTCTATCGGCGACTATCCTCAGGCGGAAAGCATCTCAAAATTTTTAGATACATTAGACAGCAGAAATAAGCTCACTAAGACCATACTTTATAATCTTAACCCAAGTGATAATGCGGTTATGGCTGCTATGATCGGTAATTTTAATGATGGTAGCATCAAAGGGAAAGTACAATGGGGCTCTGGCTGGTGGTTCTTAGACCAGAAGGATGGTATGACGGAGCAGATAAACACCTTATCGAATATGGGCTTAATTAGTTGTTTTATAGGTATGTTGACCGATTCAAGAAGTTTCCTTTCCTTTCCACGCCATGAATATTTTCGTCGTATTCTTTGTAACCTCTTCGGTAATGACATTCAAAATGGTGAACTGCCCAATGATATAGAATGGATTGGTAAACTAATAGAAGATATCTGCTACAACAATGCAAAAGAATATTTTGATTTTTAATACCAAATTTCTTAACCGCGTCTATATGCAAGGTAGAGCCACAGAGTTTTTCAACGCTGCTGCATTTTGGATAAAATTTAAGAACGAAATTTTATATTTAACCTCACCCAGCCTCTATAATTATTGGAGACTTAAAATGGAAGTTCCGGTCGGACAGCTGCCGAAAGAAGTGAAAAGTACCTTGGCAATTATCCAACGCCTTCAAAACAAATTGTAGATGAAACATTTTTCAAAATATGTGGAGTTGAGGAAGTTCTTTTCGTGGATGATACTGGCTTTGATGGTGACAGTTTTGCTGTCCTGCTCGGCGACCAAGAACAAAAAGATTCTCTTTTTTGCACACTCCCTTCCGACATCACACCCCGTTCATAAGGGCATATTGGTAATGCAGGAGGCCCTAAACAAAAAATCTGGCGGTAAGTTACAGATCAAGGTCTTTCCCGATGGGCAGTTGGGATCTGAACGAGAAGCTCTTGAGCTTTTGCAGATAGGCAGTATTGCGATGACAAAGGTCAGCGCCTCAGCACTGTCGAATTTTGCGCCTGAATACCAAATTACGGTCATTCCCTATTTATTTCGTGATAGTGAGCACTTATTCAAAAACCTTGAGGGCGAAGTAGGAAAACAGTTGTTGGAAAGTGGAACGGAATATCTCCTACGCGGGGTTTGTTTCTATGATGCCGGAGCTAGAAGTTTCTATACCAAAGACAGACCGATTAATTCTCCCGATGACCTTGACGGCCTCAAAGTCAGGGTACAGAACGATCAGATGTCGGTCGATATGGTCAACACCATAGGTGCCTCGGCCACACCGATGGCCTTTGGAGAACTATACACCGCCTTACAGCAAAACGTAGTGGATGGAGCCGAAAACAACATTCCCTCTTTTGTAAGTTCCAATCATTTTGAGGTATGTAAATATTATATTTTCGATGAACATACCATGATACCCGACGTGGTAATCATCGGTACCAAATACTGGGATTTACTTTCGGACGAAGAAAAAGGATGGTTAGATGCCGCCGCCAAGGAAAGTGTTGCCAAACAAAAACAATTTTGGCAAGAAACAATTGTGGAGAATATGAAAATGCTAAAAGAAGCAGGCGTTGAATTTATTTACCCCGATAAAGAACCTTTTGTTAAAAAGGCGAAACCGGTAATGGAACGGCTAATGAAAGATCCTAGGTTGAAACCCATCATTGACAAAGTAAATTCTAATTAATGGAAAGAATCTATCTAATCTTGAACAGGATTATAGAGACCCTATTAGTGGTCATTTTCGGATTATTGGTAATCGATGTAGTCTGGCAAGTAGTGTCACGTTACGTGGTGGGTCAATCCAGTTCGTTTACTGAAGAGTTCGCACGATTTTCGTTGATCTGGTTGACCGTTTTAGGCGCCGCTTATATCAACGGAAGCAAAGAAGGGCACTTGTCCATGGACTTCCTGCTATCAAAACTAACAGCAGATAAAAGAGCTAAGCGGCAAAAAGTAATCCAAATCCTGATGGCCTTCTTTGCTTTGATTATCATGGTAATGGGTGGAGGTAATTTGGTGTACATTACTTTGACGCTAGGCCAGATTTCATCCGCATTACAGGTCCCTTTGGGATTTGTCTATGCCATTGTTCCCATTTCGGGGTTGATAATCATATTTTTTTCGTTCTACAATATCAAGAAACTAAATTTTTAAAATGAGCATCGAGACCATTAGCATTGTAGTTCTTTTTTTGAGTTTTATCGTATTGTTAGCCTACGGGGTTCCGGTTGCCTATGCAATTGGTATTTCGACAACATTAACCTTAATCTTGAATATCGCATATTTGCCCGCTACAACGACAGCGGCCCAACGGATGACCACGGGCATTGATAATTTTGCTTTGTTGGCAATTCCCTTCTTTATTTTGGCTGGCGAGATTATGAATACGGGGGGTATTGCCAAGCGTCTGATTGATTTCGCTAAATCCCTTATAGGTAGTTTACCAGGCGGGTTGGCATTCGTTAACATTATTGCCGCTATGCTCTTTGGGGCCATTTCAGGATCCGCCGTGGCCGCGGCCTCTGCTATAGGCAGCACCCTGACAGATAAAATGGAAAAAGAGGGCTATCCAAGGGAATTCAGCGCCGCAGTTAATATTAGTTCATCAACTACGGGATTATTGATTCCACCTAGCAACGTGCTGATTATTTTTGCACTAGCCAGTGGCGGAACGGCCTCCGTTGCCGCGCTTTTTATAGCAGGATATATACCTGGAATTTTAGTAGGGCTTGCCCTGATGATCATGGTCTATATATATGCCAAACGAAAAGGATTGCCCAAGGCGCCTCGAGTGAGTTTTAAAAAACTGTTTCTTGACTTTAGAAGGGCTTTTCTGAGCTTGACCTTATTAATTATCGTAGTTGGCGGAATTGTCGTAGGAGTTTTTACGGCCACCGAGGCTGCGGCGATTGCAGTCGTCTATGCGATGCTATTAGGTTTTATAAATAGGGAACTCAAGTTCAGTGATTTTAAACCCTTGCTATTGCGTAGTGCACGAACAACTGCTATCGTCATGTTCCTTATTGCGACCTCTATGGCCATGTCGTGGTTGTTTTCATTTGAGGGAATTCCACAAATGTTGACTTCCGCCTTGTTGGACAATGTGAGTAATCCCATTCTCATTTTTCTGATGATTAATATTATTTTGCTAATCGTAGGAACTTTTATGGATATGACACCGGCGGTTTTAATTTTCACTCCTATTTTTCTCCCTGTGGCAATGGCCTTGGGCATGCATCCGGTGCAGTTTGGGATGATAATAGTTTTGAATTTGTGTATTGGGGTCTGTACTCCTCCCGTGGGCACCTTGCTCTTTGTTGGGAGTGGTGTGGCTAAAGTTCCCGTTACCAAGGTAATTAAACCGTTATTGCCTTTGCTGGCGGTCATGACTCTGGTACTTATGGTTATCACCTATTTTCCTGAGCTTTCGCTTTGGTTGCCAAGGGCATTTGGTTTAATTGATTGAAATTATTAAATCCGGATATAATCAATACGGTATTACCTTTCCATTTTCCAAGTCAATTTTAAAGTTCCCTGCCGGGGCTCCGTTAAGTTGCTTTGTAAAAATACTTCCGAATAACTTTAATTCTGTGAGATTATCATTTTTTTGGGCTTGACGTATGAATTCGTGTACTACTTCGTATTGCCTTAACCTATCTGCCCCGATATCTTTTATGGCTAATTGATCAGCATTTCGTAGTCTGTAGAAATCGAATATAAAGTCAAAACCGTCCCAATTTTTAAAATCTTGGAGCTGAAGGCCTTCTTGATTTATTTTTTTTTCGGCGATTGCCTTTGCTTCTTTCCAAAGAGGCGAATCATTGTTTCCTTCTAAAAGTTTCTGCAAATCGTTCATTGAGAAGATACTATCTGTTTGTGAAAGAATGACTAGGTCTTGTCCGTTCAGCCCTAAAAGTAGTTTTTGTAAAGCCTGTGGCCAGTCCTCTGGTAAGAAACGCAAGCGTAGCAATTCCTTAAAATGCCAATTGGTATACGCGTTATAATTTTTTGCTGACAATATGTTCTTGTTCCATGTGTCTTTGTTTTCAAGAGACGCTAAAAACGTATGTTCTTGCTCATAGAGCCTGAAAAATTCGTCGAATTGCGGTACGGAATCCAACACAACAGTCGCTACGCTAATGGTATTTTTTGCACTAATCGTAGCGATTTTATAAGCGGGCTTATATGCTGCCAAAGACGGTGTTTGAATATTTACCAACGTATTTCCAGAGGAAGTAGTTCTAATACCTGTATCGTTCAGATGCATATGGCCACCAAAGTGAATTTTCAGACCGGCATCCGCAAAAACCTGCGCAACTTTCTCATCAGGAATCCGATGCGCTTGTAGTGCACCCTCTCCGAGAAGTTTCCGTATCTCTTCAGAAGCCCCATCATTAAAATCGATCATTGGGTAATGGCTAAAGGCAATCAGGGTCTTGTTTAGTCTTTTTGCTTCCATGGCGACTTTGGCTACCCAGATGATCAAGTGTTTTTTATGTTCAAGTACCTGATTATAGCCTATACCTGCACCTTGGTATTCAGTGGAATTTCCTTTTGGAAGATATACATTGGCATCCAAGGCCAATAGCCAAAGACCATCGAGGGGTTCCACTAGATAACTGACATCGGGCAAGGTGGCTTTGTTCATTAGCATAACATATTCCCGATTTTTAAAACGGGAAGCCTCCACTGCTTTTTCGAAGGAATAATTTTCATACTCGTATTTCGAAAATGGGGTTTGCCAATGCAGGTATTCTTTTTTTGGAAAAAAGCCATGGTGTTTCAGGCCACTTATAATGCCATTATAGCCTAATTCGCCAATGTCATCACTAACGATTAGGGGATGCTCTTTTACCGGATTTATCCTGTACATTCCTTCGTTACTCATAATCGGTTGCGCCTTGCCATCTAAGCCTAGGAAATCGGCCTTGCCGCCTTTGTCACCAAAAGGTCGTGTCGGGTCATGGTTGCCGGTGGTCAAGAAAAAGGAGAGGCCATGTTTTTCCGAGTATTCGTTTAAAATTTTGTTGAGTCCACGAATATTGACGGGCTGCCCGTCATCACTAAAATCGCCGGGCAAAGCGACCAATTTGATTCCTTTTTCGACGACATCATCCAGGGCTGCCAAAAAAGCAAAGTAATTTTCGTTGAACAGGCGGGTAGAACGTAGTTGGGCACCCATCGTACGCAGTAAAGCGAACTCACCGGTTTTTGGATTTTTGATACCCCTGTAATCAACATCCTCTAAAGAACCTTTAATATTCAATAAGTGTACATCTGACAGAAAAGCGATACGAATTTCGGCTTTGGTATCGATTGACTCTTTGTTGGATTTCTTTTCGGAACAGGAGAAGAATAGAAAAATACAAAGTAGAATTACGCTCTTCTTACTTTGAAGTATGTTTTGCGATAATGATTTTCTTATATCAAAATTTAAAACCATTAGTTATTTAATCCGTTCATAAGAACCATTCTCAAAAATAACTTTAAAATCGGATTTAAATAACTTGCTGGGAATGTAATAATCGGTGGTAATGACTTGAGCCCCTGATGCCTGTGCTTTTTCAAATCGATTGTAGTCGTTTGCCCGCGCCTCTTTAGTGTCGGCATCGGCACGGGTGCGAACCATATAGCCGAGCTTTACCAGCGATTGTATTTTGTCGAAATCTGCAATAGGGTCATTGACGATACGAAAAGCTGCCTCGGGACTTCCCTCTTTCTTATTGATGAACAATGCTGCCCCATTGAGCGATGGAAATTTTCCCAGGTAAAGATCTAATTTTGCTTTGCCCTCATCTAGAACGAATAGAAACCTTCCTTTTACTTCATTCAACTTTGGCCATCCGCCCGTGAGCACCGCTTTTTCTAAAGTAGTTTGGTTTCGTCGCACCATATCGGGAGTAATAAGTTTTTGTTTGGGAAGAATGCTCCTGATTTCGTTATCCAGATTTTTTAATGCCTCGGCATCGAAGACCAAAGGCTTTCTTGTGTTGGGAATTTCACCGTCTTTTGTGTTTATAGTTAGGATAATCGGTGTATGATTCGGATTATTATCGGACCAATTTTTTAGTTCGGCCAATGCATCCTTGAAAAGTAATTGATTGCTACGAAAATCGATTTCCTGAACGTGGAAGACTTTAAGACCAGGTACTTTCAGCTTTTCTTCCTCATCAAATGGTAATGGGATACCGCCTGACCCCTCGACGATATCGAGTCCTGTTGGATTTGAATGATAACCACCTTCGGGATCTTGGAAAACGTCAAGTTCTAAATTCCGTAGGCCCAGTTCCAACTGTTCCGTAAATGGTGGATGTTCGTACTGTAAACCTCTGCCAGTTGCCGAATCGAGCTGGAACAGGTAATCCAACAACGATTGCTCGATAGCGACCTTATAGCTATTGTGGCTTCCTATTAGTTGTAAGTCGTTTAATCTTATGGCTTTTGTTCCATCATCACCGCCAACTATAAAATCTCCCCACGTGCCATATAAATAAAAGGCCATTGCAAAGGCTAAACAAGTACTGAATATTAATTTCATCTTATTTACTTTTACGTTTTAATTTTCTAATAAAGAAAATTAAAACGTACTATAGAAACTGCAATTAGAGGTTGTGATATTACTATTCTTGGATGCGCCTATCCAACTAATGTAAGCTTTAAAAGATATAACTTATTTCAAGACTTAATATCCCGGATTCTGTTCTAAGAAACCATCTACTCCAGAAGCTCCATCAACGGCACTTTGCGGAATTGGGAACAATCTTTTATTCACATCGGTATCGGTCTTATCGGTCCAAGAATCCTCGTATTTGCCAAAACGGATTTGGTCACCTCTTCTAAAACCTTCCCAGTATAACTCAAAGCCTCGCTCACGGAATAGGATATCCAAATCCATAGCACCTAAAGCTGCGGGAGTTTGATCAGGTCTAGCCGTTCTTGACGTTCGCACCATGTTTACGTCTGCCAATGCACCGCCATTATCCCCTTTCCTTAATTTCGCTTCTGCCCGCATCAAATAAACCTCTGCCAACCGCATCAGCACCAAATCTACACTGCTGAAGTTATTTCCATTGGGAGAACTACGGCTGAATTGATATTTAGATGGTCTATATCCTTTATTGTGTAAAGAACCTTCAATGGTAAAATTGACATCCAATGTATGGTCTACGTAACCAACATCCCTTTCAGGGCCATTTCCTTTTCTTTGAAGTACAGGAT
>CAZRIE010000085.1:0-18228 GCA_964600075.1 uncultured Flavobacteriaceae bacterium
GGTAGCAAAGGGCATGAATGCATCGTTCACTATCTCGTCAAGACCTTTCTCCGCACTCTCTTGTGCAGTACTCGAAAAAGGTAGTAAAAAGGAAAAAATGGCAAGAAGTCTATACTTCATAATTAGAATTTTGATTTAGTTTAGATTGTGAAAGTCGACAATATCCTAAAAAATAGCAATAGAATCAAATAATATCAGGAATTAACTTAGCCAATATGAAACATGTCGTTCAATTTTCGTATCTGCTCAGGTCGACCTAAAACGATTACCTTGCTTTTGGGCTTCAATTGTAATTCTGCCTCGGGATTAATAATATAGTTTCCGTCGGGCTCAATATATCCTATTATCGTGCAGCCGGTCTTCCTTCGTAAATCAAGATCGCGCAGCGAGCTACAATCCATTTTACCAATAAAATCTTCAATGGCGACTTCTTCTAAATTAGTGGTATGTTCACCCTCCGTGCCAAGTTTGTCCATAAATGTGATGAGGTCGGGCATGACTACCAAAGAAGCCATATGGTCGCCCCCTATCTTATCGGGCATAATAACCTTGTTGGCTCCGGCCAATAGTAATTTCTTCTGTGAGGTCACCAACGATGCCCTACTTATGATAAAAAGGTCGGCGTTCATTTGTCGTGCCGAAAGTACCACGAAAAGGTTGGCAGCATCGTCTGGTAAAGCGGCTATCAAGTACTGAGCGCGTTCAAGGCCCGCCTCTTGCAATACCTCGTCTTCATTGGCATCACCCTCAACAAAAAGAAGCTCATCTTCATATTTTTCGACAATTTCCCTATCTCTTTCTACGACAACGAAAGGTTTATTATAGGCAGTAAGGCGCTCCGCTGCCTGCATTCCGTTACGCCCAAAACCACAGACGATTACATGATCTTTTAGGTTTTTGATTTTGTTTTTCACTTTCTTCTTTTTTAAAAGTTGTAGCGCGTTTCTACTTAAAATGTATTCGGTTATCACCGAAAGGCCGAACGCGAATATAAAAACGCTCAGAATAATTAAAAATACGGTAAATATCTTTGCCTCGTCACTCAAAGGTCTAACCTCACTAAAGCCGACAGTAGTAACCGTGATAATGGTCATGTAAAAAGCTTCGAGCCATGTATATTCTGAGATAAAACGATAACCCAAAACCCCAAAGAGTAATGTAGTCACCATTAAGGTTATGGCAAGATATATCCTAGAACGAAAAAGATTTATCATATCAGAGGTCAAATACAGAGGTTCGCTTCGTATACACTAAATCTTTGATGCCAAGCCAAAAGGCCAAGAAAAGGTAAAGGGCAAAACCGAAACCAAGCGTTACGAAGGTAAGGTAGATAAACGAAGTGCGCACTACTCTAGCCCGTATGCCAAGACGTTCGGCAATTCGACGACATACTTCGAAACCGCGTTTTTGAAAATAGTAGAGACTCTGGTAGAAAAGATTCATTACATCACGTTCAACTAAAATAGTCTGGCATGTCTGCCAGCATTGTAGGTTCAAAATAAAAAGGCATTATTCGAACAGAAAAAAAAATAAATCTAAATAGTACTATTTCCCTGTTTCTAGAAAGTCAAATTTAACTATTTCTGTTCAATAAACTATTGCCTACAGCACATTGAAGGCATTTGTTTTTCGTACAGTATTCATTATATAGTTGAAGTACAGCCTGATTGTCTTTTGCATTTTGGACCTCAACCGCATTTTTCTTAAAACTTTAAACGATTGAATTTTCTTCTGCGGTAATGTTCGATATAATATGAACAATCTCTTCGTTTGCGTCTTTACCCGCGGCCTGTGCATAGCAGAATTTAAGGGGAAGTATCGAATTGACTATCAAGAGATCTATAAATTTCTTGGTCAGTTTCTTGGCACTCTTTTTAGATTCTTTGCCAAAAGTAAAATGATTGTTCCAATATGGGCTAGCGGAAACATCGAATATTTGGTAAAGCTCGACCAAACTGGAAGTATTGATTATTTTACTGAACAAACTCTGATGTTCTCTATAAAGGTTGGCCAGTTGTAAGAGCCTTATGTTCGGAAAATTCGGGGGGCGTAATTTGAAGAATTCCGGTTTCTGTACGCTTTCTTCCTTTACATCGAATTTGTTCTTAAAATGTTTATATTCTTTTTTGAGTTGAATGTAATATGCATCGGTAATCCTATCATCCGTTAACAAATGCATCATTCCATAGAGAGCGCTCTCGAATTCTAAGGTATCGGAACGTAGTTTTCGTACTATCGAAAAATCCAAGGCATTTGCTAAACTTAAAAAAGCCTCTCCATTAATTTTTAATCCGAAATTCTTCAGCAGTAACGAAAACAGTACATTCTCCCAGTCATTTTTAGAGTCTTCCAGCAAATCTAAAATTAATTGTGATTTACGTTCCAATCGCTCAAAATACAAACGCTCCAACCAATTCTTGATTAAAAAGCCATCTATGTTAGTGATATTCTTTTCACAATTGATAAAGCTGACATCTTTCTTATCGAAAAGCTTTTTACACGCTCGTAATAGACTTGTAGAAATGCATTTCTTAAGTTCAAGGGTGGGTATTTCAGAGTTATCGCTTCGGAAAACCTCAGTGTCATCTTCCCAAACCACATGCAATATAACGTTATTGTAGTTGGCGTCTTTTTCGTGGCCGTGTGCATACCAATCAGATGATTTCAGGTGAATTTCAACATTTCCTGCCCATAACTGCCCTCCAATATTGACCTTAGCGCTAAAGAAATCAAGTCCTGATAAATGGTTATGGATACCAACATCTGAGATGACTACCGTTTCGTTATTGGAAGTGACCAACTCCTCCAAGGAAAGTTTCTTGTACTTCCATATAAAATGGAGGAGATCTTGGCGCATAGGGGTTTCTGTGGTTTCGGATTTCACTTGTTGCAGGTTCCAAGTGATAAACTTGAAAGCTGAAACTTTTGCTAATAGCCTAAGGCTTCAACCTATTTTCTGCCAATTTCGACTGGTTAATGCCTACCCTTCAGCAACATTCCCTTCCCAGTTCATAAATCCACCTTCTAGATTATAGGCATTTTCAAAACCAATGTTGTTCATGATAGCACAAGCCTGACCACTTCGTGCTCCTGAACGGCAGTATACATAGTACGATTTCGATTTGTCAAGTTTTTCGACCTCATCTAAAAAACCTTGCCCCAGATGTATGTCAATATTAGCCGCTCCGGGAATGTATCCGTATTCTACTTCTTCTGGAGTTCTAACATCTAGAATAAATGCATTATCGTCATTTCCCAGTTTTTCTTCCCACTCTTCTTGTGATAAATCCATTTGTGCTTTTTTGCTCGTTCCCGAGAATCGGGAATCTGTTTATTCAATTGAATTCCAAAAATACGGTTTTTGCCCAAAAGACTTCCCTTAGGATTTTTAACAAATATTTGGCCTTATGAAATTCTAAAACTTTAAAAAACATATTACATTTGTATATACAATTATTGTAACGACATGAATGTTGAAGAAATCATAAAAACAGAAAAAAAAATTCCGCTGAAGAGTAGAACTATAATTCATTTTATGCTGGTCAATAATAAAATTAGTGAAGCCATTGCAAGCTCTTTAAAACCTTATGACGTCTCACAGCAACAATTTAATGTATTGAGAATTTTAAGGGGGCAAAATGAAAAGCCAGCAAATCTCTCTACACTAAATGAAAGAATGATTAGCAAAATGAGCAACACCACTCGCTTGGTCGATAAGTTGCTTTTAAAAGGGTACGTGGACAGAATCACCTGCCCATCAAATCGTCGCAAGGTTGAAATAAGCATTACTAAGAAAGGAAAAACAGCTTTAGATAAAATGGACGCCGCCATGAATACAGCAGAAAATGACATGCTAAAAAACTTATCGAAAAAAGAACTTGAACATTTAAATCAATTGCTTAATAAATTTTAATACAAAAAATGAACTCATATATAGAAGACTTACAATGGCGTTACGCCACGAAAAAGTTCGATTCTTCAAAGAAGGTCTCGGAAGAAGATTTAGAAACATTACTAGAGGTCATTCAATTGACCGCCTCATCTTACGGATTACAACCCTATCATACATTTATCATTACAGATACGGAATTAAGACAGAAGTTGCAACCCGTTTCTTGGGGTCAAACTCAGATCGTTGACTCTACTTTTTTGCTTGTATTTGCGAATAAAACAAAAGTTGATGGCGCATGGATAGATGCATATTTAAAAAATATCAGTGAAACCAGAAGTATTCCATTAGATGCATTGAACGCGTACCGTGAAATTATGCGTGGCAATATCTTGCGCCTTTCTGAAGAAGAACAGGCAAACTGGGCCGCCAAACAAACCTATATCGCTTTAGGTAATTTATTATCAGCTGCAGCTACATTAAAAATCGATACGACGCCCATGGAAGGTTTTGATTCCGCAGCCTATAATGAACTTTTGGGTTTGGCTGAAAGGGGTTTGAATGCTAGCGTGGTTGTCGCAATAGGGTATCGCTCTGATGAAGATACCACTCAACATTTTGCCAAGGTTCGTCAAGCCAAAAAAGAATTATTTACATATTTATAAATTTTAACACTACTATTAATTAAAATTGATCTAAAAGATGAAAAAAGGAGTATTTAGTTTAGCATTAGCATTGGTTTTCGGAGTAGCGACTGCTACCGAACCTGTTGACGAAGAAAAGAAAGAGGTAAAAACCGATGCAAGTAAGGTTACTTGGAAAGCCTATAAAGTTACCGGGTCACATACGGGTACCATAGATTTGAAATCCGGCGCATTGATATTCGATGGTGACAAATTGACTGGTGGCGAGTTTGTTGTAGATATGCCAACCTTGATTTCAACAGACCTAGAAGGCGATTCAAAAGGAAAACTGGAAGGCCACTTAAAATCAGATGATTTCTTTGGGGTAGATAACCATGCCGCCTCAAATTTGGTTTTTACCAATGTTAGTTCTTCGGGCAAGAACTCGTATGAAGTGACCGGTGATTTGACCATCAAAGGCATCACCAAAGCTGTAACTTTTGATGTATCGATCTACGGTAGTAAAGCTACAGCAACCTTGAAAGTTGACAGAACGAACTATGGCGTAAAATACGGTTCTGGTAGTTTCTTTGAAAACCTTGGAGATAAAACAATCTATGACGAGTTCGACCTTGTTGTCGATTTAGAATTCTAAGTAAACTTGACCCCACAAGTTTTACCTCGCTTATCGCTAAGGGTAAGCGGGGTTTTTATTTTTTTATAATCCGTTTGTCGTTTAAAAAATGATTTCTATCTTTGACCAAATGAACAACTGTAACATAAATACTTGGTGTTGGAACAACTCTCGACGAGCATCGTGAGCTGAGCATCATTGTAGTAAAACTATATAAAGGCTTGTCTATCACGACAAGCCTTTTTTAATTAAAAAAATTTATCATTTCCTAAAACCTGCCTATAGGCAGACAGGGGCGGAAATCTTTTGAACCAAATTAAAATGAAGTACAAGTTAAAAACCAGTTTTAAAAAAATCTTAGCGGACACGATAACACCAGTTAGCGTATACCTAAAGATCCGCGATCGCTTTCCAAACAGTATTCTCTTGGAAAGTAGCGACTATCATGCCAACGATAATAGTTTTTCGTACATCTGTTGCAACCCTATTGCATCTATCAAAGTAGAGAACGAAACGGTTTTAGAGCAATTTCCAGACGGTACCTCGTACGAAACCAAAATCGGAAAAGATTCCGATGTCGTAGCCATCATTCACAATTTTAGCCGAAAGTTCAAGGCCGAGAATAGTGATTTTAAGTTCATCAACAACGGCCTTTTTGGTTATATGGCCTATGATGCGGTACGCTATTATGAAGATGTCGAATTAAATCGAAAAGAGGGCACCATCACAATTCCAGATATCTACTACGCTGTTTATCAAAACATTATTGCCATAAACCATTTTAAAAGCGAGGCATACATTTTTGCCCATTGTTTCGAGAGCCATGAAAACACGGCAGAAATCGAACAGATTCTAAACGTGCGTAATTTTGCTTCGTATAATTTTTCCATGGAAGGAAATGCAACTTCAAACCTGAACGATGATGAATATAAAAAGCATGTTCGCTTGGCCAAAAAGCATTGCCAAAGGGGCGACGTTTTTCAATTGGTTTTATCGCGTAGATTTTCACAGGGTTTCAAAGGCGATGAATTTAATGTATACAGGGCCTTGCGTTCTGTAAACCCCTCGCCGTATCTATTCTATTTTGATTATGGGGATTTTAAAATTTTCGGAAGTTCACCAGAAGCCCAACTAATTGTCAAAGATGGCACGGCAGAAATCCATCCTATCGCAGGCACTTTCAAACGCACCGGAAATGATGAGCAAGATGCTATTTTAGCGAAAGAACTGACCGAAGATGATAAAGAAAATAGCGAACATGTGATGCTCGTCGACCTTGCAAGGAATGACCTCAGCCGCAACGGAAATATGGTCGAAGTCACTAATTACAAGGAGGTTCAGTTCTTCTCTCATGTAATCCATTTGGTTTCAAAAGTTACCGGGCAGAAGAAAAAGGATATTCCCACGATGAAAGTGGTGGCCGATACATTCCCTGCGGGTACCCTAAGCGGAGCGCCCAAACACATGGCCATGCAACTTATCGAGAGATATGAAAAAACAAGTCGGGGTTATTACGGCGGTGCTATCGGTTTTATGGATTTTAAAGGCAACTTTAACCACGCCATCATGATACGTACGTTTCTTAGCAAGAACCACCAATTGCACTACCAAGCAGGAGCAGGTTTGGTCGCAGCCTCGGATCCTGATGATGAACTACAGGAAACTTACAATAAATTGGGAGCGCTCACCAAAGCGTTAGAAATTGCTAAAACGATATGAAGATGAAGAAGATTTTAGTAATAGACAACTACGACAGTTTCACCTACAACCTCGTCCATTATCTAGAAGACTTGAATTGTGAAGTAACCGTAAAACGTAACGATCAATTGTCATTAGAAGAAGTAGACGCCTTTGAAAAAATTGTGCTTTCTCCAGGTCCCGGTATTCCAGATGAGGCTGGACTTCTGAAGGAAATCGTCGCAAAATACGCCCACACCAAAAGTATCTTTGGGGTATGCTTAGGGCAACAAGCGATCGGGGAAGTTTTTGGGGGTTCGCTCATTAATTTAGATGAAGTATACCATGGTATCGCTACCAAAATTCAAATTATTAAGAAGGATGTTATCTTTGAGGGAATTCCGAAAGAAATCGAAGTAGGCAGATACCATTCATGGGTCGTAAACCCAGATTTACCTGAAGTCTTAGAAGCCACATCCATAGACGAAAACGGACAGATTATGTCCCTGAGACATAAAACTTATGATGTGTGCGCCGTGCAGTTTCACCCGGAGTCGGTTTTGACTCCGCAGGGGAAGCAGATATTGGAGAATTGGGTGAAAAATTAATTTAATTCCCGCAAATGCGGGAATCCTGAAACGGAAAGAAAGATTCCCGCGAATGCGGGAATGAAAAATAAATGGGTTATCCATGAAAGAAACACTGAACAGACTGATCAATCACGACATCCTCTCAAAAGAAGATGCAAAAAAAATATTGGTCAACATTGCTAAAGGCGATTACAACGCCAGTCAAATAGCAGCCTTTTTAACGGTATATATGATGCGGAGCATCGCTATTGAAGAGTTGGAGGGTTTCCGGGATGCACTTTTAGAGCTGTGCCTCGCGGTCGATTTATCGGAGTATAATACTATTGATTTGTGTGGTACTGGAGGCGATGGAAAAGACACTTTCAATATTTCAACCTTAGCCTCTTTTGTTACTGCCGGGACCGATGTAAAAGTGACCAAACATGGTAATTACGGGGTATCCTCAAAATGCGGCAGCAGTAATGTGATGGAATTTTTAGGTATTAAATTCAGTAATGAAGCCGACTTTCTGAAGAAATCGATTGATGAAGCCGGAATCTGTGTGCTTCATGCACCCTTGTTTCATCCCGCAATGAAAAATGTGGCACCCATCCGAAGGGAGTTGGGTGTAAAGACATTCTTCAATATGTTAGGACCGATGGTAAACCCTGCCTTTCCGAAGAACCAAATGGTGGGGGTCTTTAATCTCGAGCTGGCCCGAATGTACGGTTACCTCTATCAGAATACCGACAAAAAATTTACGGTACTCCATTCGCTTGATGGTTACGATGAAATATCCCTAACAGGAAATACAAAAACAATCTCGAACAACACCGAGGGCATGCTAAAACCAGAAGATTTTGGGGTACAGGCTATCAAACAATCCGAAATTGTTGGTGGAGACTCCATTGAAGAATCCGCCCAAATCTTTTTAAATGTTTTACAAGGGCGAGGTACCGAAGCACAAAATAATGTGGTCTGCGCCAACGCGGGTGTGGCGATTGCTACAGTAAAGAACCTTAGCCCAAAAGAAGGATTTGAACAGGCCAAGGAGTCGCTTTTGAGCGGGAAAGGTTTGAAAGCTTTAAAGAAATTGCAGGAATTGAGCATGTAAGTCCTCCCCTAGCCCCTCGAAAGTAGGGGGATTAATAGAACGACATGATTAAATTTTGCAACACATTTAATACGAACTAAAAACAAACTCCCTCTCCTTCGGAGAGGGCTGGGGAGAGGATGAACATTCTAGATAAAATAATAGCGGATAAACGCAAAGAAGTCGATTTGAAAAAATCTTTGCTTCCCAATTCGCAATGGGAAGCATCCGCATTGTTTGGAAGAGAGACCACCTCTCTGGCAAATGCATTGCGAAATAGCTCAAGTGGCATTATTGCAGAGCACAAAAGACGTTCTCCATCAAAATCTACCATTAATCAAAATACAAATGTGGGTCAGGTGGCGAGAGGTTACGAAAAAGCTGGGGTTTGCGGTATGAGTGTGTTGACGGATATAAAATACTTTGGTGGTTCATTAGAAGATTTGCTGTTGGCTAGAGCCTGTGTCGAAATGCCCTTACTCCGTAAGGAATTTATTATTGACGAATACCAAATTCTTGAAGCCAAGGCCCATGGAGCCGATGTCATTCTTTTGATTGCGGCTATTCTCACCAGAGATGAAATCAAGGTCTTTTCCGATTTGGCAAAAAGTTTGAATTTAGATGTGCTTTTGGAAGTTCACAATGAAGAAGAACTCCAAAAGTCACTAATGCCAAGTTTGGACATGCTGGGCGTCAACAACCGGAACCTGAAAACCTTCGAGGTCAGTTTGGAAACCAGCAAATCACTATCGAAATTGATTCCCGATGAGTTTGTAAAAGTGTCTGAAAGTGGTATCAGCAGTATTGAGGCTATCCAAGGTTTAAAACAATACGGCTATCAAGGATTTCTAATCGGGGAGAATTTTATGAAAACAGACAATCCTGGGGAAAGCGCAAAAAAATTTATTGAACAACTTTCGTAACTGGAGTATGACCGAAATGGACTATCACTACACAACCAAAAAAGAGCCGCCTTCTACTCGGGAGACTGCTCTGCTTAAGCTAAAGGTTTGTGGAATGAACAAAAACACAACCGAAGTCGCCACCTTAATACCCGACTATCTCGGATTTATCTTTTGGGAAAATTCCAAACGCTCTTTTAAGGGCCCAGTAGTGCCAGTGCCCCACAAGGTGAAAAAGGTCGGCGTATTCGTAGATGCCACGATTAAAACCGTCATCGAAAGAATACAAGATTATGGTTTGCTCCTCGTTCAGTTACACGGAAATGAAAGTCCCGAATATTGTGCCGAACTGCAACAAAAGGTAAAGCATGTACAAATCATCAAAGTGTTTTCCATTACCGATGATTTTGATTTCGACCTGCTGGAACCGTATGAAAAGGTCTGTGCTTTTTACCTGTTCGATACTAAAGGAAAGCTACCGGGTGGAAACGGATTCGCTTTCGACTGGAAGGTTTTAAAAGATTACCCCTCGACCAAACCCTATTTTTTAAGCGGGGGTATTGGGCTAGATGAAGTCGAATCTATAAAGGAATTTATGCAGAGGCCCGAATCGAAATACTGTCATGCAATTGACGTGAACAGCAAATTCGAAATTGAACCGGGATTGAAGGATGTGGAAAAACTATTAAAATTTAAGGAAGGGGTAAGTGGACACTAATTTTATGGATTTCCGCTAATTACAAAAATATAAGTACTGATTACTAATTACTGAAAATTATGACATATCACGCAAATGAAAAAGGCTATTACGGAGAATTTGGGGGAGCGTTCATCCCCGAAATGCTGTATCCAAATACGGAAGAACTTCGACAGAATTACATCCAAATCATGCAAGAACCTTCCTTTAAAAAAGAATTTGACGAATTGTTGAAAGATTACGTGGGTCGTCCTACCCCACTATATTTCGCGAAACGACTCTCTGAAAAATACAAAACAAAAATCTATCTCAAGCGCGAAGACCTTTGTCACACGGGTGCGCATAAAGTCAACAATACTATTGGGCAAATTTTGATGGCCAAAAGACTAGGCAAAAATCGTATCATCGCCGAAACTGGTGCCGGGCAACATGGTGTTGCCACCGCAACGGTTTGTGCTTTAATGGGTATTGAATGTATAGTCTATATGGGGGAAATCGATATCGCCAGGCAAGCCCCGAACGTGGCACGAATGAAAATGTTAGGTGCCGAAGTACGGCCTGCACTTTCCGGTAGCCGTACCTTAAAAGATGCCACGAATGAAGCCATTCGTGATTGGATCAACAACCCCATTGATACACATTATATAATTGGTTCCGTAGTCGGGCCGCACCCCTACCCCGATATGGTAGCACGGTTTCAATCCGTGATATCAGAAGAAATCAAATGGCAGTTGAAGGAAAAAGAGGGACGCGAAAATCCTGATTACGTGGTCGCCTGTGTTGGCGGTGGAAGTAATGCAGCGGGAACCTACTACCATTATCTGGACAACCCTGAAGTGGGTATCATCGCCGTTGAGGCAGCTGGCAAAGGGGTGAATTCTGGCGAAAGTGCGGCAACTTCCGCACTGGGAAAAGTGGGTATCATTCACGGTAGTAAAACCCTGTTGATGCAAACCGACGACGGACAAATTACCGAACCCTATTCCATTTCGGCAGGATTGGATTACCCTGGCGTCGGCCCAATGCACGCGCATCTGTTCAAATCGGGCCGTGGTGAGTTTATCTCGATTACTGACGATGAGGCCATGACCGCAGGACTGGAAGTTTCTCAATTGGAGGGTATTATTCCTGCAATTGAAACCTCACATGCCTTTGCGGTTTTTGACCATAGAAAATTTAATGAAGAAGATATTGTGGTCATTAATCTATCGGGGCGTGGGGATAAAGACCTCAATACTTACATTGATTATTTTAAACTATAATACTTAGGAGGAATTAGTGCTGATGGCAAAAGAACATCCTCCTAGCCCCCCTAAAAGGGGGAATCTTTACTTTTAACTTATGAACAACAGGATTTCCACGAAACTAAAAGAGAACAAAAAACTCCTCTCTATCTACTTCACGGCAGGTTACCCTGCCCTGAACGATACCGTAAAAATCATTCAGGATCTAGAGAAAAATGGGGTCGATATGATTGAGATCGGCCTCCCGTTCAGTGATCCCTTGGCCGACGGGCCTACCATTCAAAAAAGTTCTACGGCTGCCCTTAAAAATGGGATGACCACCGAAATACTTTTTGAGCAATTGGCAGCTATTAGAGAATCGGTTTCAATACCGTTAATTATCATGGGCTATTTTAATCCGATGCTTCAATTTGGGGTGGATGCGTTCTGCGAAAAGTGCCAAGAAATCGGTATTGACGGCCTCATTATTCCCGATTTGCCCGTCGATGTGTATCACGAGGAGTACCAAAAGACTTTTGAAAAATATGGACTGACCAATGTCCTTTTGATAACTCCGCAAACCTCAGATGATCGTATTCGTTTTATTGACTCCGTCTCAAACGGATTTATTTATATGGTAAGCTCTGCAAGTGTTACTGGTTCAAAAGCAGGGTTCGGAAATACCCAAACAACTTATTTTGAGCGCATTGGAGCAATGCAACTGAAAAACCCTCAAATTGTAGGTTTTGGAATCAGTAATGCAGAAACTTTTCAACAAGCCACCGAAATGGCCAAAGGGGCGATTATTGGATCAGCTTTTATCAAACATTTGACCGAACACGGGGTGGGTTCTGTATCCAATTTTATTCAAAAAATTCGTTAGTGAAAGATCTGGTCAACAATTGGAAAATCGTCATTCTACTCTGTTTGACATTGGGCCTAGCCCCGTTTTTTCCAGAACCCCATATTTGGGGTAAAATTAAATGGATAATGGGAGGGGCCGTCGGTATGCAATTTCAAGATTGGTTCGATGTCGTTTTTCACGGTTTTCCTTTTTTGTTATTGCTACGCCTTTTAATACGGAAAATCAGTAAAAACCGTTCTCAATAAAGTACTTGGACTCTAAAGACTGTTTTGCCTGTACAAAATTGTTAACGCCATGAAACGATACATAATAGTTTTTTTCTTTCTACTCGTTTACGGGGTCCGTGCTCAAGAGATTAAAATTGTCGATGCCCAAAACCGTTCTCCAATTCCTTTTGCCACTATCTCATTTGGCAATGGCATGGGCACCTTTGCCGATGAAGAAGGTTTTTTTTTATTTTCCACAAAAAAGTACGCCGATATAGACACGTTGTTTATATCTGCTATGGGCTATGCCGAAAAGGCTGTTCCGACAGCCTTTGACAACGATTCCTCCGTGAAAATCGCGGCACTCAATTCAGAGGTTTCCCAACTGGGGGAGGTTATAGTTTCCGCTCCAAAAGAGGGGAAATTTCGGCTCAGAAAACAAAAGGCCCAGACACATACTGACATTTTTGCTTGTTGGCTACCTACAGTAGAAAGCGAAGTGGCCGTGCTCTTTCAGAAATATGAGGGGAAAGCGACCCAAATTTCGAAATTGTATATGCCTGTTAATGCGGAGTCAGAATACAAATCTAAAGGGAAA
This sequence comes from uncultured Flavobacteriaceae bacterium, assembly GCA_964600075.1. GTDB lineage: Bacteria > Bacteroidota > Bacteroidia > Flavobacteriales > Flavobacteriaceae > CAZRIE01. The sequence goes on from CAZRIE010000085.1 coordinate 12,977, forward strand.
GGAAAGTTTGCCACTATTTTTAGGATACAGTTTTACGAAAACAATAATGGAACCCCCAGTGTCGGCATTCCCTACGAAAACGTTGTTTTTGCCATGGACGAGAACGCCGATAAAGTTTTTGAACTTGATTTACTATCGAAATCCATTTTCATACCAAATTCCGGCATTTTCATTTCCCTTCAAGTTTTAGGATACGCTGGACAGGACGGAAAACTGTTGGAGACCAAAAAATACCGAGAAATAAAGACGGCGCGGGGCATTCAAAAAATATCGACCTCCTTTAGACCCTTACTCCCATTTATAAAAGGAGAAATCACTCAACATACCTTCGTACGTCGAATCTTTTTTAACGATAAAAAATGGCAAGTCTTCGATCGCAATTACAATCCAAATTCGAAATTACTCCAAAGCGGACATCGAAATTACGGTATGGGTGCTGAGTTCAAGGTTTATGAAGATTGAGTAACAGAAAAAAATCGAAACGAACTACTTCGAGGCAGAGCCATAGATGTATCAGCCCCGAATCCTCGGGGAAGACTGCTGCGCTACAAGAGCCAATACCCCGCCTCGCCGGCAGGCTGAAATTTTTTGTCTTGCCTCCTGGTTCTTGAATCTTTGGATCCCTCTAAGCTCGGAAGACTTACAAACCCCCATCCAACAGCTCCTTCGCCTTCTTTATCCATATTCTATTCTGTAGATAGCTAACCTTCGACATTCCTTCGGACTCCCTTACAATTCCATTCAGAAGTTCAGCGGCCCTATCAGATTTTGCATTTCTGTTGTGGAATTTCGCTAGTTCCAATCGTTCTTCATACCTACTGTAAGGCGCATCGAATTTGGCTAAGTATGTTTCGGCCTGTTCTACCTTCCCAATCTTTTCCAAGGCCAGCGCATATAAAAAAGACGCCCTTGACTTCTTGAATTTCGGATAGTCACTAATCCGTTCGGCACAGGCAATGGCCTTTTCGAACCTGGAAGATAAATAATAGGCCTCTTCCAACTTTGAAATCACGTAAAAATCATTTTGAAAAGTACCGTTTAACGAGGCCTCGTAATTTTCTATGGCCTTATCATGAATTCCGGCTTCCAAATAAGCATCTGCCAAGGCTGTTTGATTTTGAAAAGTTTCGGAGAACTTGAACTTCTTTTCCAAATCGATAATTTTTTTGGTAGGATTGATTACCGAAGTAATATTCTCCTGCACTTTATCAATATCCTGTTTTTGAAAAACATTCATAAAAAGATACAAAATGGAGCCAATCAACGGTACGAAGAATATAATGAATATCCAGTAATACTGATTTTTGTTTGCGAAACAATGGTAGATACAATACGCCTGAAGGCCAACTATCAAATAGTAATACATTCGGCTAAGATACTAACTTACCGAAATAGACGGTCGAATAAAACCAAAACCTATCAAGTTTTTGCCCACCACAATAGTTATTTTGAAAGAGCCAAAAACTGAGGAGTCCCTTTTATCGGATACATATACCCCAGAACTATAAACGTCAAATATCTACTATGATTGAAAAAGGACATTTTCCAATCACCAAATCCTAATTTCATGACGAGCAAAACCTTTGGGGTCTTTTCCATCAAGCCGAATTTCTACTGGCATTAATATTACCGTATAGCGAACGGATAACGATTTTCTCGTACTCTTCTTTAAAGTCGGGATTCTGCCCAATCTTTTGCAGGGCATATTGCTGTATCACCAATAATGGCAATACGATACTTTCCCGGATCTTTATCGATTCACGCGAGACTGCTTCGTTTTCCATCAAAATTTTGCTTCCTGAAATCAATAAAAGCATCTTTTTTGACAATTGATATTCCTCATGCAGAATATTCCAGAAATCACCATACTTTTCATCCTGTTTCATATAGCTTGTCAATTCAAAATAGCACTTTGTCAACGACATCATACTGTTGAGCATCAAAGCTTTAAAGAAAGGAACATCTTTGTAGAGCTTTTTCAATTCCTTAAGCCGACCTGCGTCTTTAAAAGTTTTGATTGCAGTACCTAAGCCAAAATAGCCGGGTACGTTTTGTTTAAGTTGACTCCAAGAACCGACAAACGAAATGGCCCTTAGGTCGGTAAGTTCTAATTGTTTTTTATTTCCCCTTTTACCGGGCCGGCTTCCTATATTTGCTTTCTGGTAGTACTTTAGGGTACTTCTGTTTTCCAAATAAGGAATGAACATTTCATGCTGCTTCAGTGCATCATATTTCTCGAAGCTCAAGTCTGAAAGTTCTTCTATCACTTTTCTTTGTTCGCTTGAAATTACATTCTCTTTTCCGAACAGATTATTTGAAAGACCTGCTGTCAGCAGTTGCTCGCTGTTATGAATAAATTGCTCTTTAGTACCATAGGTACTGGTGATTGTCTGCCCCTGAATCGTTAATTGTATCTCGTTATTGGCCACACCTTTGGTCTGGGCAGCATAAAACCGGTGTGTTTTGCCACCACCCCGTGCCGGTGGGCCGCCACGGCCATCAAAAAATATGGCCTTGATACTATTTTTGTTACAGACTTTTGACAACGTTTCCTTTGTTTTAAGAATAGCCCAATTGGCCTTTAAGTAACCGCCATCTTTGGTGCCATCCGAGAAACCGAGCATTATCGTCTGGTCGTTATTTCTGTTATCCAGATGTGCCTTATATACAGGCATTTCAATTAAAGCCTTCATGGTATCCTCGGCCCCATCCATACCTTTCATGGTCTCAAAAAGCGGAACTATGTCAAAAGTAATTTCCTTCTTGTTCCATCCACACCATCTAAAAAGTCCGAAAACGAAAAGAACGGAGAAAATATCTTCCGAATTACTGATGATATAACGATTACAACCTTCTTCGCCATTCGTAGCCTGAATACCTTTGAGTTGCGATATGTTGACAATGGTATCCTTTACGATATCCTCTTTGAAATCTTTGGCATTTATAGTTATATTCTTGTTAACCAATAAATCGACCAATTTTTTATCGGTGAGCTCATCAATCGATTCTTTGATAAAGTTATTTTTCTTTAAAATTGCCTCAACCACTAATTTGTGCTTGCTATGGTCTTGACGGATATCTAGCGTCGCAAAATGAGTCTTGAATATTTTGACCTTGTCAATAAAATGATCTAATTCTTTTAAATACAGGCTATGATATTTATTGATAAGAAGTTCTCGAATGTCAAGCAAGGGTTGCAGAATATCGAGGTAAACCACGGTTTTCTTCGTATCGAACATAGCCGAGTACAGATTACTTCGTAACTGTTTTATAGGCCCTTGTAAATTTTTGAAAGTCAGTTTTTTTTGAATATGTTTAAGGTCGTTATAGTAGCATTTCATTAAATTGATGCGCAGTTCGTCTGCTACATCTTTCGTTATAGGAGCGGTTACAAAAGGGTTACCATCTCGATCTCCTCCAGGCCAGAAACCCAATTTCACAATATTATGGTTTTCAAAATCAGCTTCGTGAATGTTCTCCTTAATATAGGCGTAAAGCTCTCCAATGGCTTCATAGTACGTATGGCGTAAGATGTATATAATATTCTTAGCCTCATCTAGCGGAGTCGGTTTTTTGGAATTTATTAATGAAGTCAAACCCAATTGTTGTAGGGTGACATCAATATCGTCGATACGATCTTCAAGAATGAGTGATCGCAGGTCTTGAATAATATCTAATATGGCCGGTGTATAGAACTGTGTCGGGTGAGCCGTCAAAACAATCCGTGCGCTAAAGGTCGAAAGTTTTTTCGATACTTTATCCCAGCTTTTATTCTCGTTTACCAGTTCAAAATAATCTTTAATCGATAATGACGTTCTATGCTCTTGTAATTTAGGAAACGCGGCATCTTCTACACTGTCGTACAAAACAACCTGGCGTTCAACATACTGAATAATTCGGAACATAAAATCGATACGGTCTTTTTCGTTTTCGATATTAACGAAGTTCTGAAAAAACGCTTCCAAGATCTCTTGTGGATTCTGTCCTGATGCCAACCCTTTTTTGCATTGATCCAGCAATAAAGGAATCAACATACCTACGTTCTCAATATTCCGATATGGAAGATTCAAGAAGAGACTGTTGTAAACATTGAATTTGTTGTTGACCGATTTTTTAAACTCAATCAATCTTTCTGGGTTCTGCATAACTAGTTATTCCAATTAAATTATAATGATGGTCAAAGCTTTGAATTTGGCATTAAATATCGGTATTATCCAATGACCTATGATGGGATATTTCACCTTATAACAAAAATACCTCTCTACACCACAAAAACAACAGCGTTCACAACAATAATTTCCAATACTAGAGCGAAGAAGATACTTTTATCCTGTAATCAAAACGAAATAAAAAATTTTCATTTTCATATAGTGTTCTCGTAAAAGAGTCTTATCTCACAGATGAGGCTCTTTTTAGTTTATAAAGGTTTTCGTTTTTTAATTCTCGCGAACCTGCCTGTCAGCAGATAGGGGTAGAAAATTCCTCCAACATCAATAAAACTTTCCGGGAATAAACTTAATTGACAGAATCAAAAAACTTCTTGTACTGTAGAACCCTAAAATCCAGTGTGTTGAAGTTCTGGTCTTTATCTTTCATTGTTTTATATGATGCCATACTGCCCACTGCCCTATTTGCCGCACCAGAAGGTGCCGTAAGAGATACGGTAGTAATTTCTCGGTCCAATTTAGGGAGCAAAAATCGGTAGATTCTTGGAACTGTATCGGAAACGGTTTTCAATGAGATAACCTGGCCTTTTAGAAGTTTTCGAAAAAAATATTCGGGACCATTTTTACTGTTCCCGCCCATAAACAAAATAGTGTCCAAATTTTTATATCCTTGAAGATAGGCTATTAGGTTTCTTAGCTGAACATTTTTCATTCCTAAATCAGATGCATCTACTTTTTCACGTTCGGCACTTTCTACGATGTCGCAGACTCCGAGTTTATTTGTTAATAAAAATTCTTTCCGCTGTTTAACAGCAAACTCAGTATTTTCATATTTTAAGTCAAGATTGAAAATACGGTCAAGAATAGGCCAGAGCAGTCCGTTTCGACTTCCATAACAGAAGTCTACATCGTCTGCCTTTAGTTCGCCGGTAGTGAATCTAGGAGGTGGGAGTGTGCCAACGATTAGTTTTGTCGCTTTCTCAAAAAGGAAGGGTTTATAAGGATGGGTGTGGAGGAACAAGGTTGTTTCTGGGTTAAGGGTTAAGGGTTAAGGGTTAAGGGTTAAGGGTTAAGGGTTAAGGGTTA
>CAZRIE010000086.1:0-17965 GCA_964600075.1 uncultured Flavobacteriaceae bacterium
ATTAAGAATTGGTTTGGTTTTGATTTTAAAAATGTTAAAATTTCATACGAAAAATCGTACGGTTGTGTAGCTTCATAATTAATACTGACCGGTCGCTAAAAGTACAAGTGTACAAGCCATTTCTACCTCAACCCCTTTGTCTTCAAGTATTTTGTATAAATCCGGGTTTTCCGTTCCTGGATTAAAGATAACCCGTTTCGGTCTTAATTGTAAGATTTTATCGATATATTCAGGCTGATGGCTTGCCCTGATATACAAAGTAATAGTATCAATGTTTTGAAAATCGTTTAAATTGGTCTTTATTTGTATACTGCATATTTTACCTTCTTTTAAGCCGAACGCTTCAGTTTCAATGTTGTGGTTCAGAAGGCGATTAACCGCGAGATTGCTATAGCGGTTCGATTTAAGGGAAGCTCCGAATACAAGTGTCTTTTTCATTTGTTAAATAGTGTGTTAAAGTTTATTAAGATTTGTAACTAGCACTATAAATAAACGTCTTTTAGATTAGTCGTAGAGCACATCATACCTGTTCAAAATAATGGTCGTTGATAAAGTTATATGTTTATAGTTAATGGTTAGTGTTTAGTATAACGGCATCAACGAGAGAAACCCCGATGGAAACATCGGGGTTTCGTGTATTATATAATGAATTCATTTGACAGTACTGCGCAATGAAGTATCTATTGGTTGCTCGTGGCTATAGATTTGTTATTGAATGAACCCCGTATCCACTTCCGATAGTATCGGAAGTGGATACGGGGTTTTGTATCGTCACCACCGGATTATCGCACTGCCCCAGGTAAAACCGCTGCCAAAAGCAGCAAGTACTACCAGGTCGCCTTCTCTTACTTTTCCCTCTTCCCAGGCTTCGGTGAGCGCGATAGGAATAGAAGCGGCCGTAGTATTGCCATACTTCATAATGTTATTGAAAACTTGATCATCGTTCAGGCCGAATTTCCTTTGTATGAATTGTGAAATTCTAAGATTAGCTTGATGGGGAACCAACAGGTCAATATCTGTTGGCTGCAGATTGTTCGCACCTAATCCTTCCATAATAACTTCGCTAAAACGAACCACGGCATTTTTAAATACAAATTGTCCGTTCATATGCGGAAAGTACGATTCGTCATCTGGGTCATTGTCGGCAACAATATCATTAACCCACCGACCCCCCATTCCAGGTGCCAGCAACGAAAGTTCTTCGGCATGTTGGCCTTCAGAATGTAAATGTGTAGATAAAATCCCTTTTGAAAGGTCTTCTTCCCTGCTTAAAACAGCAGCTCCGGCACCATCACCAAAAATGACCGAAACGCCCCTACCCCGTGTGGTCATATCCAATCCTTTTGAATGAACTTCAGAGCCTATAACAAGTATGTTCTTATACATGCCGCTTTTAATGTACTGATCGGCTACTGAGAGTGCATATATAAAACCCGAGCATTGGTTTCTGACATCTAAAGCTCCCACGGTCTTAATACCGAGGTCGCGTTGCACCAAAACCCCAGGTCCCGGAAAATAATAATCCGGACTCAAAGTCGCGAATACGATAAAGTCGATATCATCTTTGTCGATTCCCGCTCTATCGATAGCTATTTTTGCAGCCTTTACGCCCATGGCCGTTGTTGTATCATCCTTGGTCGAAACGTGCCTTCTTTCTTTGATACCGGTTCGTTCTTGAATCCAGGCATCATCAGTGTCCATGAGTTTAGAAAGGTCATCGTTGGTCACCACGTTGTCAGGTACGTAATATCCAAGTCCGATTATTTTTGAGTTGTACATGTTCTTAGTTATAAAGTTATAAGGCTATTGGTCAGTCTTAAGCGAATCTAGAATAATTACCAATAAACTAAGGTAAGGAAATCAACAGACATCACTAAAATTAATATAAGCTTTTAGAGCAGTAAAAGAATTGGTTAAAAGTTTGGCAAATTCGAGGTACTGAATAAACGGAATTAGGAAGACAAATATTTTTTATAACTATGTACTTCAACGTCGGCTTTCAAATCATGAAGTAAATTAAAAAGACCAAAAAATGTACGGTTCATATACAAAAAGTGCTTAGAACCACGGTTACCGTTCATTTTTCGTATTTGGCCATCCTGTGAATATCGTTCGCTCAAATTGGCAATCTTTGTCCAAAATTCATTGGCACCGAAATCGAATCGTTTTTCGTTAAAAGGTGACGTAAACAGCGTAAGCATTTCTTTAAAGAGGGCTTTGAAGAATTTAAGTTCTTGGGCAGAATCAGTTGCAGTCAGTATTTCGAGTTCATACAACTTATTCATAAAGATTTCATCGTTTTGGATAATCTCTTTTTTGGCCAACTCAAAATAAGGCAGATAAAACTCATCTGGCACTTCTTTTATGCAGCCGAAGTCAATAGCAATAAGCGTCTCTTCATTACTCACCAAAAAATTACCGGGGTGTGGGTCTGCATGTACCTTTCGTAACCCATGTATCTGAAACATATAAAAATCCCATAGGGTTTGGCCTAATTTGTTCCCCAGTTCTTGAGAGAAATCAGTTTTGGTAAACTCGCTGAGATGTTTGCCATGCATCCAATCCATAGTAATAATGCGCTCACTTGAGAGATCTTCGTAGTATGTGGGGAATTCAAGGTTTAAGATGATTTCGCACTGTTCCGTAATTTCCTTACTCTGTTTTAGTTCGAGAATATAATTGGTTTCTTCAATGAGCTTATTTTCTACTTCCTTAAAATATTTGTCAGAGTCTTTTCCCTGAAGGTTAAACATTCTGGTGGCAATGGGCTTTATCAAAGCCAAATCACTACTTATACTTTCTGCTACACCCGGATATTGAATTTTTACGGCCAATTCTTTCCCATTTTTAGTTGCTTTGTGCACCTGCCCGATACTCGCCGCATTGATAGAATCACGTTCGAATGTGTCAAACAACTCCTCGGGATACTTATCTAAATATTTCTTGAAAGTTTTCCGAACTAGGGGCGCCGAAAGTGGTGGTACCGAAAACTGGGAAAGTGAAAATTTTTCTACGTATGCCCTTGGGAGCAGATTTTTGTCCATGCTCAACATCTGGGCAACTTTTAGGGCACTCCCTTTGAGCGTTTTCAAGCCGTCATAAATATCTTCAGCGTTGTCTTCGTTGAGCTCGTCTTTGGTCAATTCCGGATTTACTAGTTTCTTACCATAATACTTGACGTAATTACCTCCAATTTTAACACCGGTTTTCACCAATTTGCTTGCGCGCTCTATTTTTCCAGTAGGAATTCGGTCAAGTGTCTTCATCTATTTTATTGTAGTGTTAGGCAAACTTTTCTTTATAAAGAAACTTACCAAAATCAATAATGTTTTCCAATGGAGTATTGTCGAATACGTCAAAAATAGTATTTATCGATTTCTCTATGGCCATATCCGTTTTCTCAAAACCGGCGGAACTGTCGTCCATCCAAAACTTGAGTACAAACATGAATTGTAGCCAAGCACCTTCGGAAAATAGCTTCGGATTGTGCTTGGTGATTTTTAAGTTTTTACTTGCATTACCATCTTCTATCAAGTCGGCTGCAAAGGCTTTGATCTGTCTTCGTAATCCTTTAAGCTGCTCCATACTTTTCAACATATTCTTATGGTCTTCTAATGCAAACAACACGTAACTTCTATTTAACGTAAGCAGCTCGAAGAACGTATAGAAAAAAGTCAGCATCTTATCCTTGTTCGAAAAACTATCATACTCCTTATTCTTATGCAGAAGATTTTCCGTGTTGCTATAGAATTTTTTCCAGATGGCCTTTTGTAATCCTTCGAACGAACCAAAGAAACTGTAAAAATCAGCTTCCGCAATTTTGTTGATTTTACAAAATTTATAAATGGATTTTGGAACTATCTCATGCTCCAGAACATAATCCATAAATCCTTCAATAATCGTTTCTTCAGTAATTTTCTTTGCTTTTGCTTTTGTCGCCATACTTAGGATTTTAGTAGCATAAAAATAACGATTAGGATGCGCATTCTATGTTAACGGAATACCAATTCTTAATGCTAAAAACAAAAACGTGCTCTCCAAGGAAAGCACGTTCTTAAACAACCTAACCAATAAATAATCAAAACATGATTATGAGATAATTTTCTTTTTCACAGCAATTTTCTTCACAACCAGTACAAATATATGTATTGTTCAACTCTTTATCAAATTTATTAAACAAAATAAATGTTAAATTTTTATTTCTGGTTTAACTATAATAATGTAACAATTCGTAATCTTAATAAAAAAAACGTGCTTTCGAGAGAAAGCACGTTTTCAAACAACCTAACCAATAAATAATCAAAACTTGATTATGACTTAATATTTCTTTTCACAGCAATTTTTCACATAACAATTACAAATATAAGTATTGTTTAATTATTTACTTAATTTATTAAACAATAAAATGTTAAACTTTTACTTATCATTTAACTGTAAGTGATTACCAACTCCTAATGCTAATAACAAAAACGTACTCTCAAGAGAGAGCACGTTTTCAAACAACCTAACCAATAAGTAAGCAACAATATGATTATGACTTAATTTTTTTTTTCATTACAACCCTTTCCAATTGGGAATACAAATATAACTATTGTTTAACTATGTTTTTATTTTATTAAACAATATAAATGTTAAACTTTCAGTTCCCCTTTGACTATATAGGTTAATTAGGTGTCAGTTTGTCACGATACCCTAGTATGGTATTTTATTTGACTGTTATGATAAAATAAATTTCCCTCCAAAATAGAAAGGGAGTTAAGAGTAATAACTAAACAGATTCCCGCCTTCGCGGGAATGACAATAAAATTCTCAATTTTATGGCTACAGGTAAAATCAATGTTTCAGTAGAGAATATATTTCCACTGATAAAGAAATTTTTATACAGCGACCACGAAATCTTTTTACGTGAGTTGATATCTAACAGTACAGATGCTACGCTAAAATTAAAGCATTTAACTTCCATTGGGGAAGCTAAGGTCGACTATGGAGATCCAATGATCGAAATCAAGGTCGACAAGGAAGGCAAAAAATTGCACGTCATCGACCACGGAATAGGAATGACCGAAGAAGAAGTCAAAAAATATATCAATGAAGTGGCTTTCTCCGGTGCCGAAGAGTTCTTGAACAAATATGAAGACGATGCGAAAGATTCTGGAATCATTGGCCATTTCGGACTAGGCTTCTACTCCGCCTTTATGGTAGCGGAAAAAGTAGAAATTCTAACAAAGAGTTTTCAAGAAGATGCCGAAGCCGTTCATTGGAGCTGCGATGGTTCACCAAAATTCACACTAAAAAAAGGCAAAAAGAAAGACTTCGGTACCGAAATCATTTTGCATATTGCCGAAGACTCCACCGAATTTTTAGAAGAAAATCGTATCACCGAACTTTTGCTCAAGTACAACAAGTTCATGCCGATACCTATCAAGTTCGGTACAAAAACGGAAACTCTTCCGAAACCTGAAGATGCGAAAGAAGATGACCCCGCTCCTACCCAAGAAGTCGATAACATTATAAATAATCCGACTCCGGCATGGACCAAACAACCAAAAGATTTAGAGGATAAAGACTATAAGGAATTCTATCGAGAGCTGTACCCAATGCAGTTCGAAGAGCCGTTATTCCACATTCATTTGAATGTCGATTATCCGTTCAACTTGACAGGTATCTTGTATTTTCCCAAGTTGACCAACGACCTCAATACTCAAAAAGACCGGATACAATTGTATCAAAATCAGGTTTTTGTAACCGATAACGTCGAGGGCATTGTACCCGAATTCTTGACGATGTTACGTGGTGTGATCGATTCGCCAGATATTCCCTTGAACGTTTCGCGTTCGTACTTACAAGCAGATGGCGCGGTCAAAAAGATAGCCTCCTACATCACTAGAAAAGTGGCCGACAAATTGAATTCACTTTTCAAGAATAATCGCGAGGATTTAGAGAAAAAATGGAACGATATCAAAATCGTAATCGAATACGGAATGCTTTCCGAGGATAAGTTCTTTGAAAAAGCTGACAAATTTGCATTATATCCGACCGTAGATGATAACTACTTCACTTTTGAAGAATTACAGGAAAAAATAAAAGATACCCAGACCGATAAAGATGACAAGTTAGTGGTGCTGTATGCTTCTAATAAAGAAGAACAGCACAGCTATATCGAAGCGGCCAAGGCCAAAGGTTATGAAGTGCTATTGATGGATTCGCCCATTATCGGACACCTCATGCAGAAACTGGAAACTTCAAAAGAAAAGGTTTCGTTCGCTCGTGTCGATGCCGACCATCTAGACAACCTTATCAAAAAAGAGGATACCCAAATATCTAAACTTTCTGACGAAGAAAAAGAGAAGCTCAAAACCAATCTAGAAGAAGTTATAGAAAACAAGAGCTTTACGGTTCAACTCGAAGCTATGGATAGTAGCGCATCACCATTCATAATTACCGAACCTGAATTCATGCGACGTATGAAAGAAATGCAACAGACTGGGGGCGGCGGCGGTATGTTCGGTATGGGCAATATGCCAGAAATGTATAATCTTATCGTGAATACGAATCACGAACTGGTCAGCGAAATTCTCAATACGAAAACCGCTAAGAAACGTGAACGTTTGATCAATCAGTCTATCGATTTGGCACGACTTTCCAAAGGTTTGCTAAAAGGTGAAGAACTTACGGAGTTTATCAAACGTAGTTATGAGATGGTGAAATAGACGTTAGACCTTAGAAAAATACAAAAACCGCTTCAATGACTTGAAGCGGTTTTTTTATGGGCCTAAAATTCTTGCATGATCCACATGAGCAGGAGATATCTATCTGAATTTAATAACTTTTGAATAAAACCCAATATAGATCTATCTGTCGTTCATTAATTAATTCATATCCCAATTTTAAAGTGGATATGCACTTGGAAAATAGATTCCCGTAATTCGTTAATTCTGACTATCTTGAACCATACTGATACAATCCCACCTGAACAAATACTAAAATTTAAGGAACATGACATCTGAAGAATATATCGCGGAAAGAATCGACGATCAATTAGCTTGGTACGGCAAAAAGAGTGCTATTAATAAAAAATATCATTTATGGTCTAATGCCCTCATCATTATCTTTGCTGCATTAATCCCATTTTTTGCTGGACTCGATGAAAAAACCTTGGTTGGGGCAAAATACATAATCGCCTTGTTAGGAGTACTGACAGCAACGTTCACCGGCATCTCTGCTTTATACAAATTTCAAGAAAAATGGATGACCTATAGAATTACCGGGGAATCTTTGAAACGCGAAAAAATTCTATTTCAGACGCGCACCGAACCTTACACTAGCGGAGCCTCTTCGTTTAACCAATTTGTGAGTGCCGCGGAAGGTATTATGAACACTGAAAACGCCGTATGGACGCAGATCATCAATAAAAAAGAAGAACAGCCCAATAACGATAATCCAATTTCAACTTAAGAAGCAGAGCGTAGTATAAACTCAGATATTAATGTCAAGTATTTTTTATGGGTATTATCAGTATATTTATTCTAAGTGTTCAAGCCTCTGGGGGAAACGACAAAATAGATTGGACCGGAAAGCTCTTAGATATGCTAATTCCGTTGGTTGTGCTTTTTGGAGTTGTACTATTCATATTTTTGAGTAACCGGCTTTTTAACAAATCACAATTTCTGCCTCAGACAAAGAATACCTTAAAACGATTAGTTGCTATTGCGATCATCTTTATTGGGATGTTCGCTTTTATTTTTAATCTCCCCATAGCGCCTGCAAAACAATTGGAAATCGTAAAATTTCTGGCGGTGTTATTTAGTGCAGGAATTGCCCTGAGTTCAACCACCGTGCTTGGTAATCTGATCTCCGGCATCATGAACAATACAGTCAAACGATTTCGTATTGGAGATCTGATCAAAATAGGTGATTTACACGGTAGGGTAACCAGTAAGCGTTTTTTCCATACGGAAATCCAATTGGAAGACAGTAATTTTGTCTCTGTACCCAATTTATTTGTGGCCACGCACCCAGTGATCCTAACTAAAAAAAGCAAAACTGTAATTAGCACCACAGTTTCTTTAGGGTATGATGTATCTAGAATTAAAATTGAGAAATGTCTTTTGAAGGCAGCCAAAGCAGCCGGTTTAGCCAACCCTTATGTCTATATTACCGACCTCGGCGATTATTCTGTGGTCTATAAAGTTCACGGATTTTTAGAGGATAGCAGTAAAAAATATTTCAGTACGACTTCACAACTCAACGCAATGGTGCTAGATACACTTCACGAAGCTAAAATTGAGATAGTATCCCCTTCATTTATGAATCAGCAGCAGATAGACAAGAAACTGTTTATTCCCAAAGCTCATACAGAAAAGGCCACACAAAATCAGGAGTCTCCAGAGCATCTTATTTTTGCCGATGCGAACAAATCCTTAGAAATCGAAAATAAAAAAGATGCTCTGCTAAAGATTGATAAAAGGATAAAGGACCTTAAAGAAAAACTAAAAGGATTGGTGGATGAAGGGGAAATCGAGGACGTAAAATCAGATTTAAAGAGATGTGAAAGATTGAAAGAGGATTTCGATCATAACATAAAAGAAGAAATCATAAAAAATGAAGCGCTGGATTAAATTTATTGACTAAATCCATGATTATAAGGGTTCGAAAAAGGTTTGTAGTGCCCAAGGGCTTCCTTTTTTTTTAAGATGACTGCCCTTAATAATTTATCCCACCCTTCTATGGATATCAATAAGGGCAATCTAGGATTATAATTTAATTTGTAGGTCTTATGTGATTATCTGCAGTGCTAACTCAATTTGGGCTCCATCGTATTAATAGTACTCTCCACATAGTTTTCTATGCCGAAAAAGTTATCCAGATCTAGCGAGCCATCCCTACCCAAGGTATAGAGTATATGATCCACCCCCGGATTTGAATAACAAACAATCAGGTCTGCAAGTACGTTATATGCAGCTTTGGTAAACTTCCCATTCCCAAGTTGTTTATTTCCATAACCTGCAAAGTGCTTGCAGTCTACTCTTTCTCCCTTATGGTTGATATAACTCTGACCTGAAATCACCTGGCAACCCGCCGAAAAATTCGTCTTGCCTATCCCGGACCAATGAATATTAATGGTGCCATTGGGCGTTGCATCCAAACCTTTATTAATATCATCCTGGGTTAAGGCATTATCGTTGTTCTCATCTCGAAAGACCAACACGCCATTTCTTCTCGGATCTCCTTGAGGGTATTTGGTACTATAAGGTTTTAAAGCGCGGTAATCACTATTATGCCATCCGAAGCGGTATTTATGCTGCCCTTCCACCAAAAAAGCTTCATCAAAACGACCCGTCTTTTTCTTTTTATTATACGCCATTGCCTGACTAGGGTCTGTGGAGCCCCAGAACTTAAAGACCATTCCTTTTATCAACAGAATAAAAAGATCATTATTCTCGCGGGCCGCATAAGACCCTTCCTCATCCACACGAATCCCTAAAAGATGTACATCGTTTGACAGATATTTCCACTGGCTGACTTTTCGGGTATCTGTAGCTCTGTTAAATTGTTCTACCTGCTTTAGAATAGGATGTGGGCTAGCACTATAATCGGCTTTTGCTTTATTCAAAAGTGCAAGCCATGCCGTATATTCAGCTGTTGGTCTGTTCTCTGACCAACTGGCCCAATCGCATATTTTATTCTTATTTTTCTGCCATCTTTCCAAATGTGGTATTGTATATTCGTCTACTATCCCATTGGGAATAATACGGGAGTCACCCTCATTATCATATTTTCGAACGTATTCTTGAAATAGTCGTACCGCTGCCTGGGTAACGTAGTCATAAACACCATCAATTACGCCTCTAGGCATAAATCCCCTGTCGCGAAGAAATTCTTGTAATTCTGATATCGTATTCCCTTGTATTTCTTCGAATTTCCTCGAGATCCTAAAATCATCATCCCTAAATTTCATCACCTTGGTGAGCGAATCAATATCATCTTGATGGTAAAGGCTGAGATAAGCTAATCGCTCTTTCTTTGTTGCAAGTTTTCCGGTATCGATATTCCCTAGTATGAGCGCTTTCATTACTTCTTTTTTAGATGTTTTAAAGTGTTGTAATTTAAATTTTCCAAGCTTTATTAAAGAAGCTCTGGCTTTGGATCTGGTCCAGTTAAAGGCAATTCGTTCATTTAACTAATAGTCTTGCAGCAATGGGTGTACTTTTTTTTGGGGGCGGGGCGGAGGGAGAATTTTGATGTGTTAAAAGGTAGGAATAGTTCTGGTTAAATACAAGGTTATTCTGAAACATAAACTGGGATAAAACCTTTTTTGATTTTCAGTTTATCTTCCATGTTTCATGTACGACCATCTATTATTCTCCTATTTAAAAAATTAACAAGACCTTTCTTTTTAACAATTATATACCTACATAATAAATTTCTTGCTAACTTGATATAATCTATTTGGTTACTTCATATAATAAGGGGTACTTCTAAAATTGATATATATCATCAACCAATGGTATGGTAATTTATGTATGAATAAAAATCAGGGACAACTTGAAATACTTGTCAATACTATTTCCTTATAGATCATAATTTGAATTTACATTCAAAATCGGCTGATGGGAAATCCAACCAAAAACCAATGCTATGCAACCTATTACTAAATTGATTGTTCATGCCCAGAAAAAAGACTCCAAAGACGGTAGTGTAACTTACGAAATAGCGTCTAGTCAAAGAGACAGCTCTAACGAGCAGGAGATTCCTTTGGAAAAAGACACCTTGCTCCAATTTCAGTTTGACGACGACACTAAATGGATGTGCGACCCATCTACCTTGCACGAAGTATTTCCTGAGGCAGATGCTGTGATCCACACCAAGACCCGTTCTCAGGCTGAAGATGGCTTTAAATTGCCAACCGAAATAAAAGCATCAGGAACGGCAACGGAGAGAGGGATTGTAGGGAAAATTGGTTTAAAACTATTAAAGGTCTTGGCCAAAAAAACCCTTTCGGAAGGTGTTGAAGCACTAGCAAAAAAGCTGGAAAATGCAAATCTAAAAAATGGCATACCGGAAGAAAATAAGTTGTGGGCAGATGGTTTTGAGCAGATATATCTTGAAGAAGGGGCACAACTATTCACTATAAATCGCCAATTTGATTTCGGAAGCTTTAGGGGTACTCAAAAAGACAAACCTTATTTTCTATTCATACACGGTACAAATTCCGATACTCTGGGTGCATTTAATGGATTAAAGGAATCGGAAGTATGGCGAACAATTCACGGTACATATGGTAGCAATGTTATTGCGTTTCAGCATAGAACCTTAACAGAAAGTCCTTTAGAAAATGCCGTAAAACTGGCCAATCTACTGCCAAACGATATTGAATTACATATTATCAGTCATTCTAGGGGGGGAATCATCGGAGATATTCTGAGTAAATACAGCAGTGATGGTAAAAAAGCCGCCAAGGGGTTTACCAATGCCCATATTGCATTGTTGAAAAAAGAACAAAACAGACAAAGTGATATAGATAATATCAGGAAGCTGAATACGATATATAAAACCAAGAAAATTGCGATCACCAAATTCATTAGAGTGGGTTGCCCGGCTGCGGGCACAACGCTGGCTTCGAAAAGGCTAGATTATGTACTGAATGTTTTCTTCAATGTACTAGGGAATGTTACCGGTCCCGTTGGTGATGTTTTTGTAGAACTGCTCTCAACTGCTATTGAAAATAAAGATAATGCTGAGGTATTACCGGGTATAGAAGCGCAAAGCCCGGCCTCTCCCTTTATCAAAATATTAAATGATCAAACCGAAGAAAATGCAATTACCGGTAATGCCCTTGCCGTTATTGCGGGTAATGGGGCCATTAACTTTTCCGGACATGGGCTGCTTGTGATTCTTGGAAAGCTCTTTTTCTGGAAACGCAATGATTTGGTGGTCAATACAGATTCGATGTATTTAGGGGCAAAAAGAGCCAATGAGATACAATATTTCTTTGATGAGAATTCTGACGTTAACCATGTAAAATATTTTGAGAACAAGAGCACCCTCGATGCTATTAATACCGCCATTGAAAATGAAACAGGTACCCAAATACCGGGTTTTAAATCTTTTGATCAAAACAAAATACCAAGCAGTGATAGAGATGATCGTGGATTGGAGTACGGGACACTTAAACCAGAAAGCAAACCTCCTTCCGGTGAACGCGCTATTGTTGTGCTGCTTCCCGGAATTATGGGGTCTAACCTTTCGGATGGAAACAATAAGCTATGGCTGAATTATTTTAATATACTCGGCGGGGGTTTATTAGATCTTGATAATACCCATGATAGTAAAATAGTGGCCGATTCGGTTGTAAAAAGCTCCTATAAAAGGCTGTACGATTCGTTAACCGAGAAATACGATGTAGTTATTTACCCTTTTGATTGGCGAATGCAGTTGGGAGAATGCGCCAGCAAATTTGACATAAAAATAAAGGAGTTAATGAGGTTAGGACAACCCATTAAAATTATTGGCCATTCCATGGGCGGGGTTTTGGTCCGTGACTTTATAATAAAGCACCCACTAACCTGGCAAGAACTTAACGATTCAAAAGACTTCCAACTTGTTTTCCTTGGATCCCCTCTGCAAGGGTCTTTTAGAATACTTACCGTATTGTTTGGAGAGGATGCCATTATTAATAAACTGAGTATGTTAGATTTAAAACATACCAAAAAGGAATTGCTAAGCATGTTTAGCAAATTTGAAGGTATACTGAGTCTTTTACCTATTAATAAGAATGAAGTTGAAAATAACGATTTTTCAAATATCCGTACCTGGGAGAATATGAGCGAGGTGTTCAATAAAAAGGACTGGCCCCTTCCCGGGAAGGATGAATTGAAAAGATTTAAAACGTATAGAGACCAAATCATTAATCAGCTAGACAGTATAGATTATTCAAATATGGCCTATATAGCGGGCAAAGATAAAATGACGCCTAGCGGTTATTTCAAGGAAGAAATACTCAAGGATAAAGAGTTGCATTTTTTGTATACCAGCCGAGGAGACCAGAGCGTAACCTGGGATTCTATCCCCAAACAACTGAAAGAGAAGAAATCGGTCTACTACACCAGAACTTCGCATGGGATGCTCGCAAATGACCCTGATATTTTTGAGGGGATAGAAGAGATTCTCTCCACTGGTAGCACCAGTCTATTAAGTAAGAAAGAGTTTATATTACGAGCAGGAGAGGAAGAACTGTTTAGGGCAGAACCTGAAAACGATTTCGATTTGTCCGAAACGGCCTTTGAAAATGCCATATTGGGTATTAACACTGTCGAACTCAGTAATGAGGAACCTCTCGAGGTTACCGTGAGTAATGGAGACTTACATTATACCAGTTACCCGATATTAGCCGGGCACTTTATAAACGATGGGATTTTATATGCAGAAAAGACGATAGATACCTATTTGGATTTTGGACTTACCGCCAAGCATAAATTGGGCTTGTATCCGGGAAATATTGGTACTAATTCTATATTCTCAGGGAATGTAGAAAGGGAATTTGAAGGGGCCATAATTGTAGGTCTTGGAGAACCGGGAAACCTAACATCTTTTCAGCTTGCAAATACCGTTGAACAAGGTGTAGCCAATTACTTACTGCGAATAAAAGGACAGAAAGATGTCAAAGAAAAAATTGGAATATCAGCGCTTACCATAGGTCGTGGCTATGGAGGACTTTCTGTAGAGAATTCACTGAAGGCAATTATTGAAGGTGTAGTACATGCGAATAAAAAGATAGCTTCTTTAGAAAATGAAAATTTAAGGACCATACAACATATTGAGTTTATTGAACTTTATTCAAATAAGGCCCTGAGTTGTATGTATGCTCTCAATAAAATAGTAACGAAGGAACATCTCGAACATAATATCATTATTGGCAACAAAAGAATTAAGCCTCTTTTAGGGATTAGAAAAAGAACACCATTAGACAATTCCGAAGATTGGTGGAACAGAATTACAGTGAAATACAAAGCTGCTACAGAAAATAGTGAAGAACCTAGCAGTATGGTTTTCGGAGCTTCAACAGGGGATTCACGGGAAGAGGAAAATCAGCTTTATTGCAGTACCCCTTTAATAGATCTGTTTATTTCAGAAATATCCACAGCAAACAGTTGGTCCCCAAGAACTGCTAAAACTTTGTTTGAGTTGTTAATCCCGAACGAGTTGAAGGAAAAACTAAAAAGAAAAGGGAATATTTCCTGGATCCTAGACACCAATACAGCTTCCTATCCCTGGGAGTTACTTCAGGACAACACCATTCATGCAAAACCCTTATGCATTAATGCTGGGATGATAAGGCAACTATCTACTTCAGAATATCGCAAAAACATAAAAAGGGTGACAAAGGAAGGGGCTTTAATCATTGCTGACCCTATTCTAAATGGTTTTAATAGCCAGTTACCCGGCGCAGCAAAAGAAGGGGAGGAAGTCACTAATACACTCAAGACGCACGGGTATCCTACAACTTCTATAATACACCAGAATGCTGAAAAAATCGTTCTCGATTTTTTCAGTAATGAGTACAGCATTATACATTTGGCGGGCCATGGTGTCTACAAGCCTAAATCTCCCAAAAAATCCGGAATGGTCATAGGCAAAGGTCTTTTTCTTACGGTTTTTGAAATTCAGCAAATGGCCGTAGTCCCCGACCTTGTATTTGTGAATTGCTGCCATTTGGGCAGTACCAAACCTGATGATGAAAATTATTATAAGAACAGGTATAAGCTCGCCGCCAATATCGGTACGGAGTTGATTAAAATTGGAGTCAAAGCCGTAATTGCTGCTGGCTGGGCAGTTGATGACCAGGCGGCTCTAGATTTTGCAAAAAAGTTTTATGATGGTATGTTCTCCGGGGAAAATTTTGGAGATGCCGTTAAAAACGCCCGGAAGTTTATTTACGATAATTACAATACTAAAAATAATACTTGGGGAGCCTATCAGTGCTACGGAGATCCGTTCTTTAAATTCGCAAAAAGGGGGGTGAGTAAAACTACTTGGTCTCCAAGTTACATAGTTCCTGAGGAAGCGGAAATTCACTTGGACAACCTTTTAAATCAGTTAGAGCTAGGGAGTAAAGCTAGAAAAGAAAACCTTGATGAACTCAATATCATAACAAAAGCAATAGATAAAGAAGGATTCAAGACTGCGGAGATCATAGAAAGGCAAGGTAGAATTTATCTCGAGTTGGGCATGTATGAATTGGCCATATCAAAATTTGATGAATTACTGAAAATGGAGAAGGCAAGTTTTTCATATTCTTGTATTTCTAAGTCGTTTAATGCTCGTACAAAACTGATTATTCAGAAAATATATGATAATGTAAGTGCCGAGCGCATTAAAATCAAAGATATTGATAACGCTCGAGAGAAGATAAAGCATCTAATTAATGATATTTACTTGTTATACCGGCAAGGACCAACTTCCGAACGGGCGAGTATGTTGGGCAGTGCATTTAAAAGATGGTCAATGACAGCCAGATCTTCAAAAGAGTTGCTTAATTCATATTCCAATGCAACCAGGTATTATGTATTGGCCTGCGAGTTGTCCAAACCACAAAATATTTACTACCCCCTTATCAATGCCATAGAAATTAATTGTTTAGAGATACTAAGTGGTTCCATGCCAAAGACCGATCGCAAAATCATGTATAAGGATAATCCCTATTTGCTCAGTAAAATTGAGGATATAAAAAGGCTGATATCAGAGCTCGAAAATGAATATACCTCAAAGAAAAATGAAAACCTAAGCTATTGGGATATGGTATATGCCATAAATATAAACCTATGCTCTTTGTTGGTCAGCTATGAAAAAAAGAAAGACATGAAGCATTGGAGTGCTATTAAAAAAGGGTATAAAGATCTTTGGTTGATAGCAGGGTCGGATGGAAAGAAAGCAGCAGAATTGGAGCATCTTCATTTTCTAACCTATGCGTTTAGAATGGCAAAAACCGCCAAGTCTAAAAGTCAAAAAAACCTCCCCACTACTAACTATATAAAATGTAGGGGAGATTTAGACGCACAAATCAATGATTTAACAAAAGCGTATAACGATCTTTTTGAATCAAAAGCAGACACTAAAATAAAATCGAACACCCCACAAAGTAAAGCTGATAAAATCAAAAAAGATACTACGGTTACAGCTAAAAAGGCAGTTTCAAAACATCTAAGTTGAATTAAATAAACCAGAAATTATGAGAAAATTTGCCTTACATATAGGACTCAACTATGTAGATCCTGATCACTACGACGGCTGGGATGGCAAACTTGGTGCCTGCGTTAATGATAGTGAGTTTTACAAAAGTTTAAGTGAAAAGGCCGAATTTGACACAATTACCGTCTTGCAAAACGCTGATGCCTCCAGTGATGCGGTTATTGAGAATCTGACTTCCTTTGCAAGAGATTTGGAAAGCGGGGATCTCTTCTTTTTTACTTATTCCGGGCACGGATCACAAATAGTTGATTTTAACAAAGACGAAACAGATGATAAAATGGACGAGACCTGGTGCTTGTTCAACAGACAACTTATAGACGACGAATTATTTGAAGCATTTATGGCTTTTAAATCGGGGGTCAAGATTTTCATGATATCGGATAGTTGCCATTCAGGTTCGGTTTCGCGGTCGCAATTGGAACTAAAAACAAGAACAGCACCGGCGGAAGTTAGTAAAAGAACTTTATTGAAAAATAAAGCTTTGTATATTCCTATTGTCACCAGACCCAGGGTTACAAGGGATCGGATGGGAGCACAGGTACTCCAATTTTCCGGATGCCAGGATGACCAACTATCCTATGAGTTTGGTGAAAATGGTCTTTTAACCACTGTGATTAAAAATAATTTGGAGCAAGAGGAGAATATGAGTTATGCTTCTTTTTTTAAGATATTAGAAAGTGAAGTTCCCAGAATTATAAAGGAGGCTTCTGGCCCTGAAGAATTGGAGCAAACACCAAACATGTTCAATTACGGCAATGCGGAATTTGACTTTAGAGACGAGCCAACATTCTTTTAACAACCGTATTTATGCATCGGGTTATGGGATTAGCAGCAAGCACTGTTAATCGGCAAAGTTCAGAGGTTTTTTGAAATATTTCCTGAACTATGATAAAAACTTATCCTTTAGAAATTTAATAAAATCATCATCAGGGGAATTTGTTTGCATTAATGAAGTGTAGCCTGCATATGCATTGAGGTGCATTGATATTTTTTCTCTTATCCCTGAATTTTGAGAAGCTTTTATATAGAATTCTTTGGCTTTTTCAAAATTTCGCAAATAGAGGTTAGCTTCTGCGATTGTAGCATCTTTCCAGGGGTTGTCGCTACATTTTTCTGCAGCATCCAAAGCCTTAATGGCATAGTCGCGCATTTTCTCCTCATCGTTTCCAACGACAATACTTAGAAATGCCAGGTTAATGGCATGATAGTAAATCTGGTCATAATTTTCTTTGGAAGTAGCTTGTTCCAGTGCAAGTTCATAATAGACAAAGGCGGCTTCGCCATCACTCTCTGAAGGAAAATTTAAATAGGCACGCTTGTGTCTACCTCCGATAATACCCATTAGATCGGTGTCTTCGTGCGCTTTTGGATGCTCGTTCAGAATCTGGAGGGCTTCATCCCTTCTATCCAAACCTTCTAGACTAAAGATAAGCTGCTTTAATCCCCGCTGGTCCAATCTATCCTTTTCAGGTAATAATTTTTTTACGACCGCATCATACTTGCCAAGTGCGATATTTATTTCTTCTTTGTTCGTGTATTGCTGGTGAAATTCAGAATCGGTAAGTGTACTTTGAATAAGGGTATAACAGTCGTCATTTTCGTCTTTTGGTTTCACCATAGATAAATGTTTACCGTCAATAGTTACGTGATGGTTGTTGCTAAAAGGGCCATAGCAGGAATCAATGGTAACAAACTCATCATCTATAGCTGCCACTAC
>CAZRIE010000087.1:0-17801 GCA_964600075.1 uncultured Flavobacteriaceae bacterium
CAGGAATTTAATTGGATATACATATCAAAGATCACTTTTAATAGGCGTAATTTTGCCGAAAATTTTAACCTATGGAGTTCCATTTCAATTTTCGGGAGATCGCTACTGCTTCTATGATACTTTTTGCGGTCATTGATATTTTGGGAAGCGTACCCGTTATTATCGGTTTGCGCAAAAAAGTGGGGCATATCCAATCTGAGAAAGCCTCGGTCGTCGCAGCCGTAATCATGGTAGCCTTTTTATTCGTAGGCGAAGAAATTCTAAAATTGATCGGCATCGATGTGTATTCGTTTGCCGTGGCCGGCGCATTCGTTATTTTCTTTTTGGCGATCGAAATGATTCTGGGCATAAGCCTTTACAAAGAAGATGAACCGGAGAGTGCCTCAATTGTTCCTATTGCTTTTCCTCTAATTGCCGGTGCGGGAACATTGACGGCCTTGCTGTCCCTACGGGCCGAATATTATGTAGAGAACATTATCGTTGCGATTGTTGTGAACACTATTTTTGTCTATCTTGTTTTAAAGTCGTCTAAACGTATCGAAAAGGTGTTAGGGAAAAATGGCCTAAGCGTAATCAGAAAAGTTTTTGGCGTCATTTTGCTCGCCATAGCGGTAAAACTTTTCGCTACGAATATCAATCAATTGTTCTAGCCGTACAACTCCAAATGGGGAACTAAATTTCATGTGCAAAATATGCATTAACTTTTAACGATTAATTAAAAAGTAATGAACAAAACACTCAATATAGTCTTAGTCGTAATGGCCCTGGCACTAGTAGCTTACAACGTTACAATTATTGATTTTGAAACTCCGTTTGAAGGTAAGAGTACTATTGCACTTATCGGAATCGTGGCCTCGCTTTGTGCCATAATGTTGCTATTGATCTTTCGGGCAAGCAAAAAAATACAACGAAAAATAAAGGAAGATTAATTCTTGCTTTCGATAGCCTCAGCGTCCCCTTGTTTGACCAAAGGGTTATCAAGTTCAAGAACTTCTTGCAACATAGTATCTTCACGGCTTTTGATCTTGGCATGTACATTGGCACCAAATAATTGTTCCGCTAGTGCAGCCTTTAGGTACAGCTTTATACTAGCCTCATAATCATAGAAATTCATTTTCAGGTTTCGTGATATCGAATAGTCTACAAATTCTTCGAAAAGAATGTCGTCAACACGAAAATCTTCGATGAATTCCTGTTCAGCGTACCCATTGTACAGCTTTCTATCACCATCTAAATGTTCAAAAATAAAATAGGAAAGCCAACCGTAACTATCCATACTCTGAACAGCCTCTTCTTCGTTAGTTCCAATGGGCACAAATACATCGGGAATGATGCCACCTCCGCCGTAAACAACTTTGCCTTTTGGGGTCGTGAATTTTAACGAGTCGGCGACTTTAATACTATCTACCGAAACCAGTTCACCGCTGTGGTAACGTTCTGTAAATTTTTTGTAATAATCTTTGTTTCCGTTTTTGTAGGTTTTCTGAATACTTCGCCCGGTCGGGGTATAATATCTTGAAACGGTCAGGCGAACCGCAGAACCATCTCCCAATTCCATCTCGCGCTGTACTAATCCCTTACCGAAAGAACGGCGGCCCACGATGGTGCCTATATCGTTGTCTTGTAAGGCTCCGGCAATAATTTCGCTGGCCGATGCAGAACGTTCGTTAATCAGTACGTAGATAGGCTTATCTTCAAAACTTCCCTTTTCGGTGGCAAATGTCTTGTCTATTTTTCCTTTTTTGTTTTTGGTGAAGAGGATTAATTTACCATCCTCCAAAAATTCATCGGCCATTTGCTCTGCTACGCCCAAATAACCCCCAGGATTATTCCGCAGGTCTAAGGTTAATTTCTGAGCGCCTTGTTTGCGTAGTTCCGATAATGCCATTTTGAATTCTCTAAAAGTTGATTCCGCAAAGCGATTTACCTTGATATAACCCATATCGTCGGTTAGCATATAATATGACTCTACACTCTTAATGGGCACTACGCCGCGTTTTACGTTCACCGTAAAAGTCTTATCCTCATCTTTTCGGTAAACCTTGAGTTCTACAGAGCTTCCTTTTTTACCCTTCAATTTGCGAACTATAGCATCACTTGCAAGGTCTTTTCCATACAGGGTATCTTTGTCGGCCATCAAAATACGGTCTCCGGCCTTAATGCCTTTTAAATAGCTGGGGCCTTGTGGTATGGTACGAATAACTGCAATAGTATCCTTATATGGATAAAAATTTATACCGATTCCTACAAAATCCCCTTTCATATTCTCCGAAACCCGATCCATCTCATTTTTTGGTATGTAAACAGAATGTGGGTCTAATTTTTCCAAAATCTGGTTTACCGTAACATCGACAATACTATCAGTATCGATTTCATCAACGTATTCATAATCGATGTAGTCGATGAGTCGATTAAGTTTGTCCTTTTTTGAATTTGTGGTAAAAAGTTTTTCTGGGGTATCGTTAAAATGCAGTTTGCCGCCAACAAAAATACCCACGGCAAGTGCCGCTGCAATGATGGTTGGCCAAATGTAACTGTGTTTTCGTTTCATAAAAATAAATCACTATTAGGCAAAGGTCTCGATTTGGGGCATGTGCGCCAAAGCAATGCCGGCGCGTTCTAAAAATTGGAGTCCCGAATCATCTTTGTACGCCTTTTGATATACAACACGTTTAATGCCAGATTGGTGTATCAGCTTACTACATTCACGACATGGGGACAATGTAATATAAAGGGTAGCACCCTCACAGGATTGTGTCGATGATGCGACTTTACTAATGGCGTTGGCCTCTGCGTGCAAAACATACCACTTGGTATAACCTTCTTCATCTTCGCAAACATTTTCAAAACCGGTCGGTGTTCCGTTATACCCATCGGAAATAATCATCCTATCCTTAACGATTATAGCGCCTACCTGTTTGCGTTCACAATAGGAAAGTTTCCCCCATTCCAGTGCCATGCGCAGATAGGCTTTATCGTATTTTGCTTGCTTACCGTCTTTCATTACGTAAAGAAAGTCACTAAGATACCTGCTTTCACAGGGCCTGACAATTATTAGGGGTTAATTTTAAGTGAAAATCGGTACGTCGTTATAAGGGGAACGTTCGAATCAACATTGGTAGTGTAAAAAGGATAATCAAAATTGAACTAATTACGACGAAACGCATTTGTTTAATTTTCAATATATATAGGGAGATATGGGTCAACGTCAGAACCGAAAGTACAATCAGCAGCTGTGAAATTTCAATACCCGTGGCAAAACCCAACAAAGGAAAAAGTTTATCATCTTCCTCGGCCACTAGCATCCTAAAATAATTACTGAAACCAAAGCCATGTATCAGCCCGAAAAAGGTTGTTGCCAATATGTGTAGCAATAGGCTCTTATCTTGGGCGCGGGCATTTATATAAAAGAGATTGAAAATGGCCGTTACTATGATTGTAACAGGAATCAACAATTCGACAAGTTCAACATTCATAACAAGAACATCGTAAGTGCTTAAAGCAAGTGAAAGACAATGGGCGATAGTAAACACCGTTGCCAAAACAACAACTTTTCTCCAATTTTTGAATGTAAAAGGAAGCGCTAAAGCCGCCAGAAAAAGCATATGGTCGTAGGCACTAAAATCGAGTACATGGTCGAGACCAAGTTTTATATAGAACCATAGGTTTTGCATTCCTTAAGTTTTCAGTGGGCATTTACGGTAAGCACTTGGTTGTAAAAATTAAATTCTAGCGTCAAGCTCAAAAAAGATTGTTTGTTTAGGGATTTGTTCTTTTTATTCTTCAAAAAATACTGCCTACTGGTACTGCAAACCGACAACTCAATTTGATTCCCGCTCCGATTGAATCTCTTCATACGCCTTCTGCACTTGTTTGAATTTTTCTTCCGCACCTTTTTTAATGGCTTCGTTTTCGGTATTCACCCGATCCGGATGGTATTTTTTTGCCATAGTACGGTAGGCTTTTTTAACCTCATTATCAGTGGACGATTTTTCAATTTCAAGAATTTTATACGCATTGTTGGCCGATTTTATGAACATGGCCTTGATACTTTCAAAATCGCGAAGGGCAACTCGCAAATAGCCGGCTATCTCACGTATCTTTTGAATTTCGGGGTTACTCACCGATCCATCGGCCTGGGCAATTCCGAATAAAAAATGCAACAGTTGCAAACGCACTTCATAGCGCGTACGTTGGTTCAAAAAAGCACATATGCGTTGCGCCGATATCTCGTGCTTTTTGTTGATTTCGTTAAAAGTTCTGAAGATGGCATTGGCTTTTTCCTTGCCATAGGTACTCACAAAATATTGGCGCACATAATCAAGTTCGCGCTGACTTACCGTACCATCGGCCTTGATTACTATCGAACATAATGAAAGAAGGTTCAGCTCGAAATCGGCAGGGGAGACACTTTGGCGCGTCATATCTCTAAAAATAGTCTGGGCACCACTGCCACGACTGCTAAGGTTATCGATAAAGCTACCCAATAGAAACCCGAGAATTGCACCGGGAAAACGAAATAAAAAATATCCTGCGATGGCCGCGAACCATTTGATCATACCGGTTGTAAATTTGTGCAAAGATATTAAAAGTAGACAGTAAGCAGTGACAGTCGGCAGTATAAAAATTAGCGGGAAAAAGCAGTTTTTTTAAAAGCCCTCCCGAACTTTGAACACGACCAAAAGTAAAGTCGAACAACTACTCTAACCTAGGCCGAAGGGTTAACGTAATACTGACTACCTATTTTCGCAACGAAACGTTAAGGCCGCTGACAAAATGCGACAAATTGAGTATATTTGTGAACGAAAATAAAAATAAAGAATATGTATCCTGCAGAATTAGTAAAACCTATGAGAGAAGACTTGGCATCGGCCGGGTTTGAAGAATTATATACGGCCGCATCGGTCGAAAACGCTATTAATAGGGAAGGTACTACCTTGGTAGTCGTAAACTCAGTATGTGGCTGTGCCGCGGCGAATGCCAGACCAGCTGCAAAGTTGAGCCTACATAATGCCAAGAAGCCCGATAATGCCGTAACCGTTTTTGCGGGGGTAGATGTTGAGGCAGTGGACGCCGCCAGAAGTTTAATGATCCCTTTTCCACCTTCGTCACCTAGCATGGCCTTGTTCAAAGATGGTGAATTGGTGCATATGATCGAACGTCACCATATCGAGGGACGACCAGCAGAATTGATTGCCGAGAATTTGATTGGTGCCTTCGACGAATTTTGCTAATGGCCCATCACTAAACCTCTCCCATAAGAGAGGGAATAAAAAGTAGTTGTTAAACCGCCTGATATCAGGCGGTTTCTTTTTATTAGTGGGCTTTACTTCTTTTTTATCCTATCTTTCCTTCGTAAAAACAATCGTTGTTTTCTTTCTGAAAAATTCCTGTAGAACCTTATTTTTGCATCATGCAGAAACTATTGGCAAATCCGTTAACGGTGCTTTATCTGATTTTTTTCGGATTGTGTCTTATAGTTTTTCACCCCGTACAGTGGATTTGCTTTAGCTGGTTCGGTTATGGGCCACATCGCGCTAGTGTAGCCGTTCAGAACCTTTGCCTTATACGCTGTACACATCTACTGGGCACCACTTACGCTTTTAACAACCCGCACAACATCCCTACAGACCGGCCATTGATTATCGTTCCGAACCATCAGAGTATGCACGATATTCCACCCATTATTTGGTTCATGCGCAAGCACCATCCTAAATTCGTGAGTAAAAAAGAGTTGGGCAAGGGCATCCCAAGTGTATCTTATAACCTAAGGCACGGGGGTTCAGCTTTAATCGACAGAAATGATAGTAAACAAGCTTTGTCAGAAATCGCTAAATTGGGGAGGTA
Organism: uncultured Flavobacteriaceae bacterium; assembly: GCA_964600075.1. Lineage (GTDB taxonomy): Bacteria > Bacteroidota > Bacteroidia > Flavobacteriales > Flavobacteriaceae > CAZRIE01. Next base: position 5,848 of record CAZRIE010000087.1, read on the forward strand.
TATTGAGAAACACAACAGAAGCGCGGTTATCTTTCCCGAGGGCACGCGCAGTCGTACCGGCCATCCGAAGGCTTTTAAGGCTACGGGATTAAAACTGTTGATGAAAAACGCGCCATCGGCACTGGTGGTGCCAATCAGTATTGATAATTCATGGAAAATGCTTCGATATGGTAAATTTCCGAACGGAATAGGAAACCACATTACTTTCGAGGTTCATAAGCCCATTGAAATCAAAGAAAATTTCGATACCGTTATCATGGAAACCGAAAAAGCGGTAGTATCAGGACTAACTTCTTTTCAATCACCAAAATGACGGACTCCGAAATTATAGAGCAAACGATCGCTTTCGTAAAACAAACCTTACAAGGTGCTGAGGGCGGTCATGATTGGTTTCATATACAAAGGGTCTTTAATAACACCTTGCTTATTGCAAAAGAAGAAAAAGTAGACATCCTCGTGGTTAGCCTTGGCGCCTTATTGCATGATATTGCCGATGCCAAATTCAACGACGGCGATGAGACCATCGGCCCGAAACTGGCGGAAGATTTTTTGAAGGCCCTAAAAGTCAAAGAAAAGACCACGAAGCATGTGGTCAAAATAATAGAGAATATTTCGTTCAAGAATTCTCTCTCGAAAAGGCCGGGCCGCCGTTTTAACTCAAAAGAACTACAGGTCGTTCAAGACGCAGATCGTTTAGATGCCCTGGGTGCCATCGGTATTGCTAGAGCTTTCAATTACGGGGGCTTTAAGAATAGGGAGCTTTACAATCCTGAAATCGCTCCGAACCTGAAGATGACAAAAGAAGAATACAAAAAATCGACAGCGCCTACGATCAATCATTTTTACGAAAAATTGCTTTTGTTGCAGGGTAAGATGCATACACAAACCGGTAAAAAATTGGCCGAAGAAAGACACTATTATATGTTAGACTATCTAAAGCAGTTTTACAAAGAGTGGAATCCTCTCGTGCCAGCTTCGAGAAGCACATCTTCATCTTAAAAAACACCAGCCCCTTTTTTAAATTTTCGTACCTTACATAGTCTGAACCTCAACCGATTAATATGATGGAAAGAAGAAAATTTATTAAAGATACCGCAGCGGCTTCAACCGCTTTCTCGATAGTGCCCAGTTTTGTAATGGGTAAAACCCATGTTGCCCCAAGTGATACGCTCTATATAGGTGCTTTTGGAGTTGGCGGGCGCGGCGCGGGAGTAATGAAAGGTCTCGACGAGACCGGTAAGGTGAAATTTGTGACGCTTTGTGATGTCGATGACCGTAGGGCGGCAGATTCCTATAAAAAGTATCCAAAGGCAAAAACATATAAAGACTATAGAAAGGTTTACGATAAACATCTTGAAGAAATCGATGCTATTATGGTCGCTACTCCCGATCATATGCACGCCTCGATTGCTTTGCCCTTTATGCGCGCGAAGAAACATGCCTATGTTGAAAAACCGTTAACACATAATATCAACGAGGCAAGAATGATGACCAATGTTGCCAAAGAAAATGGGATAGTGACCCAAATGGGCAATCAAGGGGCATCGAGCGATGGTAGCCGTGAGGCCAAAGAATGGATCCAGTCGGGTATTATCGGAAAAGTGCATAAGGTCGATTGCTGGACCAACCGCCCCGTTTGGCCACAAGGCGTTCCGTTGCCTTCCGAAAAACAGCCCGTACCAAAAGGGTTGGATTGGGACCTTTGGCTGGGCGTTGCTAAAATACGTGATTATAATGATGCCTACCTACCCTTTAAATGGAGAGGTTTTTGGGATTTTGGAACAGGTGCCCTTGGCGATATGGGCTGCCACATTATGGAAACGCCTTTTGGAGTGCTCGATTTGGCTTACCCTACCGAAGCTGAAGCGAGTTGTACCACCAATTGGGTAGGCGATTTTGCGGAGGCGGATTATAGCGAATCCTGCCCGGCATCATCAATTGTACGTTTGAAGTTCCATACCGTAGCACATGGCGATATCGCACTGAACTGGTACGATGGCGGATTGAAGCCCAACCTACCCGATGAACTCGCGGACGGCGAAACGATAGGCGACGGTGGTGGCGGATCTGTTTTCTACGGAACCAAAGGCATTCTGGTCGCCGATACCTATTCGCGCAATGCGAGATTGCTCCCCAGTAAGAATATGGAAATGTTCAAAGCACCGGCACCATACCTCAAAAGAGTAGATGGTGATGTCGGTGGGCACCAGCGCAACTTTGTCGATGGCTGTCTCAATGGCACAGAGACCTCATCTGATTTTCAACGTTCGGGACCATTAACGGAAGCTGTCCTGATGGGCAATCTGGCTATAAAAGCGTTTCAGTACAAAGAGAAAAAGAAGGATGGCGACGGTTTTTTGTACCCCGGAAGGCGTAGATTTCTTTGGGATGGCGAAAACATGAAAATCACCAATTGGGACAAGGCCAACGAATGGGTCAAAGGCAGCTATCGCATAGGCTGGGAGTTGTCGTAACCGCAATTGCGAATTAAAATAACTTCATCTGCCCATCCTTAAACTGATTATGTATTTCATGGTTCAAAGGAGGAAACACTTTGTCCTTAAAATAGGTATGCCGAGCTAATCGCACCAAGTCATGTATCTGGGTAGCAATCTTGCCTTCGCCACGACCGCGGATGCCGAAACGGCTATCATTCAAGGTACCACCATGACAGTCCTCGATTTGATGCAACACTTTGTCGGCTCTATCGGGCATGGTTTTCTTTATCCAATCGGTAAAAATCTGGCCGACAGCACCGTTCAGCCTCACCATTGTAAAAGCAAAAGAGCTGGCCCCATTATCAGAAACAGCTTTGGCCAAGTTCATAATTTCATGACTATTTATTCCGGGAATTATCGGTGCAAGCATGGCATTTACAGGAATGTTGTTTTTTGATAGGATCCGTATCGTTTCCAACCGTTTTTTGATGGTCGTCGTTCGCGGTTCAAGAATACGGCGTGTCTCCTCCGACAACGAGGTAACTGAAATGTTTACACCGACCAGTCGATTTTTGGCTAATTCCTTTAGAATATCCAAATCGCGAAGTATTAGGGCGTTTTTGGTTATCATGCCGACCGGATGGCGATATTTTAGAAATACCTCAAGACATGCACGGGTTATCATGAACTTCTTCTCCGCAGGTTGATAGCAATCTGTATTTCCTGATAAGACGATTGTTTTTGCTTCCCAGCGATTACTTTTCAGTTTGGCTTCCAAAAGTTCAGGAGCCGTTTTTTTCACTAATATCTTACGTTCAAAATCCAAGCCTGCGCTATAGCCCCAAAATTCGTGTGTATTTCGGGCGTAGCAATAAATACAGCCATGCTCACAGCCCTGATAGGGATTCATAGAATACAGCATCCCCACGTCGGGACTTGTAACCTTATTTACAATGGTCTTCGGAAAAATGGGAATGTATTGCGTTTTGTTCTTATCCGCTTCTTCGCCTTCAATACGACAGAATTCGAGAAAATCATCCCTTGTTTCGTAGCTGTATTCTAGGAATCTATTCGAAGTATTTTGCTGCGCCCCGCGCCCTTTAATGTAATCTTTGAGTTTCAAAAAATAGGATTTATTCCAAAAATATGGAAATAATCCTATTTTTCTTAATTGAATATTGTTAATTTTATTGTTCTTCCCTCGTGGAGGGGAGATGCCGACAGGCAGAGGAGCTCTCACATGGTGGTCGGAATTCCACAATATTTAGCTCTTTCTTAGGGAGAGAAATCCTATTGAAACTAGCATGTGCCTAAGTAACCACCCCACCTATCGGCACCTATGCCTTCCTCTCGCTTTGCTCGTCGGTGGCAAGTGAATATAAGGAGGGCACCCTGTAAAGAAATATTTTGGATAGTAGCGAAAATTCCAATGATAAAGTTGGCTGTGTTTATTTTACCGAAACCCGCACTAGCTGCTTCTTCGTACCGCGCTTTGCATAAAAATAAAGGTTACCGCTATTTATATCAACTAGGGGCCGTGAAACCATTATCGGCAGGCGCACTTCTTTATCGTCGACCAATTTTTTATACGAAAGGCTTCCTTCTGAATCTACCTTGATCACGAACATATTTGGGTTTCTACTAAAGCCCTGCTTGAATAGAATACGTTCTTTACTGATCCGTTGCGGATTTTCGCCCGAATTGATAAAGAAATACATATCGTCGCCATGACCATAAGCAGTATAGGAAGCGTATGAGGCATCACCTTGGGTGACCTCGGCCTTGTTGATATTACGTGCCCATTCCATGTTGCCCGAAGCGTCAAGTTTGGCTAAAACGATATCGTTGTAATGGTAGCGTTCGGTAATCTGAGTGCCGCCTGAACTAATGTCTTCCCCTTTCGTAACAAAATATTCTTCGGCACTAAACATAATCGCATCGCTCGGTGTAATATGCACGCTCTTGAATATCAAATTCTTGATTTCGGCATCGACTTCGCGACCGAACTTATCAAGCATAAATTGCTCTGAAAATGGATTGTATTTTTTTGATTTTATACTTAAGGAACCGGTGTCTAGATTAAAATACACGAGCCCATTGTAACGCTTGTCTTTGCGATCGGCATAAAAACCTACGATCTTCAGGTCATTATTGATCAGAATAGGTTTCAACGACTCGGGAAACCTTCCGGCATCGGTAAACTCTTGAATTTTATGTCCCGTTTCGGTAATCTTGACCAGCTCGTATTGAAACCTGCGCTCTTTGAGATCTGACTTTCTTTTCTTGAAAAAGGCCTTACCCATTAGATAGACCGATTTGAGGTCGTCCGATACCTCGATATTTTCAAAAGCATAGTTTTTTTCTTTAATGGCGGATGTGAAATCGTATTTGAACTGATTTCTTAAATCCGTTCCGTAGAGAAAAACCTTGTACTTTTGGTCTCTTCCCTCACGATAATGCACTGTAATGGCAAACGCTGTTCGCTTATCGTTAAAGTGGGTCGCCGTAGAGAAACCGTTACCAAAACTGCGGTTGTATTTATTGACGGCAAGCGGATTGATAACTTCTTTGGAAGGAATGGAAAGTAACACCCTTTCCGAAAAATTGAAATCCACTAGCGGGCTTTGATGGACTACATAATTATAGGCTTCCGTATTGAAGTCATAAACCAGCTCTAATAAATACAACTGTCCGTTCTTTACGAAACCGTCGACCATATGCTCACCCGCATATTTGTAGTTGTAATCGTTGATAAGGTTCAGCTCGGTATCATAAATTTCGATAAAGTGCCCTTTGGCGCGCAGCGGAAAACCACCATAATAGGTGCGGACCAATACCGTCTCACCTTTGGTAGCGCTTTCAATGGACAATACCGTCGAATATTTATACCTATCGGAATAATTTTCGCCTAAGCTATAGTTTACGGGTATTTCCTGAGCCGTTATGGTTGAAAAGGCGAAAAGAAAAAGCAGGAGTACGGCACTTTTCAGGGTGCGGTACAAAGTACTTTCCAAATATTGGAATTTGGAATTTGGGGCTTGGAATTTAAGACACATTAAGTAGGTTTTTGAGGCTATGCTATCTACCGGGGAAATCGGCTTTCCGCTTTTCTAAAAAGGCGGTCGTACCTTCTTTAAAATCCTCGGTTCCGAAACAGGCACCAAAAGCGGCTATTTCGGCAGCATATCCATTACTGTTCTTAAAACCCGTATTTACTGCTTTTATTGCGTGTTTGATGGCCACAGGGGAATTATTCGATATCTTACCTGCTAGTTTTTCGCAAAAACCCAACAATAGTTCTTGCGATACGACGTGGTTGACCAAGCCGTAGCTCAGTGCCCGATCTACGTCTATCATACCGGCGGTCATAATAAGTTCCATGGCCAGGCCCTTACCGATAAGTTGCGGTAGACGTTGGGTGCCTCCATAGCCTGGAATTACACCTAAAGACACTTCAGGAAGCCCCATTCGTGCATTATGGCTCGCAACCCGAAAATGGCATGCCATAGCAAGCTCGAGCCCACCTCCCAGGGCGAACCCGTTTACCGCCGCAATAACGGGTTTGGATAGATTTTCGACAAAGTCGAATAACAGTTCTTGGCCCTTAGCCGCTAATTGACGGCCTTCTTTTTCCGAAAAATTGGCAAATTCTAAAATATCTGCTCCTGCCACAAAGGCTTTTTCGCCGCTTCCGGTCAAGATGATGACTTTGATTTCGTTATCCGCTTCCAATGTCTCGAAGGCATCATGGAGTTCTCGAATGGTTTCCCGGTTCAAGGCGTTAAGCTTTTTTGGCCGATTTATAGAGATCGTTGCGATGGATTGTCTTGTAGACAATAGTACGTTACTATAGTTCATAATGTATAGTCTCTTAAGTTATGATTGTTTTAAACTCATTTTTAACTAGTTCTCCTTCGGAAACCTGACTGTAAAAACCGTCCCTTTTCCGGGTTGTGAAGTGACATTGATACTGCCTTTATAGGTTTCGACAATAGTTTTCACCATGCCCAAGCCAAGCCCCATTCCGCTTGACTTCGTAGTGAACTTGGGTTCGAAAATTTTATCCTTGAAACCGTCTTCTATGCCAATACCATTGTCGGCCACCGATATTTTTACAAAATCACCATCATTGTCAACGGATACCAAAATACGTGGCGATTCCACATCAGGAAGCGCCTGAATAGCATTTTTGACCAGATTCGTTACCACTCGAATAAGTTGTGTACGATCCAATTTGGCAATAATCTTTTCCTCCTCAGAAATAAAATGGATGTAATGCTCATTGAAAATATCCAATGCCAATTTAACGATCTCGACCACGTTCAAGGTTTCGTTCTGCTGCGCCGGCATTTCGGCAAAATTGGAAAAGGCCGATGCGATACTGCTCATCGTATCGATCTGTTGGATCAGGGTTTTTGAATATTCAGCGACCTTTGTCTCTATTTTAGGGTCTTTTGGGTCGAACTTACGTTCAAAGCTCTGCACGCTCAATCGCATGGGCGTCAACGGATTCTTGATTTCATGAGCCACTTGTTTGGCCATTTCGCGCCATGCCTGCTCTCGTTCACTACGGGCCAACTTTACCGCACTATGTTCCAGTTCATCGATCATGGCGTTGTACGAGGTGACAAGTTTTTTGATTTCTTCGCTTGGGTTGTCGATCAGTATTTTTTGATTCCTTTTGGTCAAATCCGTTTTACCCAGCATATCTGAAATTGTCTGTAACGACCGCGTGATATAGGTCGATATAAAATACGCCAGCCCGATGGCGATCAGCAACATTAAAAAATAGACCCCGCCTAGACGTATCAAGAATTCCCGGAGCTCCATATTATTGAAAGAGTCGTCTTCGTAGTAGGGGAGGTTTAATATCCCGATTGGTTTGAATTTGCCGTCATTGATGTAGGTGTACGATGCTTTATAGTTATCACCGGCCAACGCCTTCTCGTCGACAAAACGTTTGATGGGGCTCGCTTCTAAGTTGTTGAGAATATAGGGGTCGAGACAGTTCGAAAGGGAATCGATCTCGAACGTGGCGCGTGAACTTTTGATAAGCTGTCCCTCGAGGTCATAAATATTAAGCCTTTGGTTCTGCACATTGGCAATGCGGTAGATTTCTTTTTGAAAAATATATCCTAGGTTTTCGGTAACAACAGGATAGGTCGTTTCCCTTAATACATAGGCGAGGCTCTGCCGTATCTGATCTTCTTTACGTTCAAGCCGTTCTATATGGTAGTCTTGCGATTGCTCGCGAGATTGGTAAATGGTCACCCCTACAATTAGTACCGAGGCTATCAGCACTAGCAGGATCATAGATACGAATATGCGGGATCGAAGGGAAAGTTTTGTGAACAAGTGACCGGACTTTGAATTCAAAGGTAGCAAATATCGAACCAAGTTTCAGTACGCAGGTTGCAGTAACAGTAGGCAGTTTCAATAGCAAAAAGACATAATTGCCCACTGCAAACTTTATTAGGCTTCCGGATCTTTATGTCGAATGCGTTTGTAAAGTTTGATGCCGAGTATTAGCAAAATACCCAAAACGATGATTCCGACGACACCGAAAATCCAGTTGAAGGCGCTTTTTAAACCGACTAGAAAGACCACGGCGAATAGGATAAGCGTGGCACCCTCGTTCCAGATGCGCATATAGTTCGAGCTATATTTTACCTCATCGCGCTGTAATTGCTTGAAGATAATATGGTTTTTTAGGTGATAGGCAATCAGCAAAACGACGAAAGCTAGTTTAACATGCATCCATGGTTGTTGTAACCAAGCGGGTATAAGTATCAAAAGCCATATCGCGAACAAGGTCGCTAGAACGGCTGAGGGCCAAGTGATGATATACCACAGGCGTTTAGACATCAGTTGCAGTTGTTTTGTCAAAATTTCCTTTTCTGGCGATGCTTTCTGGGAAGCCTCGATATGGTAAATGAATAATCGGGGCATGTAGAAGAGGCCCGCAAACCAAGTGATTACGAAAATTAAATGCAGGGCTTTGATATAGTCGTACAACGGTTTTCAGGTTAAACGTGTCAGGTTCAAAGTTAAGGAAACTTGAAACACAAAATAAGATACATGCTATGCATTAAATTTTATCAAATCCAACAGATTTGGAAAGTTCTGACTTGGAATCGCCCCAGCCCTATGCCTCCCATACGGAGGAACCTGTTTCTAGACACCTTTGAATCCCTAGCTTTTTGTCAAATCTGCGCGCCTCCTTTTGGAGGGGCTCTGGGGAGGACAATCAAGTAAAATGGTTTTCTATTTAACAGAAAAGGGAAATTTGTCGAACCCCCCTACTTCAAAATATCAAAAATTTTGAGATGTACAGAGTCAATGGGCGTGGTCGTACTATTTTTATCAGGAAATTGTTGATAGATATAGCGCAGTTTTCCGGTTTCGTCGAGCACCAAGAATTTGGGATCTTCGGGAATCGAGATATTATCAATATACCAAGAAATACATTCGTTCAGGATAGGAAAATCGGCTTTTTTGGCCATCGTAGGCCGCTCGCCGTTCTTCGCAATCAACGATACGGCATTATACAACCCCGTTTCTGTTAGAGCGTTCATCCCTTTTACATGAGACTTTCGTATTTGGCTAGGGTCTTTGTACAGACCGACCACGGTATATTTTCCTAAGAATTTTGATTTGGAAACCGCAGCACCCCGAGTATCATTAAATTCAAAATCAGGTAACGGTTGGCCCAGAAAATCAAAAACGCGGTAGGTTTCAGTATCATCTTCTTCTGTCATGACGACAATGGCGATATTCTCGATAATGGAATCTTGGGCCGTAACCCGTTCGAAAGTTTTGTAGGTAACTATTTGCGGGTTGTACTCCTGAGCTATTGCGGCAAGCCCTTTTTTAAAGGTAATTTCATCGACGAGGTCGTTATCGATTTTAAAGTATTTCTGTGCCACCACACCTTGGGTGAAAAGGAAGGTCAAAAGAACTATGATATGGCCGGTAGTTTTCATCGGTACGTGGTACAATGCTCGTTCGGTCAAAAAATTAATATCCTAAATGTAATGAAAAAGTATGAAAACGGATTTCGGTTGATGCCCCCAAGTGCCAGACCGGACCGTTATCGAAGACCGCGAGAAACCACAAAAGCTTTTGGATGGTTTTATTACGGTAACCAAAATAGCTTACTACTTCGTAAAAATCAAATAGTAATATCGGCAGAGGGCTTTGGCTATTAGGTCGACATCAACCAACCTAGCGGGGGTATATTTTAGGTCGAGTATCTTAGGTTTGTGGATTGATTTCTGCCAACATCTCCGTGTTTCTAGCTAAAAAGGGACTTCTAGGGTTGTTAAAATTGTGAGGGTTTGGTATTTTGCCGCAAATTCAAAATCACTAATACCTGAAAATGAATTATAAGTACATCAAATCATCTAGAGAATCAATTCCAATCTTGTGTTTTAAATACGAACGCTGGAGATTTTTGAGAGTATAATCTTAGCACTTTCTTGTTTAAAATTGCCATTAAATAATTCAAAATTATCCATACATTTAAAATTAATTAATTCGAATTTTAAGCTGTCCTATTTTCTGTAAAGGGGTACAGCACTAGACTTTTTTTATATGTAAGTTTTACTTAAAAATGACGACCAATAGATGGTTTAAAATAATAAAATGCAAAAAGAAACAATAAAAGTAGCTGTCGTATCAGACGTAGCCTGTCCCTGGTGTTATGTGGGCAAGCGCAGACTAGAAACCGCATTAAAGCAATGGAAAGGCGCCCCAGTGGATGTGACCTGGCATCCATTTCAGTTGGATCCGACTATACCCGAATCTGGTTTTGACCGTGATACCTACCTCACTAATAAATTTGGTAATCTAGAACGCACCAAGGCCATGACCGATCGCCTTACCGAAGTAGGGGCAGAAGAAGGCATCACCTTTAATTTCGGAGACCAGTGGTTGGCCGTAAATACATTGCCGTTACACCAATTGCTGCATGTAGCGGGAGAAGAAGGTTTTAAAGACGTACTTAAAGAGCGCTTTTTAAAAGCCTATTTTGATGAAAATCTACATCTTAACAAACCCAAAGTACTTATCAAAGTCATGGCAGAATACGGTTGGGATGCTGAAAAGACTAAACGCATTCTTGCCGATGATAGCATTGCCTATGCAGTAAAACAAGAGATTGCACATTACCAACAACGTGGCGTTACCGGAGTTCCTTTTTTTATCATCAATGATACATATGGGATTAGCGGTGCCCAGCCCGTTAGGGCGTTTTTAGATGCGTTTGCTCAGGTTTCACCTATTGAGGTGATAAGTGAAGGCGATAGTTGTGATCCGGTTACGGGGGAGTGTTAAGGTTGGTTTACTAAAAATACGTATTTTAAAAAGGTCCCCTCCTTTTTTCAAGAAGGCGACGCAGGGGGAGCTGAAGCGATGGGCAGGTCGGGGTGGCAGGATTCGGATTCCCGTCACATTCCGTTGATAACCATACAGTTACAATATTTTTTCTAAAACAGGACACGTAAAAAGACACGTAACCCGGCGTTTTGATGCTTTCGCATACTAAATATAAGAAAGGTATATCAAAACAGTGCAAATCGATGCGAATTTTATTATTAGTGGATATGGCGGTTCTGTAGCATCTGTAATATTTGAACTTATTTTTAGAAAATAATAGGAAACTTAAAAAACGTAAGTACCTGAAGATTAGTCTAAATATTTATTTTGTTATGACCAAATTATTGTAAATTTTGACAGACGCGACAGAACCCAAGTTGTGGGTAATGCAAAAACAGACTCTGATAAACAATTAAAAAACAATAAACATGTATTTATTTTTTGACACAGAAACTACTGGATTACCAAAAAATTGGAAAGCACCTATAACAGATTTGAATAACTGGCCAAGAATGATTCAAATTGCGTGGATTTTATGTGACAATAATGGGAATCGTATCGAATCATACAATTGCATAATTAAACCAGAAAATTTCAGCATTCCTATCGATTCTTCAAGAATTCACGGAATTTATACAGAGAAGGCTATTAATGAAGGTGAAAATCTTGAAAAAGTGCTCGTAAGGTTTAGTGAATTAGTTGAAAAATCTGATTTCATTGTAGCACATAATATTAGTTTTGATGAAAAAATCATTGGAGCGGAATTATTAAGAAAAAGAATTCATAGCGACTTTGGACGAAAAAGAAAATTATGTACTATGCAATCTTCGACAAATTATTGTAAAATTTCCGGACCTTACGGATATAAATGGCCAAAATTATCAGAACTACATATAAAATTATTTGGAGTTGATTTTGATGAAGCTCACGATGCTTCAGTTGATATAGATGCAACAGAAAAGTGTTTTTGGGAAATGAGGAAAATAGGACTGATATAAAGCACTCACCCACTACAACGTTTATAAAACATTGCTATTATAGGCTTTACTAGAGGTTCGTATTTATTTGCGAAGACCGCCAAACTTTTGAATTTGGCTTTTAAGAGGGAGTGTAATTTAAACTCTGTCCTCTTCACCTCCC
>CAZRIE010000088.1:0-17667 GCA_964600075.1 uncultured Flavobacteriaceae bacterium
GAAAAATAGTTCGATGGCCTCGATGTTTTCCTTTTCCCACGCCTTTATTACCTTGGACTTGTTGGTTAATAGGAACATTATCGGTGGTAGCCACCACCATATGTTTTCCTTCCAAATACTTCTTATGATATACATCTTTGTGCATTTGAATATCGAATTTTTCTGCTAGAGCGATGGTTGCTTCCCGAAACATCGGAGAAACCATTTCCACTAGCGCATTAGGACTCTACTTCAATAGAAATGTCAATTTTTCTTCCGCCACATTTCCACCTCCCACAATCAATATATTTAATTGTGATACTTTTAAAAAAACAGGATACAATTCATTCCGCTCCATTCAATGCTGTCGTTTTATCAGTTTTGTAATTAATAGTTACTCGTGTTCCCTTGCCCAATTCTGAATTTATAAATAGGCGTCCATTGATATAGCTAATTCGTTCTTTCATAAAGAAAAGTCCCATGCCACCTTCGCTGTTGTTTTTTGGTACTTTCCCCAAAATAGAATCATCAAACCCCTTTCCATCGTCATCAATGACTACGCTTAGAATATCATCTTTAAAGTTGATAGTAACCAGAATATAATTGGCTTGGGCATATTTAATGGCATTGTTTACTGCTTCTTGAGTTACCCTGTAGATGTTGGTCTCGGCTAGAGAATCAAAACGAATGTTCTCGTCGATTTTATTCTCGAACAAAATCGTTTTCCCTGTAAGTTTTGTTAGCTCTATCGTCATTTTATGAAGGGCGGGAAAAATACCATGGTCACTCAGTTCTGGCGGAGTCAAATTGAAAGTTGCTGTACGGACTCCTTTTATCAGATCAGCCGTTAGGTCCTTTAGATAGGTGATTTTTTCAATTGTTTTTTCCTTATTCTCTATGTCTATAGATTCAATATTAAACTTCAAAGCCGTCAACATTTGTCCAATTCCGTCATGAATATCTTTGGCGATTCTCTTTCGTTCTTCTTCCTGACCTTCTACAATTTGGCTGGCCTGCACTTTTTTCTGATGCATGCGCTCTTCAAAATTTTGCTGGGTCAATTGCTCAACTTTCAACTGGTTTTGTTTGCGTTCGGTAATGTCGGAACACAGAATCAATATACTCTGTTCCCTGCTTGATTTGTGCATGGGTACAATCGACATATCAAGCCAAAATTCCTCACCGCTAATAGTAGTGATTTTTAGTTCTTCGGTACGGATAACGTTTTTCCTATTCGCCTTTAAAACTTCTTTCAAATATTCTTGCTGCCCTTCATCCGCCGTAAGTACTTCAGATAAGGGCTTTTTCAAGTCCTTTTCCGAACATTTTAATAAATTCAAGAATTTCTTACTGATAAAAACAATACTGCCATCTTTTCGGGCACTAGCGAATAGAGCTGCATTATCAATGACGAAATTCAGCTCTTGTAGTTCTTGTAAAGATTTTTCCTTCTCCGTTAATAAGGTCTCTATTTTTTCTGCGTTGATGTCTGATTCCAATTGGCTTTGCATCAAATTGGAAATGGTCTTTCGAATTTGAATCGATAATGGCTTAAAAATAAAAAGCATTTCAAGTAGTAAAATCAAGAGCGAGAAAGCCAATAACAGGTATTCTTTCTGTTTCAGATTTTGAAGCTTTGCATTGCTACGTTTATCGTACTTGTTTACGATGTTGTCCATCAACTGTAAAAAATTCCGTTCGTTGTCCAAAAGAACTTTTTTCTGTTTTGTGAAATCAGGAGTCGCCGCTTTTTCTTGAGATAAAATTGCTTCTGCAGCACTGACCATGGCTTTATGATTGGCGTCAATGTTTTGAAAAAGAGAAAGAATTTCAGCATCTTCTTCTATCGGAAGTTTCATTTGTAAATTCCCCGATTGCAGACCTTCATGGGAAGCTTTCCAAACTGATAATGTTCGCGCTATTTCTGAAGTGGTCTCCTGTCTATCTTCTGGGTTAGTTACATCTTTTAGGAGCAAAATTTCTTTCACCAACTTTTGACTGAGTGCACGTTGGCGACCGGCAATATTAATAACCCGAGAATCGTTTAACTGCGAATTTAAATGAGTCTGAATTAATAGCTGCGCTATAATAATCGTCAATGCTATTCCAGCTAACGCCAATAGATACCACTTGCGAATCCGTAGAAAGGTCGTGGTGTCAAGTGGTTTTTGATGTTTGCTGTTTGGCATTGATTTATTTGCTTTTGGCTAAGGTAACTTATCGGGTACTAATCGCTTTGGATACCAAATTAAGAACACTTTCTGAAAGTGGTAATTTCAAAGCTGCTTCATGACCTTTGTCAGACATTTTTCGCCACGTTTTTTGAAGAATGTCAATGGTTTTTTCGTCGGGATGTTTGGCTGCAAATTGCTCGAAATAATATGCTAGAAATACCAAGCATATTACATCTTCCAAAGTTTGGGTTTCTTCATTCTTCTTAAGTTGTTTCTTTTCCAAGAGAAATTTGACCTTCTTAATTACTTCTTCTGAATAGCCTATTTCTTCTAGCACCTCCTGAGCTTTTTTTGAATGGAATTTCTTCAAATCCTGTCGCCATCGTAAATAACCCTCTCTGTTCATATCATAAGAATCTCGAGCGATTTCCCAGCGACAAATATGCTGGCAACGTGTGGTCAATTGCAAGGCTTCCGAGGCATCGGGAGCAAAGACTTTTAGCTGTTCGGTCATCCTATGGGCGTATAACAATTCTTTCGGATAGGTTATTCCCTGAAAAACCTCCGTATTCGGGTCTTCTTGATTGGCCGAATCGAAACGTTGAAATGCTTTCTGTAATTTATCCGTAGTTGCCATAGGGGTGACGTTTTGTCAAAGCTATTCAGAAAAGCCTACATAGACAAAGTCATCCACGACTTTAACCGGATAAGTAGCAATAGCTTCTAAATTCCCATTTAGATGTTTTCCTGTTTTTAAGGAGAAGTTGTTTTTGTGCAACGGACAGGCCACTTTGGCTTCCATGTTTTCTTCGCCAATCATTCCCCGAGATAAAACCATTTCCATTTTATGGGGACAAAGATTTTGGCAGGCGTACCAAGTGCCTTCCCTAGTAAAGTTGAAAATTGCTATTTGCTTGTCTTTGAATTTGATACAGGCACCTCCGTTTTTTGGGAATTTAGAAGTGGGTGCTGCTTTGAACCAGAAAGCTACATTTTCTGGTTGTACTGTTTCGTATGTGTTTAGAACTGTAAGCATATTTATCTGTTATAAGGAGGTCTCGACTACGCTCGACCAGACATTTGTTATGTATTTCGTACTTTGTATTTCAAACCCCGTACTTTCCTTACGCCCATTCTTTGGGCATTTTCTGTTCTCTTAGTGATACAAATTCGATGTTGTTATCCGTTTCTTCGGAGTTTACGAAGTGGGTGTAACGCTCTCGTATTTCGGGAGTTTCAACGGCTTCTTTCCATTCACATTTGTACGAATCCACTAGAGCTTGCATTTCGTTGTCCAATTCATCTACAATTCCGAGGGAATCATTGATAACCACATTCTGTAGGTAGGTAATGCCCCCTTCGAGTTTTTCCAACCAAGGAGCGGTGCGCTGCAATGGTAGTGCTGTTTTAATATAGAACATGATAAAGCGGTCTACGTATTTTATTGCAGTTGCTTTGTCTACTTTTTCCGCTAGTAATACAGCATGTTTCGGATTCGCGCCACCATTTCCACCTACATAAACATTCCATCCGCCTTCTACTGCGATAAAGCCAAAATCTTTTCCTCTTGCTTCAGCACATTCACGAATACAGCCAGAGACGCCTCCCTTAAATTTATGTGGGGAACGAATGCCTTTGTATCGGTTTTCAATTTCTACCGCAAAGCTTACACTTTCGTCCATTCCGTATCGGCACCAAGTAGAACCCACGCAGCTTTTTACGGTACGTAACGATTTTCCGTATGCCTGTCCGGTTTCAAAGCCTTCTTTTATTAATTCTTCCCAAATTAAAGGAAGTTCATGTAGTTTTGCCCCGAACATATCTATACGTTGTCCGCCCGTAATTTTGGTATATAAATCATATTTCTGAGCTATTCTGCCCATGGCCATCAATTGCTTTGGAGTGATTTCACCACCGGCAACCCTTGGCACAACGGAGTAGGTGCCGTTGCGCTGAATATTGGCTAAATAACGGTCATTGGTATCTTGTATCGTATTTTGGGCATTTGCTGTTTCATTATAAATACTTGCAAAAATAGCGGCAACAGCAGGCTTACACACTTCACAGCCATGACCTTTGCCGACAGTATCTAGAAGCTCGTCATAATCTTGGATGCCTCTTAATTTTACAATATCAAAAAGCTCTTGACGCGAATATTCAAAGTGTTCGCAAATTTGGACTTTTACGGTTTTTCCTAGCGTCTTTAGACTTTCGGTGATAAGGTCGACGACCATAGGTTTACAACCACCACATCCGGTAGCTGCTTTGGTGGCTTTGACCACAGCCTTTAGATTTTCATTCCCATCCTCCAACACCGAACAACAAATAGCACCTTTGCTAACTGCTTCACAGGAACATACTAATGCAGTATCAGGCAAGTCCATCGCGCTACCGAAGGAGCTGCCACCTTCACCGCGACTTCCTATAATTAGAGCTTCGGGATTCTCCGGTAAGGGCATCTCATTTTGATACAACTGTAATAACATATTGTAATCATCTGCATCGCCTACAAGAATTCCACCTAACAACTTTTTGCCGTCATGGGTGACATTAATACGCTTATATAGACTTTCCGTTTTATTTTCAAATATGATGGAATGCCCCTTATCCGATGGCATAAAAGGAGTGCCGAAGCTAGCTACATCAACACCAATCAATTTTAGTTTGGTGGACATGTCAATCTCCGCAGCCATTACTATATCTTCTTTTCCTAGAATTTGGTCTACGGCAACTTGTGCCATTTCATAGCCTGGAGCTACAAGACCATATATCATTTGATTGTATAGCGCCACTTCACCGATGGCTAAAATATTGGGGTCTGAGGTTTCCATTTTATTGTTTACTACAATACCGCCTCGTGTTCCCATTTCTAGTCCCGAACTTTTCCCTAGCTCGTCGCGTGGGCGAATTCCTGCTGATATTACCAGCATATCCACATCAAGGATATCGTCTTCGCCGAATTCCATTCCGGTAATTTTTCCGTTCCCAAGAATTTGATTGGTCGCTTTACTTAGATGGATGTTGATGCCCATAGACTCTAACTTCACTTGCAACACCTTACTGCTTCGGCTATCCAACTGACGCGGCATCAATTTTGGTGCAAACTCCACAACATGGGGTTCAAGACCCATATCCATTACTGCTTTGGCTGCTTCCAATCCTAATAGACCACCGCCGAGAATAGCAGCTTTCCCTCCTTTGATAGTATCTGCATAGGCCAAGGTTTCTTCCAAATCTCCAATAGTTCTATAGACGAAAACCCCTTTTTTCTCAACGCCTCGAATTGGCGGAACAAAAGGAACGGAGCCTGTAGCCAATACCAATTGGTCATAGGTAAAGGTCCTATCATTTGAAGTGGTGACTGTTTTGGCTGTTTTGTGAATATCAGAAACTCTTTCATTGGTGTATAGCTCAATTCCGTTTTCTTCATACCAACTTCTTGGGGCTAGGCTTAAGCGTTCTGCATCCCCATCTTCAAAGAATTCACTTAAATGCACACGGTCATAAGCGACACGTGGTTCTTCGCCAAAAACTAGCAGTTTGTATTTTCCGTTATCAGCTTGGGCTACAAATTTCTCGCAAAATTTATATCCCACCATTCCATTTCCTACTACTATAATAGTTTGCATAAGTTTTGATTTAAAATACAAAAATACGTATAAATACGTATTTTGTATCTGTTTAAATGAAAATAAATACGTAATCTTGTTGTGGATTTGATAATCAAAGCCCAAAAAAATGTCAGTATGAAGTGCGATAAAAAACCAATAGTAAGTTTAGTTGGGGCAGGACCCGGAAGTGAAGACCTTATAACAATTAGGGGTTTGCGAATTTTGCAGACGGCAGATGTTATACTTTTCGATGCTTTGGTTAGCGATGAGTTGCTTTTGCAAGTTGATGCGGCTATTCCTAAAATATACGTAGGTAAACGATGCAGTCAACATTCCTTTACGCAAGATGATATCAATATATTAATCGTAGAAAATGCATTTAAATATGGACACGTAGTCCGTTTAAAAGGTGGCGACCCTTTTGTCTTCGGAAGAGCGAATGAAGAAATCGAATATGTAGAATCTTTTGGAATTCCCGTTTCCGTTGTCCCAGGTATTTCGAGCGCACTAGCTGTACCATCCAGTCAGGGAATACCATTGACACAACGAGACGTTAGTAGTAGCTTTTGGGTAATGACCGCTACCAAACGTGATGGTTGTTTTTCTGAGGATTTGAAATTCGCTTCCCAGTCCTCTGCCACAATGGTGATATTGATGGGAGTTAGAAAGTTGAACGAAATTGTCCAAGAGGTTATTAAATACAGAGGTTCTATGATGCCTTTGGCCATTATTCAAAATGGTACTATGAAAAATGAATGCTGTACCGTATCTACATTAGGTAAAATACAAGATTATAGTACTACCATCGATGTTTCTAAACCTGGTATCATCGTTATTGGAGATGTGG
Source organism: uncultured Flavobacteriaceae bacterium (assembly GCA_964600075.1). Lineage (GTDB taxonomy): Bacteria > Bacteroidota > Bacteroidia > Flavobacteriales > Flavobacteriaceae > CAZRIE01. The sequence continues at coordinate 6,612 of CAZRIE010000088.1, forward strand.
TTGCTGAACATCCTTCATTTTTTGGGGAAGAAGTACATCGTGTACTACATTCTACATTTTAATTTTATTCCTACGTATACCTTATATAGAAGCAAGCCTAATCTGCCCTTACTCAGATATTTTTCCTATTCGTTACGCAAGTCTATTTTTAAATAATTTTATTTTTCTCAAATTCAGCTTCATTTTTTTTCTAATATTTTAATTTTCAATAGACACTTTTTGCATCTTCATAAAAGTACGTAGTATAATTCATTTAATTTTTTAAATACGTAATAATACGTATTTATATACTTAGTTTTGAGCATCGTTAAACTTTAAAACTTAGTAGCATGGAAACACAATCTAAAAAAGCGACCACCTTAAAACTAACTGATATCAAATCGACGCCCATCCGAACATTTTGGATAACATCTATTGCATTCTTTATTTGCTTCTTTGCCTGGTTCGGCATTGTGCCTTTTATGCCAGATGTAGTTAAAGACCTCGGCCTAACACCAGACCAAAAATGGAATTCTATCATTCTGGCAGTTACAGGCACCGTATTTGCAAGATTGCTAATCGGTAAATTGTGTGACAAATATGGTCCACGTTTGTGTTATACCTACCTATTGATATTTGGTGCCATTCCTGTTATTCTAATTGGCTTTGTACAAACACCCATGCAGTTTTTAATCTGTAGGCTATTTATTGGTTTTATAGGCGCATCCTTTGTTATCACTCAATTTCACACTTCAATTATGTTTGCGCCCAATATTGTAGGGACCGCAAATGCCACCTCGGCAGGTTGGGGAAATTTAGGGGGCGGTGCGAATCGTTTGGGTATGCCCTTGATTGCTGCTGCTGTAGTAAGTTTTGGAGTTGCCGATGAAATCGCATGGCGCTATGCTATGATTATTGCAGGTGTAATCGCCATGTGGATGGGGCTTGTCTATTACTTTTTCACACAGGATACACCCGAGGGTAATTTTGTGCAGTTAAAGAAGGAAGGCAAAATGCCAACGTTCAAAAAAGATGAAGAAACCTTTACAAGTGTGCTAAAAGATTATCGTGTATGGATTCTCTTCATCGTATACGCGGCGTGTTTCGGAATGGAACTTACCGTATATGGTACTATGGATGATTATTTGCAAAATGCATTCGGTCTTACCCGTTCTACGGCAGGTAATTTGGTATTGTCCTTCGCATTAATGAATATTTTTGCACGCACCTTGGGCGGATTTTTCGGTGATAAATTCGGAAAACTGAAAGGTCTAAGAGGTAGGGTTATTTTCCTAACGGTCATTCTGGCTGCGGAAGGACTCATGCTTTCTATTTTTTCCATTACTGCCAGTTTGGCTGTAGGTATGGTTTTTTTAATCGCCTTTAGCATTACGGTGCAAATGGCAGAAGGCGCTACGTTTTCTGTTGTTCCCTTTATCAATAAAAAGGCCATTGGTTCTATTTCGGGCATCGTTGGTGCAGGTGGAAATGTGGGGGCGTTCTTAGCTGCTATGCTATTAAAATCTAAATCCGCAGTTGCGGAAACTGAAGCTTTGGCAGCAAATGCCAACTTGGGGGAGGAAGCGATGAAAGCAGCGCAATCTGCAGCCGCAGCTAGTGCGGTCTCTAGTGGTTATTTTATCATTGGGGGGTTCGTCGTTATCAGCGCATTGACCACTTTGGCCATCAAATTCTCCACAGCTGATGAAAAAGCCATTAAAGCAGAAATGAAAGGAGAACTAGCATTAGTTGTTGGCGATAAATAAGTAGGTCTGTCACATTGAGTCCTTTAGCTGCGCTCAGGATAAACTAAAGTCGAAATCATAGGAACACTTAGCTCCATATCTTCTATTCTGCAATACTCCATGTGAAAAATCCATAAAAATTAAAACATGAAAAAAGAACACCGACTCCTTGCACTAACATTGCTATGTTCTGCACTAACATTCGCACAATTTACACTCGACGGAGAATTCAAACCCCGAACAGAGTACCGCCATGGTTTTGGTAGTATCATTCCCGACGCAGTAGATGCTGGCTATGCCATCTCAACCCGTTTGCGTTTGAATGCCGGATATAAATTTGAATCGTATAAGTTCTATATGAGCATGCAAGATGTGATGGTCTGGGGCGAAAACAGACAGTTAAAGCCCGAAGATAGCAATAACTCTTTTTCTATTTTTGAAGCTTGGGCAGATATCAAATTAGGAGAAGGTTTTTCTACAAAGCTTGGTCGCCAAACCCTAGTTTATGATGACCAACGCATACTTGGTTCTGTTGATTGGGCAATGCAAGCACGTAATCATGATGCCGCTTTATTGAAATACAATAAGGGGGATTTTATGCTAGATGTTGCTCTTGCTTTCAATCAAGATTTTACGGCTACCACAGGCAGCCCAGGCGGATTTCAATCCATAGGCACGGCATACAATACTACCGGATTCTTTTCCTATAAAACTATGCAATACCTCTACTTAAAACAAAAATGGGATGCTTTGTCCGCCAGCGTTTTACTTATGAATAACGGTTTTCAAAATTTCACAGGGGATGCTGATGCATTAGTAGCCGATGGCGTAAGTAATCTGCAGACTTTGGGAACTCATTTAAACTACAAAAAAGGAAGTTTCGGAGCTGCATTTAATGGATACATCCAAAGTGGGGAACGTCAAAATAGTGTTGATGTAAGCGGCGCGTATTTATTAGGACTAGACCTAAGCTATAAAGTTTCGAAGGGAGTTGCTTTAGGACTAGGAGCAGAAATAATCAGCGGAAACGACACAGGTACGACAGATCAAACGGAAGCCTTCTTCCCACTATACGGAACCAACCACAAGTTCAATGGCTTTATGGATTATTTTTACGTAGGCAACCACGCGAATTCTGTGGGACTAACTGATATTCATGCCAGTGCCAAATTTGCCTTGGGTGAAACGTCAAGCTTGTTAGTGAAAGTGTTGAACTTTAGCGGAGAACAAGAATTAGCAAGTGGCGAAAAATCATTGGGAACAGAAGTAGACATCGTCTTCGCAAGAAAATTCAAAGGCTACGGTTTAGCGATTGGCTACTCCCAAATGTTCGCCAGCGATGGCATGTATGAGTTAAAAGGCGTAACAGAAGCGGATGCTGCCAGTAGTCAGAACTGGGCATGGGTACAGTTAACCATGAAACCAAAGTTTTTAAATACCACTCCGAAAGAGTAAGATAAATTTAGCGCTTTGCTTCGATTGACTATCATTACCTGTTTTGGGTTGTGGTAGCTTTTTTTGCAGACTGTAATCCTGAGCGGAGTCGAAGGCCTAGGAATACGCAAGCATTTGGACTGTGCTCAATGTGACATTTTCCATCAACCGACAACGCGCAACCATCAACTAACAACCAACATAAAACCCCTATCTTTGTAAGTATAACTACTCATATTTTGAACCAAACCACCATAGTTTTAGTAGACGACCATTCGTTGGTACGTGACGGCATTCGTGCCCTTTTAGAAAGTGAGAAGGACCTTAAAGTTATCGGTGAGGGTGCTGATGGTACAGAAGCCATTACCCTAGTACAAGAAAAGAATCCTGATGTACTTATTATTGATATTCGCATGCCTAAAATGACGGGTATCGAAGCGGTTGAGAAATTGAGTGCTTTGAACTCCGAGGTGAAATGTATTATTCTCTCCATGCATGATTCGGAAGAATACATTCTACAATCAGTGGCTGCTGGGGCCAAAGGCTATTTGCTAAAAGACACTGGAAAAGCAGAATTCATCAAAGCCATACATACCGTAAAAGAGGGCGGTAAGTACTATAGTGGGGATATCTCGAATGTGCTGGTTAATAATTTGTTGAAACCGAGTGCCAAAACTTCAGAAAGCACAAAAAGTGATAAACGCACTAGCAAACCTTTTGACCTGACGCACAAAGAAATTCAAGTGTTGGAGTTGGTCTTATCAGGACTCACCAACAAACAAATCTCAGAAAAACTACAAAACAGCAAACGCACCGTAGAAACCCACCGCTTTAATCTCATGCGCAAGATGGAAGTCAAAAACTTGATGGACTTATCAAAAAAAGCGCAGGAGTTTAAGCTGGTTTAGTAGGATTTACAATGTTCTGGAGGGTGTTTGTGTCTACCCTAGATATAAACTATCCCCCTACCAGAGTGCTATGGAAGAGAGATAGTTATGTTCAATTATTGCATGTCACTCAATAGGACTAGGAATCAATTTATTTTAGGTCTTCTGATTTGACTTTTTTGCTAGCATTTTGATACTTGATAAAATCCCCACCTTTAAAACTCAAAACTCGTCTATGGACCCTTGGTTCGAATTCTACCTTTTGTTTGATTTCAGCTGGGCTGGATACCAAAAGATAATTCCCTTTAGGCTGTACGATTGTCTTAGCAGTGGTAGATTCCTTTCCTTTTTTATAGTGTACCCTATTATTAATAACGTTAAAAGGAATTTTTTTAACCTCTAGGTATTTATTAAGCTCAAAATAATACGCGCCATCCACAAGCAATCTTAGGTTAAATCCTTTTTTGAATTTTCCTGAACTCTGGATAGCTTCTTGATAAAAAGCGGTTCCAGACAAATCTTTAATGATTAATATATTGCCCTGCTCAACATCAAGCAGCGTTAACATCGTAGTTTTGCCGTCGTTTAGATCCTTCAATGTTGGAATATCCTTTGCATTACTTAATACTGTGGTAAGCAAGAACAGTAGTATGACACTTGTTTTGATTAAATTCTTCATAATATGATTTATTAAATTTTATAGGACAAAGGTATTGGCGGAATTCAATTGAGAAAACATCGATATTATCCAATATATATGCTGTATTGACTATGATATTCCTTTGTTTAGTATTTATGAGGTTAATATAGCACATGTGTAGTAGGTATACGTTTATGTTCAAATGGCTAAAATGGAAATCAAATACTTGATGGACTTATCAAAAAAGCGGAAGAGTTTAATTTGGTTTATACCAACCTCTTAAAGAGCATATTCGCTGAGACAGCCTAAACTTCAGGCGCAGCAATTTCTTTATTCTTTTGTTTATAAAATTGAATAAATCGTACAAATGACGTACAATTTTATCTGTTATATTTCGAGTGTAATTAATATATGTTCATTATTCAATTGTTAGCCACAAGCTGAAGAAACAAAACTATTGAATGGAATAAAGAGATGGTATCCACCGCGTAGACTGCCTGTTTCGGCCCTTAGATAGGGTTTCCCTTAAAATCACCTCTTCTGTTGCACCCGGCGCTATTGAGCTTGACCTGCATAAATTTTATGCACTTCCCCGCTAGCGCTCGTCTGTGAAGAGTACCTTACTTGCTTTGTTTAAGTATCGTATTTTTTTAAGATTAATTTAATTAGCTTTTCCTCATTACACAAATCCCAATTACAACCCCCAACAATTACCAATCCCCTAAAATAAGACCTAACTATTACCATATTTTTACTACGTACTAATACGTAATTTTATAATTTGCAATTTGCTATTTGATGGGTTTCATCAAACTATTTGGCCATGCAGAAAAAGAAAACAGAAAAGACGATTTGTTCCTATTGTGGAGTGGGTTGCGGTATCTTGGTAGATGTTGACGCCAAAGGCACGATATCGGTAGAAGGCGACCCAGATTACCCTTCCAGCAAAGGCATGCTATGCTCTAAGGGTCGCAATCTGAACTATGTAGCCCAAGATACCAGTGACCGTATTCTGCATCCTGAAATGCGCTGGAGCAGAAACCACCCCCTGCAAAAAGTGTCATGGGATACCGCTTTTGAACGTGCTGCAGCTGTTTTTAAAAGTATCATCGCCAAACACGGTCCTGATAGTGTGGGATTCTATGTATCCGGCCAATGTTTAACCGAGGAGTATTATCTCGCCAATAAAATCACCAAAGGTTTTATTGGCACGAATAATATTGATACCAACTCCCGCTTGTGTATGAGTTCGGCTGTGGTGGGTTATAAAAAAACGGTGGGGGAAGATTCTGTTCCTATTTCCTACGAAGATATTGAACTGGCCGATTGTTTTTTGATTGCGGGGGCAAATCCTGCTTGGTGTCATCCTATTTTATATCGACGTTTAGAACAACGCAAAACTGATAATCCCGAAGTAAAAGTAATTGTAGTTGACCCTCGAAAAACACAAACGGCCGCCGCCGCCGATTTGCACTTGCAAATCCTGCCCGGCACGGACGTGATATTGTTCAATGCCATTGCCCGCTGGTTAATTGAAAAACGAAAAACAGATAAAAATTTTATTAAGAAACATACGGTGAATTTCGAGGCCGTTAAAGAAATCGCCTTTTCACTTTCCATACGGCAAGCAGCAGAAAAGTGTGGTATTTCCGCTTCTGAAATCCGTAAAGCGGCACAGTATATTGGGGAGTCCAACAGGTTCCTAAGTATGTGGACGATGGGGCTCAACCAGAGTGTGATAGGGGTTTCCAAAAATGTATCCCTTTTAAATATTTCCCTATTAACGGGTCAAATTGGTAAACCTGGTTCCGGTCCGTTTTCATTAACGGGTCAACCCAATGCGATGGGTGGTCGTGAAGTAGGGGGGATGGCCAACCTATTGGCGGCCCATAAAGATCTGGGTAATCCCATCCATAGAAAAGAAGTAAGTGATTTTTGGGGTGGCAAAGAAATTCAGGGCGAGCCCGGCTACACCGCTACTGAAATGTTCCATGCCCTAGAAAGCGGAAAACTAAAAGCTATTTGGATTATCTGCACCAACCCTTCGGTAAGTATGCCCAATGTGCACAAAGTAGAACGCGCCTTAAAAAATGCCGCTTTTGTAGTGGTGCAAGATATATCGCACAATTCCGAAACTACCAAATTCGCCGATTTGCTTTTACCTGCCGCCGGATGGTTAGAAAAGGAGGGAACGATGACCAACTCCGAACGACGTATTAGTTATTTGCCCAAAGTAATTGACCCACCAGCAGAAGCGCTGCCCGATGTGGAAATCTTGTGGCAATTTGCTCAAGCGATGGGATTTAAAGGCTTTGATTATAAAAATGCGAGTGAAGTTTATGACGAACATTGTTTGTTGACCAAAGGCACCAACATCGATATTTCGGGACTATCCTACGAACGTCTGCAAAACGAAGGCAGTTTTCAATGGCCTGTTCCGCATAAAACGCACAAGGGTACACCGCGTTTGTTTACCGATTTTGAATTCCATACTAATGATAAAAAGGCACACTTTAATACGCCCCAAAGTCTGTATAATTCATCCGAAGAAACCAATATCGATTTTCCGTTAATCTTAAACACGGGCAGAGTTAGAGACCAATGGCACACCCGCACCAAGACGGGAAAGGTAAAACGACTCTTGACTCATATTCCGCAGCCCTACCTTGAAATGAATACAGTAGATGCCTATCTGCGAAATTTGAAAGAGGGAGATATTGCGGTTATCAAAAGCAGAAGGGGGCAAGTGCAAGTGAAGGTGAAAGTCAATTTTGACATTCGTGAGCAAGTGGTTTTCCTACCCATGCATTGGGGTAAAATACTGAATAATGATTTTGGTAGAGCGAACAATATTACCAACGATATTGTGGACCCTATATCCAAAGAACCTGATTTTAAGTACTGTGCCGTTCAGGTAGAAAAGTATGTAAAACCCGAACAAAAGATAATTGTAGTTGGAGCAGGAGCGGCGGCTTATCGTTTTATACAATCGTATCGCGAAAAGAACAGAAAAGATGGACTGCATGTCTTTTCGAAAGAAAAAGACCCTTTTTATAACCGTGTATTGCTTCCTGAATATGTGAGCGAAGAACTTTCTTGGGCCGCTTTAGAAAAACTTAAAAAAGGAGAAATTGAAAAATTGGCGGTGACCTTGCATTCCGGTATCGGAATTACGGATATTGATACGAATGAAAAATCAGTAACGGATTCCAACGGAGAAAAGCACTCCTATGACCTTCTGATTATGGCTACGGGTAGTCGCGCCTTTGTGCCCAGCGATGTACAAATGGGTCAGCCTGGCCGTTTTACGATGCGTGAGCGCGGTGATGCTGATAGCCTAAGACGCTATTTAAAAAAAACCGGACTTCCCGCAGAAAAGCAGCATGTGGTTATTGTCGGTGGCGGATTGCTGGGTTTAGAGCTTGCAGCTGCCTTGAAAAAGATTGATATCAGTATCAGTATCGTACAACGCGCTTCCCGTTTGATGGAACGTCAATTGGATAGGGTGGCGAGTAGATTGCTATCGGAAGATGTTGCAGAGCGAAATATCGATATCTATTTTGATAACGAGGTCAGTACCGTTTTTGAAGAAAAAGAGAATCTCCATACTTTATTGGTTAACCTAAAAACAGGACGAACCCTTCAATGCAATGCTATTGTATATGCCATTGGAACAAGACCAAATATAGAATTGGCAAAGCGTGCGAATTTAAAAACCCGTCGTGGGGTAGTGGTGAATTCGTATCTGCAAACAAGCGACCCTTCCATCTTTGCTTTAGGCGAAATCGCGGAATTCAACAATGCCCTTTTCGGAATTACATCCGCCGCAGAACAACAAGCGGATATTGCCGCGAATTATATGTTGGGTGATTTTAGTAGTATCTATAACGGTTCCGTTTTAATGAACATTTTAAAGTTCGAAAACCTCGACTTATGCAGTATCGGTATGGTGAATGCTCCGACTGACGATAGCAGCTACGAGGAGATTATTTTGATGGATGTAAGTAAACGCTTCTATAAAAAATGTATCGTAAAAAATGATACCTTGAAGGGAGCGATTTTAATGGGGGATAAAAACGAGTTTCCTGAATTCAAACGATTGATAGAAGAGGAAATAGAACTTTCGGAAAAGCGAAATGAGCTACTGCGAGGGGCATCGAATACGGTTCCTTTAAAAGGAAAATTGGTTTGCTCCTGCAGTCAAGTTGGTGAAGGTAATATTACGGTTGCCATGGCAAATGGCTGTTCTGATTTTAATAAACTCTGCGCAGAAACAGGTGCCGGATTGGGTTGCGGTAGTTGCAAACCAGAGGTTAAAGAGCTATTTAACAAACAAATGCTAGTAACAAACTAAACAGCGATTATGAACGATGATTTACATCGCATATTGATAAAAGGAGGCGTTACCTCTCCAGGTGAATTAAAAGATGTCATTTCAATGCTTGAAACTGCGGGCTTAACGGAAATCTATTTTGGTTCGCGGCAAGATTTGTTATTTCCGATAAATGATGCCAATGCAGAACAATTGGCAAGCATATCTAAATTCAATACCCATGTAATAGGGGAGCGCAGTTATCAGAATATTGTTTGTAGCTATGTTTCGGCAGATATTTTTGATATGACCTATTGGCTGAAAGGGTCTACCTATCTCTACATTTTAGAAGGTTTTGACTATGCACCCAAACTGAAGATTAATATCACGGACCCCAAACAAAGATTGGTTCCTGTTTTTAGCGGCGACCTTAACTATATCGCATCAGAAAGTGAGGACTATTGGTATTTGAACGTAAAGCTTCCTTATTGGGAGAAATCAGCGTATTATCCCGTACTTATTTATAGTTGGGATATCAGTACAATCTCCAAAGCTATCGAAGACATTTACGAGGATATTCAAGATGTTGAGGAGCTTTTCTTTGTGCTTAGCAAAAAGTTAGACACTAATAACAAAGCCATAGAAAAAGAGCTGAAAATAGCCTATACCACCTTTCCCTATTACGAAGGCATGAACCGCATGGGACTGGACCAATATTGGGTGGGTTTGTATTGGAGGAATAATCGATACGACCTAGATTTTTTAAAGGAGTTCTGCGGATTTTGCTTGGATAATAGTATTGGTAAAATATGTATCACACCATGGAAATCATTTATTGTTAAGGGAATCAAGAAAGATAGTAGACTTGAACTAGAACGCTTTTTAGGACGAACGGGAATCAATGTACGCCATTCACAACTAGAAATGAATTGGCATGTACCCGTAGATGATACGGATGCCTTAGAACTGAAAAAATTCTTGGTCCGTAGTTTTGACCAGAATGATATTAGCACCTATGGCCTTACCTTCGGCATTAGTAATGATGTGGGTAAACGTTCGCATTTTTCATCTATTATTATTGAAAAAAATAGCGCTCCGACTATCGTAAAAGACTTTGAAGTCAGACCAACTTATAACGTATTATATTTTGAAAATTTTGACCCGAACGCCCAGAAATATATTTCACATGCGCATGACATTGATAAAATTGAGCTTCCCGGGTTATTGATGGAATTGAGCAAAAAGTACTTCGAACAATTAGGAAAGGTCAACCTGAAGGAAGATACTATTAAGAAGGCGGATGAAAAGTCCACACAGATTGTACATCAATGCCAGTCATGTTTTACGGTTTATGATAAATTGTATGGGGACCCTAAAGCAGCTATTTCTGAAGGCACGGTTTTTAAAGATTTACCAGAGACCTATTTTTGTTCCGTCTGCGATTCTCCAAAAAATGCTTTTGAGAGGGTTGAGCTGCAAATCAATAGTCTTTAGTTGAAAAAGTTTTTTTCAGTTCTAATTGTATTAGTTTCTTCCCTAATCTAGTACTGTAAAAGTGTATTAAATTTGTATTTAAATGTACTATTTTGAATCGAGTTTAGAGTTCGATTAACAATTTAAATTAAATACTATAAAAATCTGATAGTTAATACATTGTTATGATATAATTAGTTCTGTCATCCAGACCAATCGGAAAAGTGAGAAGCGCTAGCTTCACTTTTCCATTTGCAGCAAAGGGTTGTTTGGAATTATCCAAATCCTTTTCCGGTTTTGGTAAGCGCTTGGAAATAAAAAAGGGGGAAGCGCCAGCTTCACTTTACTATTTCCAGCATAGGGCTGTTTAGGATTATCTAAATCCTTTTCCCAGTTTTGGTAAGCGCTTGGAAATAAAAAAGTGGGAAGCGCGAGCTTCACTTTACCATTTGCAGCAAAGGGCTGTTTAGGATTATCTAAATCCCATGCCCTGGTTTTGCAAAAATAAAAATAGGCCCCTAAAGTGTATCTCTCCGAGCAAGTACATATAGTTATTCTTGGTATTTTGTTGTAAAAGCAATGTCCT
>CAZRIE010000089.1:0-17609 GCA_964600075.1 uncultured Flavobacteriaceae bacterium
GCCTGTGGATTATCTCCTATCTTCACTTGCGCTTGGGCAAAACTGAAAATAAAAAGACTGATAAGTAGGAAAGGTATTGCAATTTGCTTTTGCATACGTACAAGATTTATAGTATTAAGGGTGAACAAAAGTAAAATTATCTTGGTATATAACTAATTTATCAAGACAAACTACCCATTCACATAGGTAAAAGGAGATTTCGTTTTGTTCAGCGGAGTGGTCTGTGGCTCATAATAACTAGATTACAAATTAACAAAAGTTTAGCCACCGCGGTTTTTTTAAGACCTAAACTTGTATTTTCTTTATAAATTCGTTCCATATTATACGACTATTTGAAAATGACTCTAGGGTACTTGCTTTAATTTTTTACATTACGGGCAATCGGCCATCTTTGCGAAAACGTGCTAAACCTGCCATAGTCATATGGACTAAAACAACTAAATGAAGAATATCCCTACCCTTTTTTGCTTACTTTTTGTTTTATTTTCCATTTCGGCACAAGACGATGGCCGTAGCATACTACGTGGCACGGTCTTATATCGGAGTGTGAGCGTTCCCAATGAGAACGTTATCAATATAACTACGGAAAATGCGGTGATATCGAACGATAACGGGCAATTCGCTATTTTGGCAAAAGTTGGTGATGAACTGGCATTTACCGCCGTCAACTATCAGCTTATGGTCATTAAAGTTACTGAAGAAATCGTAAATATGGGGCGTTTGGTAGTCGAGGTAAGCGAAAAGGTCACCGAACTAGACGAGGTGGTCGTATCGCCAGAAAACCAAGAAAAATTTCTTGAATTACAAAATGAAGAATTCAAAGAGGTCGAGTATGATACCGATCGTTCTACAGAAGTGAAAAACATCGCCGTTACCAAACAGGAACAAGGTTTGGAAGACGGTATAAATTTTGTTAATATTTTCAAGGCTTTAACCAAAATAGGCCAAAAAGAGGAGGAGAAACGGCCACGTTTAAAAATGAGCGACGTCTTGCGTCAGGTCTATGACGACGAGTTTTTTGTGGTCGACCTCAAACTGCCTCAAGAAAATATTGATGATTTTTTGTTTTATGTAGATGGGAGGGCTCCTGCAAGCAACTTACTTCTAAAGGACAACGAGTTTGAACTTTTAGAATTTTTGGTAAACGAGAGCAAGGCCTACCGAAACCTAATGGATGATAAAAATTAGCCTTCTTCTAGGTCTTTTACTACTAGCATGTTCGGTGCGCTCACAAGATTTTTTTTCCGATAAGTTAGAAGGACGGGTCTATAGTGAAGATGATGATGTAGCCGCAACGCACGTATTGAATATGACTACCCAACGGGCTACGATTACCGATATCAGTGGTTTTTTTTCTATACCTGTTTCATTGAACGATACCCTTGTTTTTTCCGCGGTACAGTATAAGCGCAAAGAGATTGTGGTAACCTTAAGCATGCTCGAAAGCAAACTAATTTTAATTCCTTTAGAAGAATCCCTTACCGAGCTTGACGAGGTAATTGTCATGCCCTACAGCCTATCGGGCGATGTCTCACAAGATTTGAATAGAATAGGCAAGGGGTCTATAGTTACCGCTTCGACTTTGGGCCTGACGAATGCGTATGTAAAACCGGTGACAAAGGCGGAGCGTGAGTTGTATACAGCTACATCGGGTGGTGGCATTATTCCGATCTTTCCTATTATTAATGGTATCTCGGGCCGTACAAAAATGCTTAAGAACCGTATACAACGGAACGAAAAATATGCCCGTACACAGAGGGTTCGAAAGTTTTACGTCGATTCGCTCTATACTACCGAATTAAAGATTCCTGAAGATAAAGTTGACGATTTTCTATATTTCTGCGAGGTCGATGTGGCCTTTCAAGCTACTGTGGATACCCATGACCGTTTGCAGGTTTGGGAGTTTCTAAGGAAGAAGAGCCTAGTATATCGCAAGAATAATGATATGAAGTAAAACAGGGTTCGTTTGAAAAGCTACGAACAATGCCATATCAAAAACCGTTACATTTCTTAGGATGTCTTTTTATAGTAGGTTTATCGGTCTGTGCGCAGAACCGAGCGGACCTCGAAGGTCGCGTGTACAGTAACGATGGGGATGTCTCTGGCACCCATATCATAAACCAAAGTACCCAAAGAGCAACCATTACTGATGTTGATGGGTTTTTTGTGATTCCCGTTCAGTTGAACGATACCCTAGTTTTTTCGGCAGTGCAGTTCAAAAGAAAGGAAATTGTAGTAACGGAGGAAGTATTGAATATCAGACTTCTTTTGGTATCGCTGCAAGATATGTTGACCGAATTACAAGAGGTCGTGGTTATGCCTTATAATTTGACTGGAGAGATGTATAGGGATCTTGATAAGATGGAAATCGATCAAATCGTCACATCCTCGACTTTGGATTTGCCCAATGCCCACGTAATACCAATAACCCAATCACAACGAAAGCTATATACCGCCAGAACTTGGGATTTCAAAGGCACAGGCATAAAATTAGATCCCTTGATAAATTTTTTCTCTGGCCGAACCAAAATGCTAAACGAAAGATTGGCCCGCGAAGCAAAGTATAAAATGGTCGAAAGGGTCAGAAAGTTTTATGAAGACTCACTTTATGTACGAGATTTGAAAATTAGCGCAAGTAAGATCAGTGAATTTATTTATTTCTGTGAAGTCGATTCGTTCTTTGATGCGAAAGTCGGTTCTAGCGACAAATTACAGTTATGGGAGTTTTTGAGGGAAAAGAGTATCGTATATCGGAAAGCTAACGGGTTAGATTAAAACCGATTTGGCATAGGTTTTGCCTATTTTTGCCGAACGAAAATTGCATTATGATAAATTTAAAAAAGTGTCTGATTCTTCTAATCCTTCCCCTTTTTGCTTTTACGGCTGCACACAAGTTTTACTTGAGCGTTACAAACGTCAGTTACTCCGAAAAAGATAAGGCCATTCAGATTACTTCCCGCATCTTTATCGACGATTTCGAGAAACTACTTCAAGAACGTTATGATATCGAGGCCAAGCTGGCGACCGAAAACGAATCGAAATTGGCTGATGAATTTATCGAGAAATACTTAAGGGCGAAGCTTGTTGTTGAAATCGATGGTACACCTATTTCCTATGATTTTATCGGAAAAAAATACGATACTGATGTCATGATCTGCTATATCGAAGTTCCTAAAATCGATTTGGCCAAGATTCAATCCATCCAAATAGAAAATGAAATCTTGACCGACCTCTTTGATGAGCAGCAAAATATAGTGCACTTTAAAGTCGATGGAAAGAAAAAGAGCTTCGTATTGGTCAAATCCGATACTAAAGGAATGTTAAACTTATAACATTAGCTTAACAAATACTTAAAAAAACTTTATTTTTCACGGATTCTAAACTAATGAACAAAAATGGATAAAATTAAATATTGTTTTGCTTCGGCACTTTTTCTATTTGCGGCGGTTATGACCTCGCAGGACCAGGAAATGAAAAAAGAAAAAGAACCCGGTCATTACAACCAAAGTAAATTCAAACAACTTTACGAAGAGTTCGCTACACCGAACACATATCGGTCCGCTTCGGGTGCTCCTGGCCCAGATTACTACCAGCAACAGGCAGACTATAAAATAAATATCGAACTTGACGACAAAAATGCCAAGATTTTTGGGGAAGAGACCATTACCTATACGAACAATTCGCCTGATGACCTTGAATACCTTTGGTTACAGTTGGATCAAAATGTGAGGGCCAAGACTTCAAAGTCGCCCTTACGTGATGGTGGCGGCGTTCCCTTGGCAGAAAAAACAGGGGCTTTCGTTCAAAAGTATATAACCGCACCTTTTGATGGCGGTTTTGTTATCGACTATGTTAAGGACGCCAACGGAAGACCTTTAAAGTATACCATCAACCAAACGATGATGCGTATCGATATTCCGAAACATTTGAAAAGTAAGGACCAAGTATCTTTTTCAATTAAGTGGAACTACAATATTCCCGAGCATACCGTGAACAGGGCCCGTTCAGGGTTCGAATATTTTCCAAACGATGGAAATAGGGCTTATGTAATCGCTCAGTTTTTTCCAAGAATGGCCGTGTACAGTGATGTCGAAGGCTGGCAGAACCATCAGTTTTGGGGCAGTGGCGAATTTGCACTTCCGTTCGGTGATTATGATGTAAACATTACCGTGCCCGCGGATCATGTACTTGATGCTACAGGGGTACTACAAAATAGAAAGGAAGTTTTCTCCAAAGAAATGGTCAAACGTTACGAAAAGGCTAAAAAATCTTATGACAAACCCGTTTTGATCGTTACCCAAGCAGAAGCGGAAGCTGCTGAGAAGACCTTTTCCGAAAAGAAAAAGACCTGGAAGTTCCATGCGGAGAATGTGAGGGATTATGGTTTTGCTACTTCCCGTAAGTTTATCTGGGACATGCAGGCCGTTAAGCTGGGCAATCGCGACGTGATGGCAATATCTATGTATCCTAAAGAAGGTAATCCGTTATGGGAGGAATATTCGACCAAGGCCGTTGCACATACCTTAAAATCATATTCTTCGCATACATTTGATTACCCTTATCCAAAAGCGATTTCGGTGCATGCCAAAAATCAGGGTATGGAATATCCTATGATCTGCTGGAACTACGGCCGCCCGAACGAAGACGGTACCTATTCAGATCGCGTGAAGTATGGTATGATCAGTGTAATCATTCATGAGGTGGGGCATAATTTCTTCCCTATGATCGTAAATTCAGATGAACGGCAATGGGGCTGGATGGACGAAGGTCTTGACACTTTTATGCAATATATGGCCGAACAAGAGTTTGGCGAAGCATATCCCGAAGCTGTTGCGCCGAATGATAAATATCCGTCGCGTAGGGGAGACCCATCGAAGATAGTACCCTACATGGGTGGCGACCAGAGCGCGATCGCTCCGATTATGTCGAACCCTGAAAACGTATATCAGTTGGGCCCGAATGCGTACGGAAAGCCGGCTACTGCACTTAACATTCTTCGGGAGACCGTAATGGGAAGGGAGCTTTTCGACCATGCCTTTAAGACCTACTCGCAACGATGGAAGTTCAAGCACCCAACACCGGAAGATTTCTTCCGTACTATGGAAGATGCCTCAGCGGTAGATTTAGACTGGTATTGGAGAGGTTGGTTCTACACCACCGATTATGTGGATATTGGCGTAAAAGGCATCAAGAAATATTATGTTTCGGACAAGCCCAGTAAAAAAATGGAAGAATATATGGCCGCACGAAATTTAACGGAGGCCGACTTACCTCCCTTGGTATATCTCGCAGAGGAAGGAAGTGATGACTACGACCCAAACCTCAAAGGGAAGTCTCCGTCTGAAAGTTCCAAACCCCTTAAAGAATTTATGATGGACAATATGACGGAAACCGAACGTTCGGCCGTGAAAGAACCCAAGTATTTCTATGAAGTTACTTATGACAAACCGGGAGGCTTACCTATGCCGTTGATCGTCGAATATACTTATGCCGATGGCACGACCAAAAACATTACCTATCCGCCTGAAATTTGGCGTAAGAACGATAAAGAAGTTAGTGTGGTCATATCTTCGCAAACCGAACTTACAGGTGTTGTCGTCGACCCAAAAGCCGAAACGGCCGATGTCGATATCACCAATAATTCTTGGCCGATCAAAGAACAGCCATCTGATTTTGACAAGATGAAGGAAAATATCAAAGGGAAATAAATTATCCTTTTAAAATAGAGACCTGTCAGAATTTCCTTTTTCACGGAAGCTTCAAGGGAAGTAAAAACCTGACAGGTCTTTTTATGTATAGAAGTTAATCTTCACTATATTTGTGTTATGTTTTTAATGCACTTTCTTTTTATCAGCGGGGGCGAGATATTCTTTATCATGTTTATCGTGGTCATGGTCTTTGGTTCCGATAAAATTCCCGGTATCGCCAAAGGTCTTGGCAAAGGTATGCGTCAATTGAAAGACGCCACTGAAGATATCAAGCAGGAAATTCAAAAAAGTGCCGATAAACAAGGTATCGATACCAGCTTTGTCAGCGATATTAAAAAGGATATCACTGACGTGAAAGACAATCTTACTTCGGGTATCGGAACTGACATCAAGAAAGAGGTCGACAAAGTAAAGAAGAAGGTCGATGATGTCACCGGAACTATCAAAAGGAGTTAATTTACTTGAGAAGATTCTGGAATGGGATAGGGAAATTTTTATCTATCTCAACAATCTAGGTATCGAAGAATATGACCTTTTTTGGATTACGATTACCAATTTCAATACTTGGATTCCTTTATTTCTTACTTTTTTTATCCTGATTTTTATAAAGTATACGAAGCGGGAAACCTTTTTTGTGATACTCACCATTCTGTTGATGATTTTTTTTGTTACCACGATTACTGATCTTACCAAGTTTTCGGTCGCAAGGCTCCGCCCTAACAAAAATGAAGACATTAATACGCTGATAAGAATATTGCAGACCCCCTCAACCTACAGTTTCTTTTCAGGCCATTCATCAAGTTCGTTTTCGATAACGACTGTGGTCGTTCTTTTTCTGAAAAACCGTTTTAAATGGTGTTGGTTTTTCTATATCTGGCCGGTACTGTTCGTTATGAGTAGAATATTTGTTGGAGTGCATTTTCCTTTAGATATCATTTTAGGTGCTTTGGTAGGAATACTTTCTGCGCTCTTTTTTTATATGCTCTATGAGCTACTTATAGCACCCTACTTAAGGTTAAGCCATCCCTGATGGGTAGAAGGACTGTCTCGACACGAGAATCTTCCTTTAGTTTTCTATTATAGTCTAAAAGTATGGGCGTAACCTTATCTTTTTTATCCAAAGGCTCTGCAACTTTTCCCGACCATAATACATTATCTGACAAGATAATAGTTCCCGATTTTGTTTTGCTGAGCACTAGTTCGAAATAATCTGGATACTCTTTTTTTTCCGCATCGATAAAAACGAGATCGAAGGTCAAATGTAATGTGGGTATAATTTTTTTGGCATCTCCCGTATGTTGTATTATCTGATTTCCATATCCACTTTTATCGAAATAGTTGCGCTGAATATTCTTTAGTTCTTCGTTGATATCAATGGTATGTAGCTGTCCCTCTTTTTGCAGGCCTTCTGCCAGACATATAGCCGAATATCCGGTGTAAGTGCCAATTTCTAAAATGTGCTGGGGATGGATGATTTTTGAGAGCATACTCAAAACCCTACCTTGAAAATGGCCGGTCAACATTCGAGGCCTTACTACTTTAAGATATGTTTCACGCGTTAGCTGCCGAAGCAATTCGGGCTCTTCTTGAGAATGGTTTTGTATATAGTCTTCCAATATTGGAGATAGAAAATGCATAGCTCAGAATTTATACAAATATATAGTACATTAGAGCTTTTTAGTTGCAAATTGAACCGATATCACCTATGGAAGAATATGTTACAAGAAGTGCATCGCTTAATGATTTGGATACCCTATTAGAATTTGAACAGGGCATAATTTCGGCTGAACGACCTTATGACCCAACACTTAAAAAGGGCGAAATTAGTTATTACGATTTAGTTGGGCTGATGGTAAGTAACAAGTCAGAGGTGGTCGTAGTTGAACACCTGGGAAAAATAATTGCTTCTGGCTATGCCACAATAAAAAAAGCCAGAAACTATCTCGATCACGAGGAATACTCTTATTTGGGGTTCATGTATACACATCCTGATTTTAGGGGTCGAGGGTTAAATAAAAGCGTTGTCGACGCCTTACAAAAGTGGTCAAAAACTAAAGGCCTTACAGAAATACGCCTAACCGTCTACGATGATAACGTAGCGGCAATAAAGGCCTATGAAAAGGTAGGTTTTAAAAAGCATATGATTGAGATGCGATTAGAAAAATAAACTTCAATCAAAGACCTCTCAGTTTTTAAAACCTGAAAGCTCAAATAGTTATCGAAGTCGTATTTTTGAATAAAATACCGCTATGCAATTTGAGAATACCCTAGACTTCGCCCAGAACTTAGATGCCGAAGATCCCTTGAGTAAATATCGTGACGAATTTCATTTTCCGAAAGTTGATGGTAAAAAGGTCATTTATTTTACGGGAAATTCCCTTGGATTACAGCCCAAACGAACCCAGACATATATCGATGACGTAATGACCGATTGGGCGGCACTCGCCGTAGAAGGTCATTTTAATTCTGACAAGCCATGGTGGGATTATCATGAGAGGTTGGCCGCGCCGCTTGCAAAAGTAGTTGGGGCAAAGACCGTAGAAGTTTCTGTAATGAATACCTTGACGGTAAACTTACATCTCCTGATGGTCTCTTTTTATCGGCCGACTGCCAAGAGATTTAAGATTCTATGCGAAGAAAAAGCGTTTCCTTCAGATCAATACATGCTTCAAAGCCAAGTTAGATATCACGGTCTGAGTGTTGAAGAGGCTATTGTTGAAGTCAAAAAAAGAGACGGCGAGAATCATTGGCGTACTGAAGATATCACAGCAAAAATTGAAGAAATAGGAGATGAATTGGCATTGGTACTCATCGGTGGAGTGAATTACTACAATGGTCAAGTTCTTGATATGGCCGTCATAACGCAGGCAGGCAAGTCCGTAGGGGCCAATGTAGGTTGGGATCTGGCCCATGCCGTCGGCAATGTGGCGCTAAAATTACATGACTGGAATGCCGATTTTGCCGCTTGGTGCAGTTATAAATATATGAACAGCGGACCCGGAAATGCTTCTGGAGTATTTATTCACGAGAGGCACTTGAATAAAAAGGATATACCTCGTTTTGAGGGTTGGTGGGGCACTAAAAAAGAAACAAGGTTCTTGATGAAACCTGAATTTGAACCTATGGAAAATGCCGATGCCTGGCAGTTGAGCAATCTGCCAATACTATCTGTAGCTCCTTATTTGGCTTCCCTAGAAATGTTCGAAGAGGTAGGTATGAATGCTTTGATTACAAAGCGGAAAAAAATTGTGGATTATTTAGAATTTATACTTCACGATGTAGATAAGGAAACTGATGGTACTTTCGAAATTATTACACCAAAAGACAGGGGGTGTCAACTTTCTGTTTTTCTGCATGGTCAAGGCAAACCGCTTTTTGATTTTCTAATGCGGAACGGCGTTATCACTGATTGGCGCGAACCTAATGTTATTCGTTTGGCACCGGCTCCATTCTATTGTTCTTTTGAAGACATGTTCCGTTTTGGCCAGATTCTAAAAGAGGGCATCCAAAGTAATACATAGGGAATTTGATATCCATGATGTGATTTAAACTTTTTGGATCGGAAGAAAGGGTTATGGATATTTGTGTTGCGAAATATTATTTTGATGCTGGTTTAAGGTGTGCACTTTGCTAAAAATGCATCATGCAAGCAATGAAATATATGTAATATTACTAATCGGATTGTTAGTACTTGGATGCAAGGAAAAAACAGCTGATAAAAAAGTGGGCGTGGGAAAGATTGAATTCAATCAAGATTTAGCTGATGAACTTAAAAAGCAGGCTGAAATCGATTAAGAGGTTTGGGCGTATTTACAAAGTCCCCAAATCTTCTGGCCTTGGGGAAAATAAGGTGAAAGCAAAACGCGAAAGATTTAGTCTCTAGCTAAACGGAAAGGACATCGCATGCCAACAGCCCTACTTTTATTAGACATACCATTGACAAAAAACTTTTTTAATTCCTATATTTCTTCTGAATTCCTTTTTCCAAAAAAAACAATAACAATGCAATACCGAACTTCTAATTTTATAAGCCTAGCAATAAGCTTCCTACTATTAGTAGGCTGTACAAGCCAGAAAAAAGAATCCGCCACCCTAATCATTTACGGCGGCCCAATTTATACGGTCGATTCTACCCAAGCGATGGTCGAAGCGGTGGCCACAAAAGACAGCAAAATTCTTTTTTCTGGTAGCCTTGCCGAAGCCGAACAATACAAGACCGACGAAACCCAAATTATCGATTTGGAAGGTAAAACCATGACCCCGGGCCTCATTGAGGGGCACGGCCATTTTATGGGTTTGGGATACAACGAACTGAACCTTGACCTAATGAATACCACGAGCTATCAAGAAATCATCGATGCCGTGGCCGAAAAAGTTAAAACCGCCGATCCTGGCGAATGGATTACCGGTAGAGGTTGGCACCAAAGCAAATGGACCGAAATGCCCGAAGATACGGTACATGGTTACCAGACCCATTATCGGCTCAGTGAGGTGTCGCCCAACAATCCTGTATACCTGCGCCATGCCAGTGGTCATGCAGGTTTTGCCAACGCCAAAGCCATGGAAATTGCTGACGTACAAATCTTGTCAAAAGATGGTGTAGATAAATTTGAAGTAGAAGGGGGCGAAGTCCTCCGTGATAAACTGGGAGTGCCAACGGGTGTTTTCAACGAAAACGCCATGGACCTGATTGAAAATCATATTCCTGAAAACACCCCAGAAAATGATGCTAAGGCTTTTGAATTGGCCGTAAACGCCTGCCACCGAAACGGTATCACCGGATTTCACGATGCCGGTATCGGCAGAGAAACTATTACGCTCTATAACGGCATGAAAACGGCTGATAGAATGAAAGTCCGTATATACGCCATGCTAACAGGCTGGGACAAGGAATTGCTTAGCGAATGGTACGAAAAAGGACCCTCGGTCGACCCCGATCATTTAGTAACCATCCGTTCCGTAAAATTGAATTGCGATGGGGCCTTAGGCTCCAGAGGGGCTTGGCTTTTAGAACCCTACACGGATCGGCCCGGACACTTCGGTCACGAAACCCTCCCTATGGAGGTTGTAAAAGAGACCGCATTGAAGGGGTTGCAAAGGGGTTTTCAAGTGTGCTCGCATGCCATTGGCGATCGCGCCAACCAAGAGATACTTGACCGTTACGAATCTGCTTTTAAAGAATTGCCCGACCTGATTGCCGATCATCGTTTTCGTATCGAACATGCGCAACACCTGCATCCTGATGATATTCCCCGCTTTGCAGAGTTAGGGGTCATTCCGGCCATGCAAGCGGTGCACCTATCTTCCGACCGATCTTGGGCCATTGATCGTTTAGGCGAAAAACGAATCAGGGAAGGTGCCTATATGTGGCAAGCTTTATTGCAAAGTGGTATCCCTATTGTTAACGGTACCGATGTGCCCGTAGAACCCTTGAACCCGATTGCAAGCCTGTATGCCAGCGTAAGTCGGAAGACCTTAAAAGGTACTCCCGACGGCGGCTATGAAGCCGAACAGAAAATGACACGAGAACAAGCACTTAGATCCTACACCTTGGATGCAGCCTATGGTGCTTTTGAGGAAGACATCAAGGGTTCAATCACAGTTGGTAAATTGGCAGATTTTACAATTTACAATCAAGACTTAATGAAAGTATCAGAAGAAGAT
The DNA here is from genome assembly GCA_964600075.1 of uncultured Flavobacteriaceae bacterium. Lineage (GTDB taxonomy): Bacteria > Bacteroidota > Bacteroidia > Flavobacteriales > Flavobacteriaceae > CAZRIE01. The sequence goes on from CAZRIE010000089.1 coordinate 11,373, forward strand.
TTCTTAAATACGGAAATCGCTATGACAATTTTTGATGGCGAAGTGGTATATACAAAGGAAGAATAAATCAAATCGTTACATTATAGTAAAAAAGTTTAAATCACTTCCATGTTAATAGTCAAAAGTACTCTTGGGTATTTTTCAATTTAGCAATAATCAAGTCGAATTCTTCTTTTAGTTTGTTCTCCTCTATCGGTTTATGAACAATATGGATGGGACTGGTTATTTTGGCGCTTTGAATGATAAGTTTATCCAAATTTCCGGTTAAGAACGCAAAAGGTATTTTATATTTTTCCTTTATAATTGTCCCGAGTTCGATTCCAGTATACTTTTCCGGAAAGGCTTATATCCAGTAATTTACAAAAAGAAAGAACGTTTGATAAAGACGGTCTTTCTTTGCTTCTTTAGATTGCTGTTTTTAATTTATCTTCATCGGCTGATTACCAATCGTTATGAAATCTCTTCGACTTATTTTGAGCAACTCCCGCTATTTCGGCCCCGCTTGGGTATTTGCAAGCCTCAATATTCTTTTTGGTACATGGGTGATTTACATTCCAACAATAAAGGAAAGTTTGAATATTGACAAATCACAGTTGGGTATTGCCATTTTTTTTCTGTCGCTAGGTGTTTTTGTCATTTTTCCATTGGCCTCGACTATTATCAATAGAATAGGTGTTGGCAAGGCAACTTGGTATGGTGTGATTTTGATTTGTATCGCGGCACTTTTGCCTTTATTGGCACCTAGTTATTATACGCTGATGACGGCATTATTTCTTTTTGGGGCTTCGAATGGCTTTACCGACATCGCCATGAACACATTGGTCACGGAACTAGAAAAGGAAGATGAACAAAATTTCATGTCGGCCTCGCACGGATTTTTCAGCTTGGGGGGCGTTTTGGCCGGTCTAGGAAGTTTTTTAATAGGCCCCTTGGCCAATCCGGTTTTGCATATGGGGCTTGCAGTCGTTTTAGTATTCACTGTGAATTTAATTTTTCAAGGGAATTATAAAAACGTGGTTGCGGCCGTCGAAGAAAAGGAAGCTTTTGGTTTAAAGCTTTTTAAGCCCTTATTACTCTTGGGGTTGATATCATTTGTTGCAATGGGTAGTGAAGGTGCCATTATCGATTGGAGCGGTCTTTACCTTAAGGAAATCAGTATTGCGCCAGAAATACTCTGGGGTGTCGGTTTTCTGAGTTTTCAGATTACCATGACATTGGGTCGCTTTCTTGGTGACGGAATAAGTTCGAAAATAGGTCCTATAAAAATGCTAGCTTTAGGTTCACTTGTGGTTATGCTTGGATACGGTTTCGTATTGAGTACCGATACCTATTTGGCCATTTTTGGATTCGCGTTGACCGGGCTTGGTTTTTCGATTATGGTACCCGAGGTTTTTCGAATTGGTGGCAATGTAAAAGGTGTAGATTCTTCTCAGGGCGTCTCTTTTATAGCTGGCACGGGATATGCCGGCTTTTTGATTGCGCCTCCGATTTTAGGTTTTATTGCGGACACTTCATCGCTGATTACCTGTTTTTTAATTTTGTTTTGCTGTGCACTTTTAATATTGATGGCCACCGGTTTGTTGCAACGAAAGAAATCAAGGTCTTGAGGCCCACGATTACTTGCTAACCACTTCGATATCGGTAAAATAGAGCTTAAAGCTTCCGTCTTCGTTTTTGTGCATTTTTGCAACTTGTAACCCACCAGCTTCCGTGTAATCTTCCCAAGTTGTGGTCATTGAAGGTTCTTCTTGATTTGCTTTTCTGAACACCCATTCTTTTACCATAAAATCGTCCCCGAAATAAAAGTCATACGCATCCCCAGGGGTATAACCGTCTTGTTGGTTATAGACAACTGTCAATTTTTGCATGGGTTGCTTGCTCATGGGCGCCTCGACACCAGTGGTGTGTTCCGCCGTACTACTGTTTTTGTCCCACAAAATGTTAATAGGTGCTATGAGCCAGTACTTGTCGTTAATGAACCAACCGTTGGTTTTATAAGCGGTACTGTCCATATCGTTTCTATTGTAGGTAACCGTCTCGTTAGCAGTGATCGATGTTACTTCATTGGTTTTAGGCTTCCAGACCCAAGTGCGTTCAAAATGTGAGGTATCGCGGTCGACATTGAATGTGAATTTTAGTTCTTCCACCTTTTTCCAGTTCTCGTACCCATTAGCATAAGCTATTTTTTCTAAAAGGGTCAACTCTTTTTCGGGCGCAGTAGTTTCGACTTTTTTTTCGCCCTTACAAGCTGTTAAAAATAGCAGTCCGAAAATGGTAATCGTGGCAAAGTATTTCATCATTTTGGTTTTATCCAAAGATAAACGCTTTTAACGTTATATTTTTAGCTGCGTTAAATTTATTGGCATCGAATTTCCCGATAATTTGAGTATTTTTGACGTTCATAATAATATAAGGAATGAGTTCTAAAAAAGGAAAAGTACAGGAAGTAATCGATGAGAAACTGTTGGAAGAAAGAAAAGTGTTCCTATGGGGCATGGTAGACGACGCATCTGCAAAACATGTTATCGATCGTTTGATGTATTTAGATATGCAAGGCAGCAAAGAGATTCAATTGTTCATCAACAGTCCGGGTGGGTATGTCACATCGGGCTTTGCGATGTATGATACTATAAAATCCTTAAAAAGTCCGGTTTCTACTATTTGTACCGGTCTGGCAGCTTCTATGGGGTCTATATTGCTTTCCGTAGGAAAAAAAGGAAGACGCTTCATTCAGCCCCATGCACAAGTTATGATTCATCAGCCTAGTGGAGGGGCTAGGGGGCAAGCTTCAAATATCGAGATACAGGCCAAAGAGATTATAAAGACCAAAGAATTGAGTGCCCGAATTTTGGCCGAGAATTGTGGCCAAAAATATGAGAAGGTCTTAAAGGATTTTGATAGGGATTATTGGATGAACGCCCAAGAATCTATTGAATATGGTATCGTAGACGGTATTTTAGAATAAGTCCGTCACAGCTCATTTATGGGATAATCTAGGAAATTGAAAAGTCCTTCACAATTGATATGTGAAGGACTTTTTTTGAATATATATGGGCGCTCTCGCGGAATGTTCCATTTATTTACGTTTTAAAATTATAGCAGGGATTGTATGAAGGTGTTAAATTAATATTAAATCGAGCTTAAAACTGTCCATGATGCTCGATAACTTATTTCCCCCTTTGTTTAATGTGCCCGACTCTTTCTTTTGTGATAGGTTCATTTCTAAGCAGTTGTGAATAGATTTAATAGTTTGTAGTCTGTACGACTATTGATGAAATTGGTGCTTAAACTTGATGTTAGGCCTTGAAAGTTTTTTTAAAGGTAATGTTGCAACCGTCCCCTATTTTTGACATGAAATTTTTGTTATAGATTAAATAAACTGATTTAGAGAAGCCCTACAGCATAATTGATTCTATTTTTAGATAGATACAATGGCTTTTAATTGGAATACCTTATTTTTAGGTTTAATAATAGCATGAGCGTCACGTGAAATTCTATGACACAAAATCCTAAAAACATTGCCATTACTGGCTCAGGTCTTGTTGGGTCTTTATTGGCTATCTACCTCAAAAAATTGGGTCACAATATTACCGTCTTCGATAGAAGGCCCGATATTCGAAACATTGACTTCTCGGGGCGATCCATTAATCTCGCGATGAGCAACCGCGGATGGAGGGCATTGAAAGAGGTAGGTATTGAAGTGGAAATCAAAAAAATCGCAATTCCTCTAGATAAGCGCGCTATGCACGTTATCGGCAAACCCATGTATTTTCAAAAATACGGAAAAGAGGGAGAAGCCATTTGGTCTATTTCAAGAGGTGTGCTGAACAAGCGCATGATCGACCTTGCCGAAGGGGCAGGTGTAGAGTTTCGATTTGAGGAGAAGGTCTGGGATGTTGACTTGCCCGAAGCCAAACTGTTTACAGGGGAAACCGAAAAAAGTGCTTGGAAGGAATATGATTACGATATTATCTTCGGTTGTGACGGTGCCTTTTCGCGCATTCGACATAAAATGCAACGCCGCAGCCGATTCAACTACTCGCAAGAGTTTATCGATGTCGGATACAAAGAACTATCCATTCCTCCGAACCCGGATGGCTCTCATAAATTAGATAAACATTCTTTTCATATTTGGCCAAGAGGGAAGTTTATGTTAATTGCTATGCCAAACATAGACGGGAGTTTTACCTGTACGCTTTTTATGCCCTTTGAGGGGGAGATTTCTTTTGAAAATATCAAAACAAAAGAAGAAGCGAAAACATTTTTTCTGACCTACTTTCCCAATGTGATGCAAGTTATAGAAGATCTTCTGGAAGATTTTTTCAGAAACCCCACTAGCGCGATGGTTACGATGAAGTGCTACCCTTGGACGTACTGGGACAAAGTCGCGCTTGTCGGTGATTCGGCACATGCTGTGGTTCCGTTTTACGGACAGGGAATGAATGCCGGTTTTGAGGATATTTATATGCTAAACAAAATAGTAGCGAAGCATGGAGATGATTGGGAAGCTATTTTTCAGGAATATCAAAAGGAAAGAAAGCCCAACGCAGATGCCATTGCGGAATTGAGTTACCGAAATTTTATGGAAATGAGCAGTAAAACTGCGGACCCCAAATTTCTACTTCAAAAGAAAATCGAAAAACGTTTTGCTGCCAAACACCCTGATAAATGGTTGCCGGTCTATAGTCGAGTCACGTTTTCCGACCGCCCATATGCTGAGGCTTTGGCAGAAGGCGATGCTCAAGAACACATTATGAAAACCATAATGCAGTTACCCAATATCGAAGAAAAATGGGACAGTATTGAAATAGAAGAGAAAATTTTGTCTTTGCTTTAAGACTTTCCTGATTTCCTCATTTCTGCGCGCCGCATGGGCATGCCATCAATAAGAGTGAAAATAGTCTCGGGGTCAACTTGAAACTCCTCTCTCATCTTTACGCCTCCATCTTTTCCGATGAGCAAAGTTCCTCTGAAACCCTGTTGAATATCTAAATTCTTTCGCAAACGTTGCGCATTCATCTCCGAAGATTCTCCATTAGCTCGATAAACGACATTTTTCGTAACAAGAAAAATAATCAGATTCCGATCTGCCAAAGCTTCTTTGTCTGCGGTGAATACTTGTAATTGTGATTGTAGGGCTTCGGAATCTATTGCGACATCCGCCAAAACCAAAACTCTGTTTTTCCATCGATAATCATCAAGACTTTGGGCATTCATTTGGTGACAAGTCGAAAGCGTTAGTAGTAAAAGTAAAAAACCGGTTAACTGCATATGATGATTTTTACTTGTTAATATAACAAAAAAAAGCCATCCACTAAAAGAGGATGGCTCGCTATATTACTATGGTTGCGCTAAAGTTTTGCAAACATTTTTTCCATTTTTTCCTGTTCTTCTTCCGCTAAAACCGGGTCTACTAAGATTCTACCGCTATGTTCGTCGGTAATGATTTTCTTTCGAGAAGCGATTTCTACTTGAACCTGTGGTGGAATAGTAAAGAAAGAACCACCGGAAGCACCTCTTTCGATAGGTACTACGGCCAAGCCGTTCTTTACGTTGTTTCGAATGCGCGCATAGGCCTTGACCAAACGTTCTTCGATTCCATTTTGGTATTTTTCCGACTCGTTTAAAAGTGCCTTTTCTTCTTTTTCGGTCTCCGCCAAAATAGCATCAAGCTCACTTTTTTTATGTTTCAAATGCGATTCGCGTTCGTTTAAGCGCTCTTTGGTCTCTGAGACTACTTCTTTTTTCTGCTCTATTTGCGCCTTGTACTCTTTGATGTTCTTTTCGGCCAATTGAATCTCAAGTTCTTGAAACTCTAGCTCTTTACTGATAGAATTGAACTCTCTGCTATTGCGAACATTTTTCTGTTGCTCCGTATATTTTTTAATAAGTGCTTTAGCTTCTTCAACTAAGTTCTTTTTTGCACCGATTTCAAAATTGATGTTTTCTAAATCGGTCTTCAACTTGTCCATTCTGGTTTTAAGGCCGAGTACATCATCTTCCAAATCCTCAACTTCCAGTGGCAGTTCGCCGCGTACATTTCGTATTTCATCTACCCTTGAATCTATCAATTGTAGGTCATACAATGCCCTTAATTTTTGCTCTACCGTTGCGTCTTCTTTTTTTGCCATAAATTCTTATAAATACTTGATGGGATTGGTTTTACTTTCCGATAAACGGACTGCAAAATTAGGAATTTTTTTCGTAAGATAATCAACTAAAAGGTTTTTTGTAAAC
>CAZRIE010000090.1:0-17447 GCA_964600075.1 uncultured Flavobacteriaceae bacterium
AAGACATAAAATATGCCGCATGAAATCACAAACTATAAAAGTCGGGTTAATAACAACGACCCGCTCAATGTTTTCAGCACAAAAGATATAGATGATGAAACTATTTTGCACATGAGTGGCGAGATTTTAAGCGGACTCACATCAAAAGAGGAATACGAAAATTACCATTTAAAACTAGAATTCAAATGGGGAGAAAAAAAATGGGACCCCAGATTAAATGCCAAACGTGATAATGGGGTGTTATATCACTGCAACGGTTCGGATGGAGCCTTTTGGAATGCTTGGATTCAATCTCAAGAATTTCAGATTCAAGAAGTGGACATTGGGGATAATTACGGCTTGGCCGGAGCGGTAAATACTATTAAATCGGTCAAAACCAATGATGGCTTCTGTATTTACGACCCTGAAGGCATATCCACTAAATTGGGTACAGCTATACAGGGCGAAAAACTGTACAGGTGTATCCGTAAGGAAAACCATGAAAACCCTATGCTGAATGGAATTCTATTGAATTGGTGTGCCTTGATGGAAAACCTTACCACATCGTGAACGGTAATTTGGTAATAGTACTCGATAACGCGGAAAGGAAATCGGAAAACGGATTTGAAACCTTAACCAGAGGTAGAATACAGCTGTAGTCCGAAGCGGCAGAAGCTTTCTACCGCCGTGTACAAATAAAGGAAATTGATCAGTTACCCGAATTCCTAAAAAAGATTTGATCTACGTATTATTCAAAGCGAAAAAGACAGGCTCAATGCTATACCTTTTCAACTATACAACGAACTTTTCTTAGGTTCAGTTATCAAATAATAATGGAAAAAATTTTCCTTCCATTTTATGACCTTTTGGAATTGGCGGTACCCCGGCCAAAAGTTCTTCATTAGTATTACTGACCGTACCATCGGCAAAAACATTAAGAACAAAGGCCCTACGGCTGATTTCCGATTTGTTTTCGTAAGAACCATGTACCATTAATGGATGATGGAAAGTGGCGTATCCTTTTTTAAGTTCTATAGCAACCGGGTTTTTGAACTGTTCCTTTTGTTCATCGTTCAGATAGCTCATTATTCCATTCATATCGCCTGCCAGAGAAGGTGCGTCTAAGAGGCCCCATTTATGGCTTTTAGGAATGTAGTGCAGACATCCGTTTTCAACCGAGGCGTCATCCAACCCTGTCCAACAGGTCAAATGTTGCATGGCGATTGTCCGCGTCCAGTACGAATAATCTTGGTGCCACGCCACTACCCCACCGTGCCTGGCAGGCTTACAGAATAATTGGTCATGCCAAAATCTAACGGGTTTGTTTTCCAACAGTTGGTGTGCAGCCATTGCAAAAGCGGGATTCCATAACGCATCATGAAATCCGTCGGTAATACGCCAATGCCCCAGCGAATGGAACAAAACCGAATTCGGGTCTTCCGATTCGTTACTATGGAATTCATAAAACAAATCATGAGCCGGATGTTTAGGGTCTAATATTTCCTCCAAATCAGTACGTAATACCTCAATCTGGGTGTCGGTCAAAAGCTGTATTCCAGAAACATAGCCTTCCTCATGAAAATGGATTACCTGCTCGTCCGTCAATCGGTATTGATCCCATTCTTCTTTCGATTTCGGCCATTTGAAAATATCCGAAACCAGTTGATGCTTTTCCGCTAAATCTTGTACTGCTACCATCTTGTATTTTGTTTTAATTTCACACTGTAAAGATAATTCTAGGCCATATTATTTCAATACTTCATATTGTAGTTCTAGTTGCCTATTTTGTATCTTTTTAAATATTTTAGTATTAAAATCCTTAAAATAGGGTGTAATATTATAATTCTTCAGCAAAAAAGCGAAATGATTTTTTAATGTGTTCTTGCCAATAAGACCATTCATGTCCTCCAGAAAATTCTTCATACACATGGTCGATATTTGCTTCTACAAGTCGTTTGTGCAATTGCCGATTATGGGCTATTAGTTGATCTTCGGTTCCGCAATCGAAGCGAATACTTGGAATACGACCTTTATTCATTTGGGAAATATCAAAAACAGAATTTTCATTTTTATCCTCCTGATAATAGTTTTTCAAATCCTCCTCTACGAAAAGCTGCATTTGTTCCAAATCAGTAATTGCGGAATGTGCGGATATAGCCGTAAAACGCTCTGGGTACTTTATGCCTAAACGTAAAGCGCCAAAACCGCCCATGGATAGGCCGGATATAAAACGATCCGATTTCTCGGTTACGGCCTCGATATTTTCGATAACGGCAGCGGGTACGTCTTCAATAATCCATTTTTCAAAATTATATCCATTATGTGGAACGTAACCGGAACCATCACCCCATAGGCCGTCAGAAGGCATAGCTATGACCATTGGAGGAATTTCACCATTTTCCATCATCTGTAGAGCACTAATATGAACACCCGCCTTTTGTGACCATACCCACGCACTACCATATACACCATGAAGTAAAATGACAAGGGGCACATCTTCAAGTTTTGCCATCGGCGGAACAAAAACACAAATATCTCCCCTACCTCTTAAGTTTTGGGTTTTTACGGTAATAAAGCGCAGATTATCGGTTTCAAATTTTGGGTCAGATATTTCGGTTGTTCTAAACTCTTTCATTTTTCAAAAAGTATTACCCCCTTTGCATTTCTTCCTGAAAGCATATCATCAAAAGCTTTTTGTAAATCTTCAAGTGGGTAGGTTCTCGTAATCATCTCTTCAAGTAGCAGTTCTCCCGATTCATAATATGCTTCGATTTTAGGAAAATCCCGCTCTGGATTACAACCGCCATATAGCGGATTAATATAAACCTTATCCCATTCAAAAAGGCTCATATCTATTGTGATTTCTTGCTCGATACCGCTAACCTGTATAGCAGTTCCTGCATTTCGAATCATCGCTAAAGGGGCTGCGCCAAGTTCCGGTACGGCAGTGCATTCAAAGGCATAGTCCGCTCCCCGATTTTCGGTCAATAGCTTTACCTTTTTCGCGGCTTCCAATAGTCCACTGTCTTTTTTATCTGCGATTATGATGTGTGTTGCCCCGAATTTTTTGGCCATGCGCAACCGCTCTTCATTTATATCTACGGCGATAATTTTAGAAGCCCCACTGATTTTAGCCCCTTGAATAACGCTCAAACCAACTCCGCCCGTACCCAAAACAACTACGGAAGCACCTTGCCCAACTTGAGCTGAATTAACAACTGAACCAACACCTGTCATAACTCCGCAACTAATAATACTTGCAGAAGTAAAAGGCATTTTTTTAGAGGATTTCTTGACTACCGCAGACGCCTTTACCAAACTGTATTCAGATAAAGTACCGATATTAAACGAACGTTCTATGGGGCTACCGTTCCAGGTCGTACCTTCCAAATGCGCATGCCCTTTAGTATATCCGTTTGCACCGGCAACCACTGGTGAGTTATTTTCACAGATATGCTCATTACCCAATTTACATTGAAAACAAGACCTGCAAGGTGTCGCCCAATTCAAAATGACCTCGTCACCAACGGAAAGGTTTGCGACCGCAGAACCTACGGCTTCCACAACTCCAGCTCCTTCGTGGCCCATTATAATAGGTTTGCCCCAACGTAAAGAATCATAATCCGTATGGCACAGACCAGCCGCTTTCATTTTTACCAGCACCTCGTCTTCTTGTGGTGCTTTAACTATTATGGCATCAATTTTGAAACCTCCGCCTCCGTCAGCAATTGCTGCTTGACACTTTCTTGAATCTATCATTAGTATTATAGGGTTATTGAATTAGTGTTGAATTAAAGCTGAAATTTCTATAGGGCAATGCATCACTTTTGGCTTAACGCAACACTCGTTTAAAACTACCGCTTTTCAAAATAATCTCTTTAACCAAAATTTACAGATTAGCATCCTATTTTGTTCCATTTTTCATCTATTATATCTGATTTTAAAAATAATCGCATATCTTTTAAACATGAAAGCTCAACTAGAAAAAATTATAAGCCCCGCTCACGGCTCTTTCAAAGTGTTTCGTTACAAAGATGAGCGATTTGATGCTCCTTGGCATTTTCATCCTGAATATGAGCTCACCTATATCGTGAAAAGTAATGGAATACGTTTTGTAGGTGATAGCGTCATGGAATTTGAAAAAGGAGACCTTGTGCTTCTAGGTAGTAATCTTCCACATTGCTGGAAAAATATGGAAACACAAAACGAACAGGCCGAATCGGTCGTTGTGCAATGGAAAAATGATTTATTGGGTAATGGCTGGCTCGATGCCAGTGAATTTCTTCCCATAAAAAAAGTACTCATGACCGCTGCCCGAGGAATCAAATTTGATAGCAGTAGCAATGAAAAAGCAACGCTACTACTGAACAAAATGCCAGAATTACCACCTTTTGAGAAAGTAATAGCTTTGTTGACGATTCTAAATTTTCTCGCGGCTTCAAAAAACTACGAACTTCTTTCCGCACCTAACTTTTCTCCCAAATTAAACCAAAAAACAAGCAATAACATAGATCGTATTCAAGGTTATGTAGCCAAAAATTATCGAAGCCGTATTACGTTAAGAAATGTTTCCTCCTTAGTGGCGATGACAGAAGAAACGTTCTGTAGGTTTTTTAAAAAGTCCTTCAACAAATCATTTTTTACATTTCTCAACGAATACAAGGTCAAGTTGGCCTGTAAACTATTGATAGAGTCAAATAAACAAGTTTCAGAAATCGCTTTTGAATGCGGTTATGAAAGTCTACCTTTTTTTTACAGACAATTCAAAAAATTCATGGGCTGTTCACCATTGGTCTATCAAAAGAAATATAAAGGATTTCAATAATCATAATATTCCACGAAAATCCGCTAAAGATGACCGAAAACCCAAATGATTATATGCAAATAACCATTTGTGGCACTTATTTGAACAAAAGACATTTATTATTTATCATAAAAACTTCAATTTTGGTGTAGCGATTATTTTCAGTAGCTCTTCACTAACCAATACTTTAATAAATGAGTTCAATCAGACAATTTTTTATTTTACCAATTACATGCGTTTTACTTGCATCCTGTGGGTCGAAAACCGATAATAAAAATGATATGGCAGATGCCAAAGATTCCATTCCAGTTTTTGAACCCAATTGGGAGTCTATCAAGAAAAACTACAAAGACCCCGAGTGGTTCAATGACCAGAAGTTCGGTATTTTTATTCATTGGGGGGCATATGCGGTTCCAGCCTTTGGATCTGAATGGTACCCTAGACAAATGTATATGGATACTGCCAACTTCTCAGCCCAACTTAAGAACCTGGGCGATGGGCCAACCGACGTGTATCTTTATCACAAGAAAAAATATGGTGACCAAAAAGAATTTGGCTACAAAGATTTCATACCGATGTTCAAGGCCGAAAAATTCAATCCGGTCGAATGGATAGATTTGTTCAAAAAAGCGGGGGCAAAATATGTAATTCCTGTAGCCGATCACCATGATGGTTTCGCGATGTACAAATCGAATACCTCTAAATGGAATTCATACAACATGGGGCCAAAACGTGATGTTTTAGGTGAACTTTTTGAAGAAGGTCGAAAGCAAGGCCTGATAATGGGCGCCTCTTCGCACTATGCTTTTAATTGGTCTTTTTATAATAAAAAAGATCATTTTGACACTGTTGATGCAGAGTATGCCGACCTATATTCAAAAAAAGGGAAGGACCTCACGGAACCAGTATCAGAAGAGTTCAAAGAATTGTGGTGGGCCCGAACTACAGAACTTATCGATAATTACAAACCTGAGATTCTTTGGTTCGATTTCTATTTAGATATTCCTGACTTTGAAGAATACAGGCCTAAGATAGCGGCCTACTACTACAATAAAGGTCTGGAGTGGGGTAAAGAAGTTGTTATCAATGACAAAAACTTATTTCATGAAGCCTTCCCCGAAGGTACCGTGATTTATGACCTTGAGCGTGGAAAGCTGCCTGGCATCAGAAAATTACCTTGGCAAACTGACACCTCAATAGGAAAGAACTCCTGGGGCTATGTAACCACTGAAGAAGCAAAAACGCCCAACTCGCTTGTGGACGACTTAGTAGATATCGTTTCAAAGAACGGTAACCTTTTATTGAACGTCGGACCAAAACCTGATGGAACAATTTCAGAAGACCAAAAGGAAACTTTATTGAAAATTGGAAGTTGGCTCGAGATGAATGGTGAGGCCATTTATGGCACAGATTATTGGAAAACTTTTGGCGAGGGACCTACCGAGCAAAAGGGTGGTTATATGTCCGAACACCATGTAAAGGGTCTGTTTACGGCTCAAGACATTCGTTTTACGTATAAGGGGGACAAGTTATATGCCATTATGCTCGATTGGCCTTCAAATGGAAAAATAAATATCAAATCGTTAGGAAAAACAAGTGAATATGGTAAAAGTTTGGAGATTAAAGGAGTACGTCTTTTGGGAAGTGATGCCGAAGTAGGTTACGAAGTAACTGAAGATGGTCTTTTGATTACCGAAATGGGAAAGAAAGTAGGAGATTTTGCACATGCACTTGAGATTGCGTTATAGAGGCATAAAAATAGTTACGTTAAGTTAGTTTTTTTTAATTTAGGAGCGCGCCAGTGGGCGCGCTCCTTTTAAATTTAAATTTTAGATTAGCAAATGAAATATATTGTATGTGAAAAACCCGGTGAGTTCTTTCTCAAAGAAAAGGCTGAACCGGTAAGAAATATAGGTGAAGCAATCTTAAGGGTTAAAAAGGTTGGTATCTGCGGCACAGATTTGCATGCCTACGCCGGTAATCAGGCCTTTTTTACGTATCCAAGAATCCTTGGGCACGAATTGGCGACCGAAGTTGTAGAAGTCGAAGACAATCCCCAAGGAATAAAACCCGGCGATAATGTGGTAGTCATGCCCTATGTAAGTTGTAAAGAGTGCATAGCATGCAGAAATGGCAAAACGAACTGTTGTACCAATCTAAAAGTTCTTGGTGTACATACAGATGGTGGCATGCAAGAACGCATTTCCGTTCCCGTCGATTTGCTAATCCCCGCACAACAATTAAACGACGATCAAATGGCTATTGTCGAACCGCTGGCTATAGGTGCACATGCTATTCGACGAGCGAACCTGAAGCCAGGTGAAACCATAGTGGTAGTAGGTTGTGGCCCTATCGGAATCGGAATTATGAAGCTAGCACAGATTGCCGGCGCAAAGGTAATTGCAATCGATATGAACCAACAGCGATTAGATTATGCAAAAAATGATATTGGGGTCGATTATGTGGTCTTAGGAGGACAAGACGCCGTAGAAAAAGTTTCTGAAATAACCGGTGGTGATCTGGCAACGGCCGTTTTTGACGCCACAGGACATAAAGGTGCTTTGGAATCAGGGCCGGATTATATGTCACATGGCGGGCGATATATTTTAGTAGGCTTGTCAAAAGGAGAACTGGTTTTCACACACCCAAAAATACATGCTAAGGAAACTACCATCATATGTAGCAGAAATGCTACCCTAGAAGATTTTGAGCACGTAATTTCAATTTTGAAGCAAGGAAAATTCCCAATCGATTCCTTTATAACGCATAATGTTGCCTTTACCGATATGATTTCCAATTTCGATGCCTGGCTTGATCCGGCAAACGGGGTAATCAAAGCAACTGTCGATTTTTGAAACTAGAAAGCGGCTGCTAGATATGCAATCTAGGATGCTTGATGCATGAATTTTATAAAATCTAATTTCTCAATCTCACGTGTTATATCTTAATAGAACACTATGTCAAAACAATTTTTGCAAATACATCCGAACGACAATGTTTTGGCTGCCCTAACGGATTTGCCCAAAGGAATCAACATTGTACATAACGGAAAAAGTTTTAATCTAATCGCAGGTGTAAAGGCCAAGCACAAATTTACCATTACCGATATCTCGCCGAAGGGTGAAATCCTTATGTACGGAGCGTTGGTCGGAAAGGCTACGAAGCCGATCAAACAAGGTGAGCCCATCACGACCGAAAATGTAGTACATGCTTCTTCTGAATACAAAGTGGGCAAAGAAAAACTCTCATGGAAGGCTCCGGAAGTTACAAAATGGAAAAACGGCACTTTTAATGGCTACCATAGAGCTAACGGTAGCGTGGGCACGGCTAATCATTGGCTTGTTATACCATTGGTTTTCTGTGAAAACCGTAATGTAGATGTTCTCAAATCGGCCCTTTTAGAATCGTTGGGCTATCACACTACTACCGATTTCGTGGTGGATACGGAAGTTCTTGTGAACCAATACAAAAATGGGGCATCGACCGATGAGCTATTATCTTCCGAAATCATCCGTACGCCGGAGGAAATCAAACAGAACCGAACTTTTACCAACGTAGATGGAATAAAGTTCCTCAACCACGACGGTGGCTGTGGCGGCATTCGGCAAGATTCGGAAACACTGTGCAATTTATTGGCCGGCTACATCACCAACTCGAACGTAGCTGGAGCGACTATTCTAAGTTTAGGATGTCAGAATGCACAGTTCAAATTATTGGATGCGGCAATTAAAAAACGAGACCCGAACTTCTCAAAACCTTTGTATGTTCTCGAGCAACAGGCAAGTAAAAGTGAACGTCATTTTATAGAGGAAGCCGTAAAAAAGACGTTTTTGGGCTTAATAGTAGCCAATAAAACAAAAAGAGAACCAGCACCATTGAGCAATTTGGTACTTGGTCTCGAATGTGGCGGCTCTGACGGGTTTTCAGGTATTTCTGCGAATCCGGCTTTAGGTTATGCCTCTGACTTATTGGTCGCATTGGGGGCTACTACGGTCTTATCCGAATTTCCAGAACTCAACGGGGTGGAACAAGAACTCATTAATCGCTGCGATACCGAGGCAAACGCCAAAAAATTTGCGCAATTGATGCGTGCATATTCTGCAAAAGCTGTTTCCGACGGTTCGGGGTTTGAAAATAATCCCTCCCCGGGAAATATAAAAGATGGGTTGATCACCGATGCCATGAAATCTGCAGGCGCCGCAAAAAAAGGAGGTACAAGCCCCGTAACTGGTGTGCTGGATTATACCGAACCTATTGCTAAAAAAGGATTGAATTTATTATGTACACCCGGCAACGATGTTGAAAGCACTACTGGTTTAGCCGGATCAGGCTGCAATGTCATCTGCTTTACGACCGGTCTAGGAACACCGACCGGGAACCCCATTGCACCGGTCATTAAATTATCAAGCAACAATGCCCTGAGCCAGCGTATGAGAGATATTATCGATTTTAACACTGGTAGCATTATTACGGGGGAAGATACCATAGAAACAAAAGGCGAACAGTTACTGGAATTTATTATAAAAGTCGCTAGCGGTGAGGCAACCCCTGCTGCAGTTCGCTTAGGACAGGAAGATTTTATTCCATGGAAGCGGGGGATATCACTTTAAATTAATTTTTAGGTTTAGATAGTTATAGTTTATGATGTCCTAAAAACGTTCTGTTGAATACTAGAATTGTCCCCTTGAGGGGACTTTAAGGGTATAATCCCGAGCAATTAAAATAAATACCTAATCATAATTATGAAATACCATTCCATTTTGTAAAATGCAAAAACTGAACAGAACAATAACTAACATCCCCAAAACCTTACCGATAAAGATCATGCAATTTGGGGGCGGTAACTTCCTTCGTGCTTTTGTCGATTGGATGGTCGAGTTACTTAACAAAGAAACCGATTTCAACGGTGGTATTGCCATCGTAAAACCGACCAGTGGTGGAGATTATGCTGAATTGAAAGCCCAAAATGGACTTTTTACAGTGGTTCTAGATGGTATAAAAAACGGACAGTTAGTTGCCGAAAAGACCTTGGTCACTGCGGTGCAAGAAATTATCAACCCCTATACGGAATGTGCAACTTATTTAGAGTTGGCGAAGAATCCCGATGTGCGCTTTATCGTTTCCAATACAACGGAAGCTGGAATCAAATTCAATGCCGATGACAGCCTTGAAGATAATCCACCTAAAGAATTTCCTGCAAAACTGACACTTTGGTTAAACCATCGTTTTAAGCACTTCAATGGTGATTCTACCAAAGGCTGTATACTTCTGCCTTGCGAATTGATTGAAGACAATGGAGATGCCTTGAAAAAAGCAGTTTTACAATATGCAGACCATTGGCAATTGAGCAACGCATTTAAAGACTGGATCCGCCATTCAAATTACTTCTGTAGCACTCTGGTAGACCGCATCGTATCAGGATACCCAAAAGACCGAGCCGAAGAAATCAAAAAAGGGTTGGGCTATGATGATAAGCTTCTAGTTGCCGGAGAATATTATCACAGCTGGATAATTCAGGCTAATGATATTGTTCAAAAAGAACTTCCTTTTTTACAGACCGACTTGAATGTCGAATTTGTAGAAGATCTTGCGCCCTATCGTGAAATGAAAGTTCGCATACTTAACGGGGCCCATACTTCAATGGTTCCTGTTGGCTATTTGGCGGGTATCCGTTTTGTAAAAGGGGCAATGGACAATAACGAAGTGAGTAGTTTTGTGGAATCACTCTTGTTGGAAGAAGCGGCAAAAACATTAGATTTCCCGGATAACGTAAAAAAGAAATTCACTGCTGATGTTCTGGATCGTTTCCGAAATCCGCTATTGAAGCATCAATTGATAAGCATTTCGCTGAACAGCACCTCTAAATTTGTTGCACGTTTACTGCCGACCCTAAAAGATTATCAAAATAATGAAGGTAAACTTCCAAAGCGAATTGTGTTCGGGTTATCAACGCTACTACTGTTTTATAAAGGCACATTTAATGGCGAACAAATCGCGTTGAAGGATGACCAAAACGTGCTTGATTTCTTTACCTCACAATGGAAAAAAGTTGATAACAAAGAGATAGACATAAACACCTTTGTAAAAACTGTTTTAGGCAATACCTCCATTTGGGAAGAAAATCTTATGAAAATCAATGGTTTAGCCGATGCCATTGCCGAGAATATTTTTCAAATACAAGAAATTGGAGTCATTAAAACATTGAGAAAATTATAAAAAACAATAGTGTCAAGTCAAAGCTGAAATGACGTATAAGAAGATCGTATATTTTGTGTCAAGCCTAAGCAAAAAATCATTGCATAGGCCGCTACGGAATTATTTTTTATCGAAGGTATGGTGCAAAAGATGCATCAGATTATGCGTCGATTTTAGCTTGACTTAACACTAGCACTTTAAAAGAACAACTATGGTAATAGATAGTCATCAACACTTTTGGCATTACGAATCTGAAAAACATTTTTGGATAGATGATAACATGACCGTCATCCGTCGCGATTTTCTACCGACTGATTTAAAGAAGGTCTATGATGAGAATGGCATCGATGGCTGTGTCGCCGTACAGGCGGACCAAACTTTGGTAGAAACTGATTTTTTATTAAAGCTAGCCCAAGACAATGACTTTATTAAAGGAGTTGTAGGATGGTTAGATTTAAGAGCGAAGAATATTGATTCAGTTTTGGAACGTTATCACTCCGAACAAAAACTCAAAGGTTGGCGACATGTGGTACAAGACGAAGCGGACCATAACTTTCTACTGCGTGATGATTTCCTGAACGGCATTGCATACTTAGAAAAATATGATTACACCTATGATATTCTGGTATTTCCACATCAACTTGGGGCTGTCTTGGAGTTTGTAAAGCGATTCCCCCATCAAAAGTTTGTAATAGACCATATAGCAAAACCGTATATAAAAGATGGTTTTTACGAAGGTTGGGCCACAATGATGACAGAAATCGGAAAACAAGAAAATGTGTATTGCAAGTTGTCCGGAATAATTACAGAGGCCGATTACAATACGTGGACGGCCGAACAACTACACCCTTATATGCATTTGGTTATGGAAGCTTTCGGCATCGAACGCCTTATGTTTGGTTCCGATTGGCCGGTATGTTTGGTAGCGGGAAATTATAGTCAAGTTAAAAAAATTGTTACAGATTTTATCGCGACATTGAGTAATCAAGATCAGGCAATGATTATGGGTAAAAATGCGATAGCTTTTTATAATTTGTAAATTGAATGTCAGTATGAGAACAGTCAAAGGGCTTCGAAAGGAATGAAGTCCGCGACTTGGTTCAGGTTGAAAGCAGAACAATAAACACAAAAAAATGGATTTAAATTTAAAAGGAAAAGTGGTAGTAATTACCGGTGCCGCCGGAAAAGAAGGCAGTATTGGTCACTGCATATTGCAGCGGTTGGTTGGCGAAGGCGCAATTCCTGCAGTTATTGATAGAAACGACAGGGGAATTGGCTATGTGAAAGAAATTCAGAAAAAAGGAATCGACGCTCTTTTCTGTAAAACCGATGTTACCCAACCTGAACAGATTAAAAATGCTTTGGATACCATCTCCAAAAAATACGGCCGCATCGATGTTGTGCTCAACAATGTAGGGCTGAACGACGGTGCTGGACTTGATGCCACTTATGAAGAATTCATGAACTCTCTCAAGCTCAACTTGGTTAGCTATTTTTTGGTGGTTAAATATGCACTGCCTTTATTGAAAAAATCTAAAGGAAACATACTCAATATAGGCTCAAAGGTAGCCCTAACCGGTCAAGGAAGAACTTCGGGCTATGCAGCTTCTAAGGGAGGGGTTTTGGGCCTTACCCGCGAATGGGCGGTCGACCTTGTTCCCTTCGGTATCCGCTCGAACGCCATAATTATTGCCGAGAGCTGGACCCCCATGTATGAATCCTGGATCAAGACCCTCCCAAACGGTGATGAAAAATTGAAATCCATTGTCAAGAAAATTCCATTAGAAAATCGAATGACCACCACCGATGAAATAGCGAACGTGTGCTTATTTACAATTTCAGAAAGATCATCGCATACCACAGGCCAGTTTATTTTTGTCGATGGTGGTTACGTACATTTAGATCGATCACTTTTAACCGAAGAATAAAAACCAACCCAAATAATTAATTATGGCAGAAAATAAAAAAATACCGGTAGTATCAAAAGCGGTTATTGTTCCATTTATCTTGATAACTTCATTATTTGCTCTTTGGGGACTAGCCAATGATATGACCAACCCAATGGTACGAGGGTTTCAAAAAGTTTTGGAACTGACCAATACCCAAGCTTCCTTGGTACAACTGGCATTTTATGGAGGTTATTTTACAATGGCAATTCCCGCTGCTCTATTCGTAAATAAATATTCTTATAAAAAGGGGGTTCTGTTAGGTTTAGCGCTATATGCGGCCGGTGCTCTACTATTCTGGCCGGCAGCTGCAAACGAAAGTTACGGTTTCTTCTTGGCTGCCCTTTACATACTAACTTTCGGACTAGCGTTTTTAGAAACGACCTCAAATCCGTATATATTGTCAATGGGTGCGGAAGAAACGGCTACACAACGCTTGAATTTTGCGCAAATGTTCAATCCTATGGGTTCGATTTTAGGTTTGCTGATTGCGCAAAACTTTGTTCTGGGGGCATTGCAATCAGATGACACGACCGCCGATGGAACTCCGATTTACGATACCTTATCCGAATCGGCAAAAAGTGTTATACGCACCTCGGACTTGGAAATCATTCGAAATCCCTATGTCATCTTAGGGTTGGTAGTTTTAGTATTCCTTTTGCTTATTGCCGTAATGAAAATGCCTCAAAATAAAGACCAAGAGACAAAGGTCAACTTCTCAGACTCTGTCAAAAGATTATGGCGGCAACCCAAATTTGTTTTTGGAGTAGTCGCCCAAGCATTCTATGTAGGTGCACAGATTATGTGTTGGACGTATGTATACCAATATGCGGAAACTTTGGGTATTGATGCCAAATCTGCTGTTTGGTACGGACTTGCAGGATATATTGTTTTCTTAGTCGGAAGAACTATTGGTACAGCACTGATGACCAAAATAGATTCTGGGAAATTATTGATGCTTTTCGGTTTCGGGGGCATGCTTACTCTAGTTGGTGCTATTTTTCTACCAGGAATGCTAGGCATATATTCACTAATAGCAACATCGTTGTTTATGTCGATAATGTTTCCGACCATCTACGGTATAGCCCTAGAAGGCCAAGGAGAAGATGCGAAATTCGGCGCCGCCTTTCTCGTAATGGCCATTGTCGGTGGGGCACTCCTACCCTATTTACAGGGGTATATGTTAGATTTTGGTGGTGTAGGTTATGAGGATGTCACATTCTTAGGTGCCTCGGAAATACGTTTCTCCTTCATTCTTTCATTTTTATGCCTATTTGTAGTGGCCATGTATGGAAGAACGGTGTATAGGGTGTATCACAAAACCATTAATAATTAAGCCATGACAAGAACAAAAAGGTATTGCTTCTCTTGTGATTTAAAAGACGACCCAAAACTTATTGCCGAATATAAAAACCATCATGCAGCTGGCAACACATGGCCTGAAATCACGAAAAGCATCAAAGATGCCGGTATTGTAGATATGCAGATTTACCTCACAGGAAATCGTATGTTTATGATTATGGAAGTAGATGAGACTTTTAATCCTAAAAAGAAAGCCGAAATAGATGCCAACAACCCCAAAGTACAGGAATGGGAGCAGTTGATGTGGAACTATCAACAAGGTCTTCCTTGGGCGAAGGATGGTGAAAAATGGGTTGAATTAGAGAAATTGTTTCAATTATAACCCCCATGACAGTTTATTTAAAAAGAGGAGAAATATTTGTAAATTATCTATTCCAATTGCTTTAGAAAATCCTGCTGATAGAGTTTTCAAGGCAATACAGAAAAGAGCTTCACAATCAATTTATAATCATGTTGCGCGTAGTCAAAACTCTATAGAAAAGGGTCTTTGACTGCACTCGAACTGCCATCTGAGCATCAATTATCCCAATGAGTATCGATAACCTTTTGAATGTGCGGGTAATTTTTATCGGTCTCGTTCAAATCTTCTCTTAGTTTTTTCAATTGCTCTTTTAAGTCTGTTATAGTTTCTTTATATGCCGGATCCGTATAGGCATTGTTCATTTCTTTAGGGTCTTTCTTTAAGTCATAGAATTCCCAGGCAGCTGGTGTGTGATTAGCAAAGTCATTGCCCCAATTCTTTTTATCCCATTGCGCATCGGGATTATTGGTATCCACATAATACTTCCCATAGAAAAATATCAGTTTAAAGTCTTTGGTTCGAATACCAAAGTGCGCAGGGTTTTGATGTTTGTGCGCCAAATGCATCCAATAACGATAATAGGTAGCTTGTTGCCAATCGTCTGGCTCCTCCCCTGTTTCTAAGATTGTTTTAAAACTTTTTCCTTGCATATAGTCGGGAGTACTTCCTCCAGCCATTTCAATTAAAGTAGGGGCAAAATCAGTGTTGTTAATAATTGCATCCGTACGACTACCTGACTTTATTTTTTTTGGATACCGCACAAAAAATGGCATACGCATCGATTCATCATACATCCACCTTTTATCAATAAAATCATGCTCGCCAAGCATAAACCCTTGATCACCCGTGTAAACGATAATTGTGTTTTCAAGAAGTCCTTCTGTCTCGAGATAATCCATAAGTCGCTTAACATTATCATCGACGCCCTTTACACAACGTAGGTATTTTTTTAGATAATCTTGATACACTTGGCTTGTGTATTTTTTCTCTTCATCATCCATTTCCCATTTTACGTATTCCTCAGGTCGAATTTCCCGAGCTTCTCGATAGGCAGTATGTATGCTACTATCTACGTATATGTTCATAGCCTGATTTCGAATCAGATTGCGGTTTGATACCGACGAACCAATAATTCGTGTTAAAGAGTCGTTCTTGCCTCTCGTAGCTTCAGAACCATTGTTTCCTCTTTTGTATAGACTTTCGGGTTCCGGGATAAATGTATCCTTCAAATATTCTTCATATCGCGGGGCATTTTCAAAATCATCATGTGGAGCCTTGAATTGGTGAACCAAAAAGAATGGTTTTTCAGGATCTCTTTTGGTCTTGAGCCAATCCAGCGAAATATCGGTAATCATATCAGAAGAATGTCCTTTGGTTTGTACCGTGTTTTCGGGCCAAGGTTGATCACCCCTCACTCTAAAATCGGGGTCGAAATAGTGGCCTTGCCCAGGTAAAACTTGATAATAATCAAAAGCTGCCGGTTCTTCTTTCAAGTGCCACTTACCAACGATTGCTGTCTGATACCCTAATTTCTTTATTTCTATAGGGAGAAACTGTCTTGCAGGTTCGATACGGCCATCTAAATCTAAAACCCCGTTCAATTGTGCATTCTGACCAGTGATAATCGCAGCTCTACTTGGTGTACATATTGAATTGCTGACAAAACAGTTGTCGAAAATCATTCCCTCGTTGGCAATTTTATCTAAGGTCGGGGTCGGATTCAAACTTGCCAGACGGCTTCCGTAAATACCAAAGCCCTGCGTCGTATGGTCGTCGGCCATAATGTAGATAATATTGGGCTTTTCAGTTGCAGTCTCGACCTGCTTTCCACAGGAAAACACGATGGGTAATAGAAGTAAGATTGCAAATTTTCTAAAATAGGTCATAGTACGTCGTTTTCAGTTTGAAAAATACGGAACGATATTACAAATTTGGCTTAAAAACGAACTTTATGCTATAACATATGATTTTTTTCCTAAGCCAACATTAATCCAAGCAGCTTTTGGGAACGATTGGCCTATAAGTCACTTACCTTAAAATACTAGACCCGTTCTAATTTTACTGGCGGGGTATGGTGTGCGTTCCATTGGCAGACATATAGGTTTTTATCGTCATCAACAAAAACATCATGCCCATGGTTAAAGGTCGGTTTTTCGGCCTGAAATAGCTGCTGCAGTTTTCCGTCTTTATATTCAGGAGCTTCGCCCCCAGGATTGGAGACTACCTTGTTTTCACCATCCATGATAGTCACAAAACCCGTATCGCGAACATAATCCTTTCCTTCTCGCGTACGTGACCAGCAAACACCGGCATAAAGGTTCTCATCATCTAAAACAGGACGACAAACAAACGCACCCGGCAATTCAACGGTCTTGAAACTACCCGCAGTCTTCTATGTACAGCATATCCTCTCTACCCTCATCATGAAGAGTCAACCCATGGCCGCCGGGATATCGTGTTCCCCAATAATCTAGTGATTTTCCTGATTTATCGAACACCAAAATGTTATTGTCGGTGTGGTCGCCCAACATGAAAAGACGTCCCTTACGATCCATTTGCATTTCGTGGCAATTCAAAATAGGATTATGCCCAACGGTCATTTTCGCCCAATCCTTTATCAGTTTGTATTTGAAATCTCCATGACCGATAATCTCATCTTCTGGTGCAGATTTCTTGAAAATATTGAATCCAAAAGAAGGTATTGCGGGCAAGGCTGCAGCGCCAATAGAAGTTTTTTTAAGGAAGTTTCTTCTGTTATTCATGGATGTTATAGCTTAATATTTTCTGTTTGAAAAAGTTTGCAGCTAATGAACTACCCCGAGGCAGAGCCATCGAGGTATCAAAATAAACGTAATTGATT
>CAZRIE010000091.1:0-17250 GCA_964600075.1 uncultured Flavobacteriaceae bacterium
TAAAATAAGTAAAAATTATTCCAATTTTCAGAGTGTAAAAATTCAGAGTTTTAATTGCGGAGCCGTTAACCGGGTAAATGGCAAAATGGTAATTTGCTAATTTTTCAACCCATAAATTACGAATTTGACGTTTTGGCGATTATTAAGAAACTTCCCATAAAAAATAAAAACAATAATCAGATAATACAGCGTTATATAGACTCATACAATGAGCTCACGCTAACTAAAAAAAGAAAAAACGATAGTGAGTTTGCTAACCTACAAACGTTATGAACAAACAGACTTTTAAAGTATCTATGTTGTTGGGTCTAATTTTTGCGAACGGAGTTTTCGCGGCCGACCCCAAAACGGAAAAGGATGAATTGATTATCAGTTCAGTTACTTATATAGAAAATCATGTCGATTTTGAACTTGGCTTTAACACTGCAGATTATTTGCCTGAGGATTTTGATCCGTATGTAGCATATGTCAATTTAGAATCTATTGCCTTTCTTGAAGATGATACGACCATTAATCTTAATTTAAAGAAGCATCTTCCAAAGGGGTTCAATGCCTATGCGTACCCGACAGATGTAGAAGGGTTCAACTACATCGACGAAAAAGATGAAATCGTATTGGATTTTGATGCGAAAAAATACCTACCGGAAGGCTTTGATCCTTATATCCGTAATAATTAACGAGTTCCCTATATTTGAATAAGCTAGTCGAGACCCCTGTTGTAAACAGGGGTTTTGCTTTTTTATACTAGTAAGGGCATGGTCCAAAAGCTTAGGGCATGTATGCCTTCGACTGCGCCCAGGACGATATGTTTGTCAAAAAAGTAGCGGAATTACAAACTGGAACATCAGCACCAATACAATTACCGCGATTACATTCAGAATGACGCCGACCCGGGCCATTTCACTTACTTTGATATAGCCACTGGCAAATACAATGGCATTGGGCGGAGTCGCCATGGGCAACATAAATGCGCAACTACTTGCAATGGTTACTGGAATCAGTAAATAAAGAATGGGAATTTCAAGACCGATAGCTATACCCGCTACTACAGGTGCGAGTACGGCAATCAGGGCCACATTACTCATCAGTTCTGTCATAAAAAGAATGAGCGTGATTAAAAGTATAGCAGTGAACAGTACACTAATTTCGGCTTGGGCAATGGCCCCGGATACCATATCTACAATACCACTCACCGACATGCCCTTGGCTAGGGCCAGTCCGCCGCCAAATAATATCAAAATACCCCAGGCAAGCTTTTGGGTGTCTTTCCAATCGATAATGAAGTCTCCTTTTTTAAGATTATAGGGTATGGAGAACATGGCAATAGCCGCCATAATACTTATAACGGTATCGTTTAGTTTGAGCCCGGGAAGTATCCCATTGATAACCGTTCTGAATATCCATAGAAAAACGGTGACCCCGAAAATGGTGAGCACCATTTTTTCTTTTCCGCTCATGGGCCCGAGTTTTTTAAGTTCGTCGTTTATAACATCTTTGGATGCGGTAAATTTTAAATGTTTGTTCGGGTACATCCATTTGACGAGCACCAAATAACTGATCCAGATCATTAAGGCCGAAAAGGGTACCCCGATAACCATCCACTTTAAAAATGAGATTTCGATATTGTATTCGTTTTCCAAAAGGCCGATCATTATCGAGTTGGGGGGCGTACCGATAACTGTTGCGACTCCGCCAGCGTTTGCAGCGAAGGCAATACCCAGCATCACGCTTAGGGCGAAATTTTTATCGCCTTTCGTGAACCCATCGGCATCGTTGACTAACAGACCGATTACTGACATGGCTATTGGTAGCATTACCACGGCTGTGGCGGTATTACTGATCCACATGCTCAATGCTGCCGTTGCGATCATAAAACCCAAAACGACCTTATTGGGGGTGGTGCCGGTTATTTTAATGATATTCAAGGCGATGCGTTTGTGCAGGTTCACCTTTTCCAAGGCCAATGCGAGTACGAAACCCCCGAAGAATAAAAAGATTATCGGACTCCCATAGTTCGCCCCAACATCGCCGATGTCCATAATTTTCAGAATAGGAAAAAGCAATAGGGGAAGCAATGCGGTAACGGAAATCGAGACCGCCTCTGTAATCCACCAGACAACCATAAAAACGGCTGTTGCGATTACGGCATCACCTTTTTCGGAAACGATTTCAAAAGGTAAATTGAGAATGATAAAAAATAGGATTGGACCTAAAAAAAGTCCCGCTTTTTTAGTGAATTCCATATATGCGTATTGGTGGCCCTAAGCTATGTTTTTTCTTTTGGTTTCGGAAATTAAAAGCGGTTAACCGCAAGGAACGTAAAGAAGGCGCAACGGACGCAAAGAAAATATAGTTTTGAGAAAACCCTTGCGAACTTTGCGAAAAACCTTTGCGGTTAAATATGTAGAGCAATATAATGATATTGTCAATAAACTATTGAATCTGATGGAATAGGAGGCAACTCGTAGTTGCCATAATCGATGTTGATCTGACCATCTTTTAGGGTCTTGACTCCCTCCGAATTCACTTTGGTTTTGTACAGGTAGACTTTTTTCAAGGTGTTGAAGTCGGCCAACGTCTTTAAATTTTCTTCTTCAAATTGTGAAGCCGTGAGATTAATTGATTTTAAATGTTCAAGGGAAGATAAGGCATCAATATTTTTACCGGTAACCGAAGTATTATCCAATTTTAAAATAGTCAAGTTTGGCAGAGTCGACAGTTTTTCGAAAATTGCATTGGTTACTTTTGTGCCGCCCAGATCAAGTATGGCAATTTGAGTTTTGACGGGAAGTAAGGTCTTGAAATCGGCGTCGGTAAATGCGGGTTTGTTGATGCACGAAATACTTAAAAAATTAGAGGCCTTGCTAATCAGGTCGACATGTACCCCGCTTTTTTCGATGGAAGTAATGCTATCTTGCGAAGCTTCTGCAATTCCTATATCGGGGTAATCGTTATCGAATTTTTTAGGAAAAAAGGAAAGGAACAAATCTTTTTCTAAACCGATTTCCTTAATGGTGCCTTCGAAAGGATGGCCCGCATCGATCCATGCGCCGACTAATTTTATTTCTTCTTTTGAAGGTTGAGTCTTCCCTTCGGGCGGCATATGGTCATCGTCTTCCATGGGAAGGTTCATTCGCATAAATAATTCGCTTTTTGAGGCATTTTCGGTTACAACGACTTCGCCATTTTCTCCGCCACTTAAAATTCCCGCCTCCTCATGTAAGAGTAATTCACCTTTCGTTTTCTTCGGATTATGACAGCTGACACATTTATTGTTCAGAATCGGTTTTACGACATCTTCATAGAGTAGGGTTTCCTCCCAATTTTCATCGTTGAGGGCAATTACCTTTTCTTCAAAAGTCTCAAAACCCAAAGCCGATTTTACTGAATTTGGAAGAGGCTCTACCAAATAATCTTCGCCATGGGTAATGTTACCGCCTTGATGGCCAGTAAATGAAATCAAAACAAAAAAGAGAATCGAAAGAGCTACGATGGGCGTCTTGGCCAAGAAATCAACAACTTTTAATCCCTTTAATTTGGCATACATCAAAAAAGAAAACAATGCCGTAGCGATACCAGACCACAAATGCCATTTTACGGAATCAAAAGCATATCCTTCGCCCAAATATTGCAGATAGCCAGTGATACAGGCTAAGGTTGCGCTGAGGCCGGCCCAGAAATAGACCAACGGAATGACCTTGCCATATTCCTTTCGCTTTCGGTCGTACCATTGCAGTAGTAGTCCAAGAATTATGAATCCTATTGGAAGATGAACTATGAGGGGATGAAGTCTCCCAAGTAATTGTTTTAGAACGTCCATAAATAGTTGACCGTTATTGGTTGCTGGTTTTTGGCATGGGAAATTTTCAATTAACGATTTTCAAGTTCAAGCACAAATTTCAAATTCTAATAAATCACACTTCCTATTCCACGGCTTACTTCGTACCTTGTATTTCGTACTTCTTTTCTCATAATTTTTTATACTCAGTCTTCACTCATTCTTTTTTTTAAGGCCTTCATCATATACGTATTGGCTTTCCATTGGTCGGCCACAGGTACCCGGGTATAGGGCAAGGTTGGCATATAATCTGCAGGGCCAAATTCGGTAGTTATGGTATAAACATCCTGTGATTCCCATTTCTGACGGATGACCTTTTCCCAAATATCCATATGGCGGTCAACAGCCTTTTTCCATTCGGGAGCTTCTGGATCATTTACTTGTGGGCTCTCAGCGTGACCTACCCTTGCATGAATGTGATGGGAGCGATTAAGGACTTCTTCTAATTCAGTATCTTGGTTTTGAAGCAACGATTCATGAACGACCATCCAATGACTGATGTCCAAGGTCATTTTCAATTCGGGAATCGCTTGAATGTACTTTTTAGTGTCGGGAAGGTTATAACTAAACCGACCCCGGTGTGTTTCATGATAAATGGGAATGTTGTTTTCTTTTGCGATTTTATTGGCTGCATCAATAAAGGTCTTGTTTTGTTCAAAGGTGAAAAAGTCGTTTCCGGTATGACAATTAATGTAGGCTGGATTCCATGCAATCAACGTCTTGAAATGTTCAGTGTAGGTTTTCAAGCTCTCTTCAAAAGGAAGTGATTTGTTGGTGCCGTTCAAAAAGCCAACCTTTAAATCATATTTTGCCAAAGCTGCTTTTAATTCCGCTTCACTTTTTTCGTCTGCAGGAAACCAAGTTTCGAGTCCATCGTAACCGGAAGCTTTTGTTTTTTCGCAAAAGGTGTCCCAAGAAATCTGTCGGCCCCAGTCGGTCTGGAAGAATTGTAATTGTTTTTTTTGTTGGGAAAAGGATGAAAAAGCGGTAATGCTGGTTAGTAGTAAGGCTATTAATAAAGGTTTTTTCATTTTTGATTTTTTCTTTTTTAAGCTCCACTCTTTCTCAAAGGGAGGAGCTCTTGCTTTTCGTTATTTTAAAGAATTTCCCAACCCCGAAATCAAATCTAGACAAAATAAAGTATCGCTAGAAAGACCTGAATTTTTTACGCCAAAATCTCTTTGATTATTTCGCCTTCCACGTCGGTCAACCTAAAGTTTCTTCCTTGAAATTCGTAGGTAAACTCTTCGTGATCGAAACCAAGCAAATGTAAAATTGTGGCATGCACATCGTGAACCGATACGCGACCCTCTATTCCTGAGAATCCAATATCATCGGTCTTTCCGTGCGAAGCTCCTTTTTTAATGCCTCCTCCGGCCATCCACATCGTAAACGCATCACCGTGATGGTCTCTCCCTTTGAACTCCATTTTTTTGTTGCCTCGGTTTTCTTGCATGGGTGTTCTGCCAAATTCACCACCCCAAACGATCAAGGTGTCATCTAAAAGGCCACGTTGTTTCAAATCTAAAATCAATGCCGTTATGGGCCTATCGATTTCACGGCATTTATTCCTAAGCCCAAGGTCTACGGAGCCCTCGCGTATGTTACCGTGGGTGTCCCATCCCCAATCAAAAAGCTGTACGAATCGCACACCGTCTTCGACCAATTTTCTTGCAAGCAGGCAATTATTGGCAAACGATTCCTTGCCGGGTTCTACCCCGTACATTTGTTTGATGTTTTCGGGCTCACTGTTGATATTCATGACCTCAGGTACAGCAATCTGCATGCGATAGGCCATTTCATATTGGTTGATACGCGCCAAGATTTCAGGATCGGCATATTTGGCGTATTCTTCTTTGTTGATTTTATTTATAGCATCAATGGTGCTCTTTTTCAGGTCACGTGTTACGCCATCGGGATCTTCGATGTATAAAACTGGATCCCCTTTTGAGCGGCATTGAACTCCTTGGTATACGGATGGAAGAAATCCACTTCCCCAGACGCTTTTTCCGGCATCGGGCGAATTACCGCCAGAAGTAAGCACTACAAAACCTGGAAGGTTCTGGTTTTCAGACCCGAGACCATACGTGGCCCAAGCCCCGATACTGGGTCGGCCCAATCGCGCGCTGCCTGTATGCATGAACAGTTGTGCGGGGCCGTGATTGAACTGATCGGTGTTGACCGCCTTTAAGAAAGCTACATCATCGATTACCTTTTTAAAATGGGGCAAGAAATTCGAGACCCAATTTCCTGATTCCCCTTCTTGTTTAAATTCTGCCTGCGGCCCCAATAGTTTGGGAGTACCTTTGATAAAGGCGAATTTTTTTCCTTCCAATAGGGATTGCGGACAATCTTGACCGTCATACTTGTGGAGTTCAGGTTTGAAATCGAACATTTCCAATTGTGAAGGTGCACCGGCCATATGCAGATAGATGACTGATTTGACTTTTGGTCCAAACGGGGGTGCTAAAGTCGCTAACGGATTCAAATCCCTTGCAGAAAAAGATATTTGGGTTTTCTTCTTGGGTTTAGACAGCGGATCGCATCCCATAAAAATGGAACTTAGCGCAAGTCCGCCCATCCCTTGCGCACAATTTTTTATAAAATGCCTGCGAGTCTTGGCTTCCGCTTCACGAGCCAGTTTTTCTTGGATCAATTTCTCTATGATATCTTTCATCAGGCCTTTGTTAAAAATTCATCCAAATTCATAATGGCGTTGGCCACCACGGCCAAAGCACTCAATTCAGCAGTCGGTTTTTTCTCAAAATGTAGAAACAATCCCGATGCCTCTTTATTTTCGGTAAACTCTGCCAAGGAAATTTGATAAAGCTCTTTTAAGGCATTCAATCCCGCTGGGGTTATCTGTTTGAAGGTAGCCCTTTCATAACTTTGGGAAATGCTCTTGTCAATATCATTAGGTACTTGGGCGTTCTTCGCCAATTGATAAGAGGCTTCTAAATACACGGGGTCGTTCAAGGTTACCAAAGCCTGCAATGGGGTATTGGTTACAGTTCTTCGAATAGTACAAACCTCTCGACTACCGGCATCAAAGGTCAAAAAGGAAGGATACGGACTAGTGCGTTTCAAATAGGTATAGACCCCTCTTCGATAGCGGTCTTCGCCCTTACTTTCTTCCCATCTGGCACCGTTGTAAACCGTTTGCCATACACCTTCCGGTTGAGGCGGCATAACCCCTGGACCGTACATTTTATCACTTAACAAACCTGAAACGGCCAAGGCCTGATCCCGAATCTGCTCAGCACCTAAGCGTATTCTGGGGCCACGTGCGTACAGTTCGTTGTCGGGATCTATTTGGTACATTTCCGGAGTGCTCTCCGAACTTTGTCGATAGGTGCCAGACATCACTATTTCTTTTACGAGTGCTTTGATGCTCCAACGGTGTTCGTTCATGAATCTCAGCGCGAGCCAATCTAAAAGGGCCGGATGCGAAGGTGCTTCCGACTGTGAGCCAATATCTTCAATCGTCGACACGATGCCTTGTCCGAAAATCTGATGCCATACACGGTTGACTACTGTACGCGCCGTTAATGGATTTTTTTTATCAACGATCCATTTAGATAATCCCATACGGTCTTTGGGCCAATCTGGGCTCCATTCATTTAGACTTTCTGGAGTGCCAGGTTCAACAGTATCGGTTTTGACCAACCAACTCCCTCGATCAAAAAGTTGTGTGGTACGTTTCATATATTCCGGGTTTTCCGATAAAATGGGTACGGTTTCGGTGTTTGCGTTCAGGGCCTCCATAAAACTGGAGTTCACATTTGACCATCCGGGCCTATCCTTCCCTGGCATGTCGGGAATGAAACCGACCCAATAGAGATTAAGAATATTGACTTCCGTGGCAATTGCATTGTTTTGGGTCTCAATATAGAGATTGGTCTTCTTGCCTATTTTCTTGAGCGGAAATTGTGATGTGGTATTTTCTTTGGTTTTGTTGATAGTGAATTCCGCCAAGATTGGGCCCTGTGCGTTACCCTCGCGAATGGTCATCTTTGTGCCGTTATAATGCGAGCGGTAATTAAGGTACACGTAACCCGAATTATTGGTATAGGCATTCTCAACGATCAGATTGCCATCATCCCAAAATACGACAGAGGCGTGGTCGTCATATACACTATTTTTGAACTCTTTGAAAAAGTGTGCTTTAAATACCGGCTCGGTAAATTGCAAAAAATCTTTATACGTCTTGACGGCTTTTTCATCCCCATGTTTTGCCACCCAGTCGATTACCTTGTCCACCTTTTTTTGCTGTTCTGGAGTATAGAATTTCAATACGGGAGACTCACTGGGCGTATCCTCGTCACGTGAATTATTAAAGAAGGCCATCAGCTTGTAATAATCTTCATGCTTAAAAGGGTCGTACGGATGGCTATGACATTGCACACAACCGATCGTGGTGCTCTGCCAAACCTCGAAAGTTGTATTGATTCGATCGATAACCGTCGCCACTCGATACTCTTCATCGTCGGTGCCGCCCTCATCATTGTTCATTGTATTTCTGTGGAAAGCTGTAGCTATCAACTGATCGGCTGAAGGTTGTGGCAACATATCGCCCGCTAACTGTTCAATGGTAAATTGGTCGTAAGGCATGTCTTTATTGAACGCATCAATGACCCAATCACGATATTTCCAGATAGACCGACCCATGTCTTTTTCGTATCCTTTTGAATCGGCATAGCGTGCCAAGTCTAACCACCAAGTGGCCCATTTTTCACCATATGTTTTTTGTGCCAAAAGGCTATCGACCAAGGTTTCATAGGAAAGGTCATCGGCCTCAAATACCTTTAAAAGTTCTTGACTAGGGGGTAATCCGGTAATATCCAAAGCCAATCTTCGCGCGATTATATTTTTATCGGCCGGAGGATTTGGTTCTATTTGTTCGCTTTCCAATCTGGCCAAAATGAAATTATCAATATCATTTTTCAGGAAGTCAGAAGAATTTTCAGGTGCAAAACTGGCCTCTGAGGTAATAGAAGGCACCTCCACTTTTTCAGGAAGCGAATAGGCCCAATGCACGCCCCATTGAGCCCCTTGGTCTATCCAGCGGGTTAGAAGCTCTATTTCTTCATCGGAAAGTTTGGGTTTTTCATAAGGCATTCGTTGCTCTGGATCCTCTTCATGCAGTCTTTTAATCATCTCACTACCGGCAGCATCTCCAGGAATAATAGCAGCCTTGCCCGATTCGGTCTTTGCGAAGGCATCTTCTTCGAAGAGAATACTAAACCCACCATTTTTCTTGACTCCACCATGGCAAGTAATACACTTGTTATTGAGAATGGGTTTTATTTGGGTGCTGAAATCGACTGGGTCAGACGATTGACAAGATTGTACTAGTACGGCGACCAAAACAGCAAACAGTATTTGAACTGTTTTATGAGATATTTTCTTTTTCATGCAATGATTGATTTGCTTCTACAGCTATCAACCATAAATATAAGGAATTTTGAAGGTATTAGAATTAAAAAGCTATACAACACTGCACAACTAAATAGCCTGTAGCCCAATTGCTATTAATCTAAATATCTTGACACCTTAAGAAAGAGACCTACGATGCCACCTCTACAAAAAGGCCATCATCATTTTTATTGACCTTGGCGACATTATTTTTGGTCAATTCTTTAATTGCCTTGTCCCATTTTTTATTTGAAAGCCCGGATTGCTCCTTCAATTCGCTAAGTGGAATTTTCTTTGCTTTTTTCAGAACCTCAAAAACCGTTTTTGCCTCTTCACTCAATTCTACTTGTTTCTTCTCGGGTCTCATCTGTGGGAAGAACAACACTTCTTGGATCGAAGAATTGTTTGTGAGCAACATCACCAAACGATCAATACCAATACCGATGCCCGAAGTTGGCGGCATGCCATATTCTAAGGCACGTAGAAAATCGTGATCAATAAACATGGCCTCGTCGTCTCCTTTTTCAGAGAGCTTCAGTTGGTCTTCGAAACGTTCTCTTTGATCAATAGGGTCGTTTAGCTCTGAATAGGCATTGGCCAATTCCTTACCGTTGACCATTAATTCAAAACGTTCGGTGAGAGCTGGGTTGTCGCGATGTTCTTTTGTCAACGGACTCATCTCTTTGGGGTAGTCGATGATGAAGGTGGGCTGTACGTAATGGTGCTCGCATTTCTCACCAAAAATTTCATCGATGAGTTTGCCTACACCCATGGTGTCGTCAACTTCAAGACCCAGTTTTTTAGCTGTTTCGCGTAGTGCAACTTCATCCATTCCTGCAACATCAACACCTGTGTGTATTTTAATAGCTTCAAGAATAGGCAATCTTGCATAAGGTGCCTTGAATTCGATTTCGTTTTCACCTACTGTCACTTTAGAAGTTCCGTTGGCATCGATGGCTACTTTTTCGAGTAAGGCTTCGGTAGTATCCATCATCCAGTTGTAATCTTTGTAGGCCACATACAATTCCATAACTGTAAACTCAGGGTTGTGCGTGCGGTCCATGCCTTCGTTTCTAAAATCCTTTGAGAATTCATAGACACCATCGAACCCACCGACAATCAGTCTTTTTAAATAGAGTTCGTTGGCAATACGCAAATACAAAGGAATATTCAACGCGTTATGGTGCGTTAAAAAAGGTCGAGCAGCCGCACCTCCTGGAATAGGTTGTAAAATAGGAGTTTCTACTTCTAAATAGCCACGATTGTTATAGAACTCGCGAATACTATTTGTAATCTTAGTGCGCTTGATAAAAGTTTCTTTTACCTTAGGGTTTACCACTAAATCGACATAGCGCTGGCGATAACGTTGTTCGGGGTCATTGAACTCGTCGAAAAGATTACCTTCTGCATCTTTTTTTGGCAGGGGTAAAGGCCTGAGCGATTTGCTCAACAGCGTGAAGTTCTTGACCATCACTGTTTTTTCTCCAACTTGGGTGGTAAAAAGCTCGCCTTCGATACCGATTATATCACCGATATCAAGTAGTCTTTTGTAGACGTCGTTATAGAGCGTTTTGTCTTCGCCAGGGCAGATTTCATCTCGATTGAAATAAACTTGAATGCGCCCTTCGCTGTCTTGCAATTCGGCAAACGAGGCTTTTCCCTGAATTCTTCGAGACATCAACCTTCCTGAAATAACTACTTTTTTTCCTTCGGAATATTCTGCCCTACTGCTTTTGGAAGTGGCATCTACCGGAAATAAAGCAGCAGGATAAGGGTTAATACCCATCTCCCGTAGTTTCGTCAATTTCCCCCTTCTAATAATCTCTTGTTCCGAAAGTTGCATCTGCGTATGAATTAAGCCTGCAAATATAGGTAAATACGCTAATTTTTCAATTGGGAAATTATGATTGGCACCATACGGTCGACGAACAATTTATAGGCGAGGACAGAGGGATGTAAATTGTCCGATGCGACTAAGTTGGTTTCTTCAAGCCCTCGGCGGGTAATATCAGTAATATCTATAAAGGCTACATTGAATTTATGGGCCTGTCGCTCGGCAAAACTATTGTACTCGTTTATTTCGTTCGATATGCGAGTTCTATCAAAACTTTCACTAAAGGGCGTATACCCCCAATCGGGAATCGAAATGACGATCAAACGAGCAGTATCACCTCCAGCAAGGGCAAGTGCACGGTTGAACAGCTCGGTAAACTCAAGTTCATAGGTAAAAAACGAGGTTCCTTGATATTGGTTATTTACGCCAATCAGAAGTGTCACCAATTCATAAGGTGGGCTTGTTGCCGTATTGTCCAAAGCATTTAATAAATTATCTGTGCGCCATCCAGAGTTGGCTATTAGCTGCAATTCAATATTTACATCGAGTTCTTTTTCAAGAGCCCCGCTCAACTGCGATGGAAAATTTGCTGTAGGCGCAACACTGGCACCGACCGTATAACTGTCTCCTAAGGCCAAGTACCAAATATTAGCTAAATCTATGGTGTCTTTGTTCGAAGACACTTCCGGAACGATTTCTTTTTCATTATTGTCTTGATAAGAAATCGTTCTTTTACTACAGCCCACCGCTAGTATTAGAAGTACTGCACTTAGCGCAAAGTGAAAGGTGTATTTTCTTCCGTTCATACCCTTATTTACGAAATTAATACCGCATGGGTTTAGTTATCAGAAAGAAATCTGTTCTACCGCGTAACAAATGGGGTGATATTACGTCAAATAGATACACCTGTCCTCCTAAGGGGTAGGGTCATCAATCAAAAAATTCTACTATTATGAGTTTTTTACGTGTTTTATTGGCTATACTTTTTCCGCCATTGGCAGTTATCGGAAAGGGTTGCGGTTCATTTTTAATTGTATTGCTACTTACCTTTTGCGGATGGGTGCCTGGAGTTATCGCGGCCTTGGTTATTTTGAACAATCCGAATTAAGTACCCTCCCTAATCCTCCCATCGGGGAGGGAATAATACTGATTATAAAGTAATTTCAGTAAATCAGAAACGCCTTAACTTTATGCACATGAATAAAAAGGTGTTTTTACAGGATTTAGGACTGAAAGACTACAAAGAAACTTGGGACTTTCAAGAACTGCTTTTCCAAAGAACGGTCGATTTAAAAATAAAGAACCGACGTGAAGAAACGAATGAAGAAACCCCCAACCATTTTCTGTTCGTTGAGCACCCACATGTATTTACTTTAGGTAAAAGTGGTGATATCAATAACCTTCTTGTAGATGAGGTTGGGTTGGCCCAAAAAGATGCCAAATTCTATAGAATTAATAGGGGAGGTGACATTACGTATCACGGTCCCGGACAAATCGTCGGTTATCCCATACTGGATTTGGACAATTTCTTTACCGATATTCATAAGTACCTACGCCTTTTAGAAGAAATGGTTATTCTGACCTTGGCCGAATATGGCTTAAATGCCGAACGCTCCGATGGCGAAACAGGGGTATGGCTCGATGTCGGCACCCCTTTTGTTCGTAAGATATGTGCTATGGGCGTGCGCGCCTCCCGTTGGGTAACCATGCACGGGTTTGCGCTTAATGTGAATTCTGATTTAGGGTATTTTGACTTAATGATTCCCTGTGGGATAAAGGGGAAGGCCGTTACTTCTTTGAATGTGGAATTAGGAAAGCCCGAAGTTGATATGGAAGAGGTGAAACGGAAGTTACTTCGTCATTTTGAAGTGCTTTTTGAGGCAGAGATTATAAAACAAAAAACCGAGGTGTGAGCCTCGGTGTTTTTTGATTGATAAAATGATCGTACTTACTTCAGGCCTATTCTCATTTATTCGGCGACCAGTACATTAAATTTCACGTCAAGTGGCATGAACCCCTTGTCTTGATTGAAAATTGTCCATTCGCTACCATTTTTCCAAACCCCAGTAACATGACTATTTCTGACAGTTGCCCAATCCTGACTGGTAAATAATACAGAATTGGAATTCAAACTAACTGGCAAAGGTATAGTGCTAATATTACTGATAGATGTATTGGTATATTTAAACCCATACAAGTGCAGCCCATCCACAACATTTTCGCCTGGTTCGATTACTAAAATATTGAATTTTGCACGTACTGGCATATCAACCCCGTTGTTATTGATTCTCCATTCATCAATTTTGAACTGGACGCCTACACTCGGAGTATTATATATTCCATAGTTTTGAGTGATATAGATCAAAGCGTTAGGCTTTGCATTGGTCAGAACATTATTCAAAGTGGTTTGATTGGCACCAATATTTGCTGCCGTGGCCGTATGTACAAAGGCGTTGGAACTATCTGCTGGTAGTACTAATACATTAAATTGTGCACCTTCTGGCATTGGTGAACGATTCTCATTAAAAATTATCCATTTCCCTCTATTGTACCAGACACCTACTTCATTGTTGTTATATACACTTGTATTACCATAGAGCTGAGTAACAATTAAGATGGCATCGCTTCTACCGTTGGTAATTGGGTCGTCTATTGTCGAAATATGGCCATTTGTGTTGCTCGCTGTTGCCTGGTGTAGTATTACTCCTGATGATGGTGGCGCTTCTACTGTAACCGTCACTGTATACGAATTGGTGGATCCATCTTCAGCGGTTATGGAATATATAACCGGAGCGGAAAAGTCCTGTTGGCCCGAAAGGGCGAGAGTGGCAGAAGTTGAAATTTCTAAAGAAGGTGTTAGGGCAATTACTAAGGTGCCAAACGGAACTGTAGTTTTGATGGTCTTTGTATTTTCATCTATAATGCCTTCAATATCGGATGACAGAGCGACATTTTCAGAAGCTAAAAATTTGAAACTGTTAATTTGTTTGGAATCACTTTGGGTCACCGAAATTGTTGCTGAGTAAATGGACTCTGAACCATCTTCTGCAGTTACTGTATAGACTACGGGCTTGCTAAAATCCTGAGCTCCAGTAGGACTTACAGTGGCTTTGTTGGCCACTGCAATATTTGGAACCAAAGCGGTAATATCGGTTGTACCTTCAACTACAGTACTTATACTCCGACTTGTTTCATTGATAGAAGTTGTAATGTGATTTGTAAGTGCTGGGTTATCCGTCATTAAGAATTGAAAAGAAGTAATATTTTTGGCACCGCTTAGCTCGATAAT
Source organism: uncultured Flavobacteriaceae bacterium (assembly GCA_964600075.1). Taxonomy (GTDB): domain Bacteria; phylum Bacteroidota; class Bacteroidia; order Flavobacteriales; family Flavobacteriaceae; genus CAZRIE01. The sequence goes on from CAZRIE010000091.1 coordinate 14,377, forward strand.
AGGAGCACTGTTATCATCTTTACTGCAGCCTATTGCGAAAAGTACAAGGCCAAATAATATAAGGATTCGTTTTAAATTTTTCATAATTAGAATTTTAAGATTATTTATTGTTTTTCTTTTAATGTTATGGATTTAAAAAGGTTAACGACCCGGGTATAAAAAAACCGAGGTTTCGGGCCTCGGTTTTAATAAATGTGATTCGTAACTATTCGAACCAGATTTTTTTGACTGCAAAGTTCAGTCCTGGTGTACTCTGTGTAATAAAATATACTTTAATATTATCCACGTCATCCATGGTAAACTTATTTTCTATACCTGCGTTGTCTTGTGCGCTGGTAAACTGAACTAGGGGTATTTTAAGTACAAAAGGTCTGTTGCTGCCATTCGATGCTATACTGCCTTGATAAACATCGGTAGGGTTTCCGGCACCTCTCCAAAAAGCCCTATTAGGACCGTTGGAAAATAAATCAACATAGACGCGACCAAAATTGCTTTTGCCTTCATATTCAACGTTCATGTATTGGTAACCACTCAAATCGAGATTTAACTTTTTAGGCATACCCCAACCGTATTGGAGTTCTATTACCCCTGTAATACCATAACCTATACTTGCTATAATTTTTCCATTGGAAATTTTGGTCTTCAGGGATTGCACATCCTGATTTTTCTTAATTCTTGTAACCACAGTGCGTTTGTCACCTTGGATGGATGCGCCATTTTGATCATAATTTTCAGTACCGATTGTGTTACTGCTTTGTTGGGCTAAAGGCCCCGTATTAAAATCATCAAGAACGAGTGCATTCCCACCTACTTCGACTTCTCCTTTTTGAGAAATGGTATTGCTGGAAACTATTTTGACACTAGTGATGTTTTTATTTTCGCCCATGGTAATTGCCTCTTCAGCTTCAGAAGATTCTTTTGAACAAGAGGTCAACACCAATATCATAAGTCCAACATTTAAAAGTTTTGTTGTCGTTTTCATATTTAAAATTTTAAGATTACTATTTGTTTTTTCTTTTAATGTTGGGTGATTGAAAAGGTTAACATTGGGCAAAAAAAAACCGAGGTTTTGGCCTCAGTTTAATTAAAGGGTAGTGTTGTAGGCTTCTTATAATGGAGAAATACCCGTAGGTTGGTCTTTCAAATAAACGTATAGCTCTTCCGAGGTGCTATTTTGCGGCCCTCGCTGGCTTCCAAAATCGGAAATAAAAAACCGAATTGAAACACCGGCGTTATTTCCGATGGCCCTAAATTTACCTGTTAGAATAGCCCCGGTGACTGGCCTGCTCCTGCTGCCGCGCCACTCGATAAACGTTTCATATCCTGGTCTATGGGTCCAAGTTTTGGGCACTTTGGTCTGAAGCGTTAGGTTAAGTCCAGCGCTGATTTGCATTTGTGTGAGTTCAACACCCCCAGGGTCACCTGCGGAAAAGACAAAATCGTACACCTTGCCATCTTTAAGATTCAGTTGAAAACTTTCGAAATCGGTATCTTGGTCAAAGGTGCGATCAAAACCGTCTCCGTAAATCCGAAATGAAAATTCAGGCGATGAATTATCCTCTAAGGGTATTTCGGTGTCGCAACTAACAAGAACTAGTGCCGACGCAAAAAATGCTAAAAAGTGTAATGTGGTTTTCATAATCAATTGTTTTTAATTTAATCTAAATAATTCCCCGACGGCTCTGTCTTGGGGTTTCTGATTTACATCTCCTTGGGAGAGGTCGGAACTTCCATTTTCGGGAGTTCTAGGTGAGGTTATTAACCCAACGGCTTTAGATTAGGATCCTTGGATAGTTTTTCGGATCTTAGGCGTATGGAAAAATTGGACTTGAGGAAATTGGACGATGTAGCGCGAGAGCCGCTGCGCAAGCGCGGCATCGCCATGATAAAGTCGGGCATGTTGAAGAAGGATATCGCCACGACCCTTGGCGTACATGTGAACACTGTTACTAACTGGCGCAAGCGATACGAGGCCGAAGGCCCCAAGGGACTTAAGGGCCATGTGCGCGGGGCGAAGAAAAAAGGGAGCAGTCTGTTGTCCGAAAATCAGGAACTGGATGTGCAACGGATGATATGCGATACGATGCCCGACCAGTTGAAACTGCCCTATGGGCTTTGGACACGCAAGGCGGTAAAGGAACTCGTGGAACGGGAACTAGGTATCGCGATAGCGATTACGACCATGGGCGACTATCTACGCTTATGGGGCTTTACACCACAAAAGCCGAAGAAAAAGGCCTATGGGCAACGGCCCGAGCAGGTAGGGAAATGGCTAAAGCAGGAGTACCCTGTAATAAGGGATCGGGCGAAAAAAGAGAATGCCGAGATACACTGGGGCGACGAGACGGGGGCGAGGAACGACTGCCAGCACGGACGTTCCTACGCGCCCAAGGGGAACACCCCGGTACGCAGGTCGGTGGCCAAGCGCTTTTCGGTCAATATGATCTCCACGGTGACCAACCAGGGCAAGGTGGAGTTCCTGATATATGGGGGAAGGATGAACCAACAACAACTGATGGTGTTCCTGGAACAATTGATCAAGGGAAGGGAGAAAAAGATATTCCTGATATTGGACAACCTAAAGGTGCACCATGGCAAGATCGTAAAGGCATGGGCCAAAGAGAACGAAGCGGCCATCGAACTGTTCTTCCTTCCTCCCTATTCACCGGAAATGAACCCAGACCAATACCTGAACTGTGACCTAAAGCGGGGGCTTTCCGATAAGCCATCGCCAAAGAACGCGGATACTTTGGAGGCCAATGTCAGGGGGCATATGGAAATGTTACAGTCCGAACCGCAAAGGGTACGAAAATATTTCAGGCATCCCGATATAAAGTATGCGGCATGAAATCACAAAATATAAACGTCGGGTTA
>CAZRIE010000092.1:0-16755 GCA_964600075.1 uncultured Flavobacteriaceae bacterium
AATACATCGCCATGCTACATCAAAAATCTTAATACTTAAGTGCCTAAGTCAATAAATCAATATAAAAACTAAAAAAGTGAATACGTACAAAATAGCAGTAGTGCCTGGGGATGGCATTGGAAACGAGATTGTACCCGAAGGTGTTAGAGTTCTCGAAGCAATAGCAAAAAAGCATGGATTTAGTTTTTCAGCGGAATATTTTGATTGGGGAGCAGGTTACTATATAAAGCATGGCGAGTTTTTACCTAAAAATGGTCTGGAAACCCTTAAGAAGTTTGATGCCATCTATTTTGGTTCTGTTGGTTTGCCTGAAGTAGACGATACCCTACCGGCAAAAGATTATACCTTTAAAGTGCGGACTTCCTTTAATCAATATGTCAACTATCGACCTGTGCGAACCTATCCTGGGGTTCAACGTCCGCTGAGAAGTGAAAAGCACATAGATTTTGTAATTGTAAGGGAAAACACCGAAGGTGAGTTTGTCCAAGTCGGGGATCAGTATCTGCCAGATTCCGAAAATGGAATGGGCGTAGACACCAGCATTTTTACTAGAAAGGGTATTGAAAGAGTTGCGCATTATGCTTTTAAGCTTGCGCAAAAACGCAGAAAAAAGTTAACCCACATTACAAAATCAAACACACTGATCAATAGTCTTACGTATTGGGACCGTGTTATCAAAGAGGTTGCGCAAAAATATCCTGATGTGGCCCATGATCAAATGTACATCGATAACTCAACTGCGAATTTTGTTCTAAAACCCGAAATCTTTGATGTGGTGTTGACTACCAATCTTTTTGGTGACATTTTAAGTGATTTAGGAGGTGCCATTATGGGGAGTTTAGGCCTCGGCGGAAGTGGAAATATTAACCCGGAAAAAGATTTCCCCTCAATGTTCGAGCCGATTCATGGTTCGGCACCCGATATTGCAGGCAAGAATATTGCAAACCCTTACGGACAAATATGGTCGGCAGCTTTGATGCTTGAACACCTAGGCGAAACAAAGGCCGCTGAAAATATCATGGGCGCCATTGATAAATCAACCTCTCAAGGTGTTTTTACCGTTGACTTAGGAGGCAAGGCGAGTACATCGGATGTAGCTAGTGCCGTAATCGATAATTTATAGCAATTCATTGATGACAAATGTAGTAGACCTTACATTAACATATTCAAATGGTCTTGCTGGTTTTCAAAAGGAAACCAGCAAGACCATTGAAAACGATGGTTGGAATGCAAGTACCTTGACCTTTTATTCACACTGCGGTACCCATATGGATGCTCCGTTACATTTTGATATAAATAGTCAATCCATAGATGAAATTCCTGTTTCGGATTTCGTTGGTAGGGCATGGGTGGCTGATATTAGGCATATTGGGGCAAAGGCTTTAATAGAAGTAGATGACATTCCAGAAGATATCAGGCAAAAATTCCGAGATTATGATAGTTTGATATTATGGTCTGATTGGTCGCAGTATGTAAATACTGCAAAGTATCGCAATGAACTACCAAGGATTAGTGAAGATCTTGCCGAATGGTGCGTAACAAAAAAAGTAAAAATGATTGGTGTGGAACCTCCCTCTGTTGCCGATGTGAATAATTTGGAAGAAGTCACCAAAATTCATCAGATTTTACTTCAAAGTGTAATTATTATTGAAGGACTTACAAACATTGCTGAAATACGGTCAAATTGTGTAGAATTAATTGCATTGCCTTTGAAAATAGGGAGAGGCGATGGCGCCCCGGCAAGAGTAATCGCTTTAGAGAGAAATTGATGAACATCTTACTTTCAGACATTAAACAAACATTGCCGAAATCGGATAAATCTGACCTCAGAAGTTTAAATACCAACTTGTTTAGTTCGTTGAACAAAACGTGCATTGTTATAGATGATGATCCAACGGGCAATCAGACAGTTCATGATATTGCGTTATTGACGCAATGGGATGTAGATACTATGTGCAGTGAATTTGAAAAGAAAACTCCGGTATTCTTTATTCTTACGAATTCAAGGAGTTTATCTAGTACCCAATCAACTCAAATATATAGAGAAATAGCTGCGAATATTAGCAAAGCCTCGGCAATAACTAAGAGAGAATATACGGTTGTAAGTCGTAGTGATTCTACCCTAAGGGGGCATTTTTCAACAGAAATTGAGGCCCTACAATACGGTGGAGATTTCAAAGAGGGCATAACGGTTTTTATTCCTGTTATGTTCGAAGGAGGACGGGTTACGGTAAACGATACCCATTATATTTCCGAAAAAGAAGTTTTGATACCCGTAAATGAGACACCTTTTGCAAAAGACCATTCCTTTGGATACACAAAAGCCAATCTTAAGGAATATATAGAGGAGAAAACCAATGGAAAAATAAAGGCCGCCGAAGTCATCTCCTTTTCTTTGGAACAGCTTAGAACACAAGAACCTGATTCATTGTGCAAACAGATCATAAGTATAAAGCCCAATTGTTATTGCATATTTAATGCAATCGATTACAGCGATTTAGATAAAGTAACACGCGCATTACTTTTGGCGGAAAGGAAATGTAAAAAAATACTATACCGTACATCAAGCTCTTTTATTCCCTCTTATATTGGCTTGCTCCCAAAAGAACTACTGACTAAAAAAGACATGGGGCCAATGGATAAAAAAAAGGGAGGAGTGGTTATTGTGGGTTCTTATGTTCCAAAATCTTCAGTACAACTAGATTATTTGTTGGGTTACGTTGATGCGGAAAATACTATAGAACTGAATGTCAATCATTTGATAAACAAACGATCAAACACTTATCTACAAGACATTAGCACCAAAATTGACCAAAAAATAGATACGGGCAACAATGTAGTCGTCTACACCAGTAGAAAATTAATTACTGGGGCCGATATGCGCAGCAACGTAAACATTGGGGCAACAGTATCAAACGCACTTGTGACAATTCTAAAGCAAACAATAGTTCGTCCCAAATACGTTTTAGCAAAAGGAGGCATTACCTCTCATGACTTGGCCATTAAAGGTCTTGGCATGAAAAATTCAAAGGTAACAGGGCAAATCATTAAAGGTGTTCCTGTATGGCAAATGGGCGAAGAAACGAAATTTCCCAATTTACCCTATATCGTTTTTCCGGGGAATGTGGGTACTCAAGAATCACTTTACCAAATAATACAAAAACTATCATGATATGAACATGTTTAAAAGAAGGTATGGATTCTTTGTAGGCTCCTTTTTAATCACTTTACTTCTGTATGTCGATCGGGTTTGTATTTCCTCAGCTAAGGATTCCATTGGCAATGACCTTAGTCTAAGCGATACTGAAATGGGTTGGGTTTTAGGGGCTTTTGCTTTAGGCTACGCGCTTTTTCAGGTTCCTGGTGGCGCCATGGGAGACAAGTATGGGGTTCGTAAGGTTATGACGGGTATTATGGTTATTTGGTCTCTTTTTACCTCTTTAACAGGTGCGGCTTGGAATTATAGTTCTATGTTGATTTTCCGTTTTGTTTTTGGTGCTGGAGAGGCGGGTGCATTTCCAAATATTTCAAGGGCTGCATTTTCGTGGGTCCCCTTAAAGGAAAGAGGAATATTTCAGGGCATTAACTTTTCTGGTTCTCGGTTAGGAGCTGCTTTTGCATTACCTCTTGTGGCCTATCTCATAGAGGCCTGGGGATGGCGAAGTATTTTTTATTTTTTTGGCGCCATCGGGGTATTATTCGCTGTAGCGTTTTACCTGATATTTCGAAACAAGCCCGAAGAACATTCCGGTATTTCCGATGAAGAAAAGAAATATATTATTCAAAATCGCCAAAAAGAAACCATTACATCGAGTAAAGCGTTGCCCCTTAATAAAATTCTAGGCTCTAAAAACGTACTCTTTGCCATGGGGCAATACGTTGGTAGCAATTTCATCTTCTTTTTTACGCTGACCTGGTTGTTCCCTTATATAAAACAAAAGTACGGGCTTAATTTGGTTGACGCTGGGTTTTACGCCATGCTTCCCCTGCTTGCCGGCGCGGTTGGCAACTGGACCTCTGGCTTTATGGTAGACAGTATTTTCAAAAAAGATAAATGGAGACGTTCAAGAAGTTTTCCCGCCATTCTTGGATTTGTTTTCGTTATTATTGGAATCATTTCCAGTCTCTATATGGATACCGCGTTAGGGTCCGTCTTATGTCTCTCTCTAGCCATTTTTGGGGCCGATATGACACTGAGTCCTTCTTGGTCTTTCTGTATGGATATCGGTGAAGAACATTCGGGTAAAGTATCAGGTATGATGAATATGGCAGGTAATCTAGGTTCTTTTACCACCGCCCTTGCATTCCCGTATCTTCAGGAATGGACCGGGTCTAACGATACCTTTTTTTATGTTGCGGCTGTTTTGGCAGCAATTTCAATATTCTTTTGGTTGAACATGAATCCTGAAAAAAAATTGGCAAATGCGTAAGAAACTAAAAGGTGTAGCGATTGGAGCGGGGTACTTCAGCAAATTTCAATATGAAGCTTGGACGCGTATTCCTGAAGTTGAAATTACCGCACTTAGCAATCGAAATTCAGATAAGGCCACGACGATTATGGATGCCTACGGAGTGAAAAAAAAGTACAGCGACTATAAGGAGATGATCTTGAAAGAGAAACCTGATTTTGTGGACATCATCACGCCTCCTGAAACACATCGAGAAATGTGCAATTTTGCTGCTGATCATGGAGTACATATTATTTGTCAAAAGCCATTAGCGTCAAGCTATGAAGAATCTAAAGAAATTGTGGATTATGCCAAAAGTAAAGGCGTGCGTTTTGTTGTGCATGAAAATTTTCGTTTTCAACCTTGGCATCGTGAAATAAAAAAAATAATTAACAATGGCGAAATAGGCAATGTGTACAGTCTCAATTTTAGGTCTCGTATGGGTGATGGCTGGGGAGAAGATGCTTACTTGGCCAGACAGCCTTATTTTAGGGACTATAAAAAACTGCTTATTTATGAAACCGGGGTTCATTATATAGATACATTCAGATACCATTCAGGGGAGGTTAAAAGTGTTTTCGCCATTCTTAAGAAATTAAACCCGGTAATCAAAGGAGAAGACTCAGCCCTTATGATCCTAAACTTTAAGAATGAAGCTACTGCCATATGGGATGCCAATAGGTACAACGAGAATAACTTTAAAAAGTCGAGGTATACTTTCGGAGAGTACCTAATAGATGGTTCTAATGGATCAATAAGGCTCTATTCCGATGGAAAGTTGACCCTACAAAAATTAGGAGAACCAGAAAAGGAACATTTCTACGTCCACAATGACAGAGGGTTTGCTGGGGACTGCTGTTATATATTTCAAAGAGATTTTACAGATCACTTTATTTCGGGAGATGCCTTTGAAACCAGCGGCGACAACTATTTAAAAACTATAAAAGTTCAAGAAGCGGTTTACGAATCGGCCAAAATAGATGCCCCTATAAATCTGGATAGTTTTATATAGTTATTGCCCAATTTCATTTTACATTATCAGCCACTTTTAACCTTTTGATGGCTTTGGCAGTTGACTCTTCTAAAATAAAAAGGAACTTTGTACGGTGAGAAAAAGATGTATGGGGCCGAACTCAAAACACCAAACAAACCGGTTGCGAAATGGGCACTTGATTTCCGGAATACGTTAATGATCCCGATTCCGTGTCTACTTCGAAGACTACGATATTGTTCGATTTTCTATTGGCTACCAAAAGAAATTTACCATCTGGTGATAAGCTGAAATTTCGGGGCCAATCGCCTTGTACGGGCTCATTGTGCTGCAAGCTCAATTCTCCTTCTTCCGTTACCGAAAAAATGGCGATGCTATTATGGCCACGGTTGGAAGCATATAAAAATCGCCCGTCGTTACTGAGACGAATATCTGCACAGGCGTTCTTTCCTTCAAAATCAGTGGGAAGTGTACTTTGTTTATCGATTCTCGTAAAGATTCCTGTTTCTGAATCGACCGTTACAGATACCACGGAGCTCGATAACTCATTGATAATAAACGCCTGGTTTTTTTTTGGGTGGAAAACTAAAAGTCGTGGTCCATCACCAGGGTCCATTTCTAAAGCAAGTTGTTGCTCCTGTAATTTTCCCTCAGCATCAATAGGGTATAGTAAAACCTTATCGATACCAAGATCGGAAACATAGAGAAACCGACCGGAAGCATCGAACATGGTGCAGTGCGCATGGGCCGATTTTTGATTGGGTAAAAATGGACCGCTTCCCGAATGCTGCTTCGTTTGGGTTTTCCCAGAAATAGCGCCCTTCGAATCTATAGGATAGACGGCAATATTTCCGGAGCCGTAATTCGCTACCCCGAGTAAGTTTTCCGCTTCGTTCAAAGTGACATAGCACGGGCCTTCCCCTTCGCTAAGATGGGTACTTTGTTCTTTCAGGGCAGTACGGTCATCATTCCATTTGTACACCGTTGTGGTTGCGGGATCGGGACGGTTAACTGAATACACCGTTGACCTATCTTTCGAAATGCAAAGAAATGTCGGACTTGTTTGTTCCGCTAAAAGTAGTTTATCCCCCAGTTCTCCGGTAGCTAGGTTAAAACTGTATTTATAAATGCCTTTACTTTCTTCATCACTATAGGTGCCGACCAGAAGTTCGACGGTACTGTCAATTTCTTTTCCTTCCATTTCAGATATAGCCTCTGAACTCTGGTTTTTTTTGGTATTGGGTTTGCACGTCACGGTCAAAATCAGGAGCGCATAAATCGATATATTTCGTAGTAACTTTCTATTTGTCTGCATGAATAAAGGTTTAAAGTTATTTAGTGAATCGATTAGCTACAGGGGCTTGCATTTGAAAGATTGATTGAAATCTCAGTTTTCCATTGAAATATCTTACTTCTAAAAAAAATAATTCATCGGCAGTATGATGTGCAAGATATAGAAAAATCGGCCCTGATTATCAGGGCCGATTTTTCACTTTATTATTTTAAGAATTTCAAAACTGGAAATATTCTAGGTCAATCCAATACTTTTGCATTTTGCAATTGAGGTTCTTCGGTTTTTCTGTTTTTAAGCCAAAAATAGAGTATGGTAAAAAGCACAATTAAAATTCCCGGAAAAAGTACCATGGTACCCATGGTCGCCTGACCTGCAACTATTTCAAGTTCATCACCGGTCAATCCGTTTGCGGATGCGGCAGCTCTATCCGAATCGATCCATCCACCGATAATCCGTTGGAATATAGATGTTGAAAACATGCCGATAGCTCCAATTATAGACATGCCCAAAGCACCACTTCTAGGTACTTTGGTTGCTACTAAGCCAATCATATTTGGCCAAAAATAGGCTATGCCAAGGGCAAAAACTATCGCGGCAACATAGGCCATGGCTCCAGTTTGCGTACTAAACAGATAAATTCCTATAGTAGCCAATACGGCTGAACCCAACAAAACCCCAGTTAAATTAAACTTCGCAACCATACTGCCCCCAAAAAACCTAGCTACGGCCATTAATCCAGCGGTTAGAGCCAAAATTAGGTAAGTGTTTGCACCGCTTTTTTCCAAAATAAGACCGACCCATTGATTTGGCCCGAATTCGGAGATGGCTGTTAGCGCCATGCAAACACCAATGAAAATAAACAAAGGTGTAGCCATGGCCTTAACATTGCCACCAAGTGTTGCTGCTTCCTTCACTTTTGCTTTCGGCCAATTTTGACCAAAAAATAAATAGGCATAAATGATAGCAGGAATTAATAGCAACCATACTTGATCTTGACCTATAATACCCAAGTATTCCATTAATCCTGACAATAAAATTCCTACTGCAATTCCGCCTGGGAACCACATATGAAAACGATTTAACATTTTACTCATTCTATTGCCTTCATAGGCATCTGCAATCATAGGGTTACAAGCTGCTTCCGTACAACCATTACCTAAGCCTATTAATAGATTGGCCACCAGTAAAAGCATATAGCTTCCTGAAAAAATAAGCATCAAAATGCCAATGGCGTGTGCAAAAAAGGCAAACTGCATTATCGCTTTGCCTCCCACTTTATGGTAAATCAAACCACCAATTACCATTGATATTGGGAAACCTGCGAACCACATCGAAGTGATAAGGCCTCCTTGACTAGCAGATAATTCTAATTCTTTTATGAGTTGATCTAAAATTCCGGCGGCGATAGCAAAAGAAAATGCCGTGGTAATCAGTGCGAAGCAGCTACCATAAAAAAGTCTGTTGGCATTGGAGGCCATTGTTTTTGTTGATGTTTCCATACGATAATTGGTTTATTGTTTTAATATTCTACAAAAGAAATATAATTGGTTAAATGCTTGATTTTTGAGAAAATCACAACGAAAGATAATTCAAAAATCCGTAATTGATAAAAAAAAAGTGGTTTTACCGATAAAATCAATAAAAGATGTAAAACAAGTGGCCGTTACTATAATGCAATTGCATAAAGTCTATTCGTCTTGCTGTGCTACGATTTAGACCAGAACATGCTACGTGTTTTGTGGTTAAAAGCCTGCAATTGCTGTATTCACTAATTTTTTGACTTGGCTAATGTCAAAATCATAAGTATAGCAGAGATTAAGTGCGATATTATATTTATATTCACACTTGCTCTGAAGAACTTATAAAACCAGCTATAAAATTATTAGACATGAAGAATATGAAAATGAACCAAACTGAAAAGGAATCGACAAAAAAGTCCAGAAGGGATTTTGTCAAAAATACCGCTCTATTTACGGGGGCTTCTATGCTATTGCCCAACCTGCAAATGAATGCGATGGTAAATGTTTTCAAAGATAAAAAGCTTAAGATTGCCTTGGTTGGATGTGGAGGTCGTGGCACTGGTGCCGCAGTTCAAGCATTATCCGCAGACGAGAATGTAGAATTGGTCGCTATGGCCGATGCTTTTGAAGATCGGTTAAAGAGTAGTCTTATGAACATTACAAAGACCATTTGTGATGCTGAAGAAGCGAGTAACCCTAAAAAGAAGAAAAAAAATGATTCAGATGCATTATGTAAGACAAAAAAAGTAAACGTTCCCGAAGAAAATCAGTTCGTCGGTTTTGATGGTGCTCAAAAAGCTATGGATTTGGCCGATGTGGTCATTTTAGCTACGCCTCCGGGTTTCCGTCCGCAACATTTTGAATATGCTATCAATAATGGTAAGCATGTGTTCATGGAGAAACCCGTTGCGACCGATGTTCCGGGAGTACGAAAGGTTTTGGCAGCGGCTAAAATGGCAAAAGATAAAAAACTGAACGTAGTGGTAGGTCTACAAAGGCATTATCAAGACAGTTATTTAGCTGCGATGGAACATTTGAAAAAAGATGCTATCGGAAATATTGTTTCTGGTCAAGTATATTGGAACAGCGGTGGGGTTTGGATACGTGAAAGACAGCCCGGTCAGACCGAACTGGAATATCAGATGCGAAACTGGTATTATTTCAACTGGCTCTGTGGCGATCATATTTTAGAACAACATATACATAATATCGATGTTGCGAACTGGTTTGTGGGCGAATACCCGATATCAGCGCAAGGAATGGGTGGACGTCAAGTACGTACCGGAAAAGACACCGGCGAAATTTTCGATCACCATTTTGTAGAATATACGTATCCTAGTGGTGCGGTAATCGCCAGCCAATGCCGTCATCAACCAGAGACCATGAGTAGAGTATCAGAATTCTTTCAAGGTACAAAGGGAACGGTTTCCACAGAAGGTGACAATGCGACGATAAAAGATTGGAGTGGTAAAACACTCTTTGAGCATCGTGGAAAAGACGATCCCAACCCCTACGAAGTAGAACACGTAAAACTATTTGAATCTATTAGGAATGGAGGTGTAATTTCCAATGCAGAGAACGGTGCCAAAAGTACGATGAGTGCGATTATCGGTAGAATGGCGACCTATTCTGGTAAAGTAATTAAATGGGACGAAGCCATGCAATCAAATCTAGATTTGGCTTCTGATGATTTGAACTGGGATTCACCGGCGCCTGTTCAACCAAATGCTGACGGTACTTATGAAATTCCTACTCCTGGAAAAACGGTTGTCATGTAATCATATCAATTCCTATTATGATGTATAGAAAATCAATAATGTCCCTGCTTTTGGCAGGGACACTTTTTTTGTCGTGTAAAGAGAAAGCACCTTCGGTAGGTGAGGAAGTTGAATCTAGTAAGCCCAATATCATCTATATTTTAGCCGATGATTTGGGCTATGCCGAAGTAGGTGCCTACGGACAAGAGAAAATAGAAACACCCAATATAGATGCATTGGCGAAATCGGGAATGCTGTTTACACAGCATTACACCAGTGCACCCGTTTGTGCCCCAGCGAGGTACATGTTGCTTACAGGAAAACATGCAGGCCATGCTTATATTAGAAGCAATTCAGAATGGAAAGAAAGAGGCGAGGTTTGGGACCACCGCGCCATGGCAAAAGATTCTACCTTAGAAGGCCAAGGGCCCATGCCTGAATCTACCATCACACTGGCAGATCGCTTAAGAGAGGTCGGCTATACCACAGGAATGGTTGGTAAATGGGGCCTAGGCGCACCACATACCCACTCGATTCCCAACAACATGGGATTTGATTTTTTCTACGGCTTCAACTGTCAACGACAGGCGCATACCTACTATCCTTTACATTTATATGAAAATAAAATTCGGGTTCACTTGGCCAATGATACCATAGTGCCCGGCACTTATTTGCCAGAAGGGGCTGACCCCAAAGACCCTAAAAGTTATGCCGACTTTACGCAGACCGATTACGCCCCAGCGCTGATGTTCAGTGAAATCACGAGTTTTGTGAAAATCAATAAACAAAGGCCTTTCTTTTTATATTGGGCGACGCCGATTCCGCATGTGGCTTTACAGGCTCCGCAACGATGGGTCGATTACTATGTAGAGAAACTCGGTGAGGAGGAACCCTATTTAGGTGAAAGAGGATATTTTCCTCATAAAAATCCACGTGCGGCTTATGCGGCCATGGTTTCCTATCTTGATGAGAATATCGGCAAACTCGTTAAGCAGTTAAAAGATCAGGGTATTTATGACAATACCTTGATTGTTTTTAGTTCTGACAACGGTCCTAGTTTTAATGGTGGTACAGATTCCGAATTTTTTCAAAGTGCCAAGCCATTTGATGGAATCTACGGCAGAGGAAAAGGTTTTTTATATGAAGGGGGCATTCGTGTACCTATGATCGCTTCATGGCCGGGGCATATTAAATCAGGTACAAAAAGCGACCATATTTCGGCGCATTACGATATGTTGGCCACTTTTGCCGATGTAGCCGGTTATGCGAAGCCCGTAGATACCGATGGGATTAGTTTTTTGCCTACTTTGTTATCTATAGAAAACCAAGAAGAACATGAATTTTTGTATTGGGAGTTTCCAAGTTATGGGGGTCAGGTGGCCTTTCGTATGGGTGATTGGAAACTGGTTCGTCAGAATCTCGTAAACGATTTGGAATCCACATTGGAGCTTTATAATCTTAAGGATGATCCAACCGAGACTAAAAACGTGGCAGATTTGCATCCGGAAATTATAGCTAAGGCAGCCAAAATTTTTGATAGGGAACGGGAAACACCCGAATTGAAGAATTTCAAAATGCCGGAGATTGAAAACGGATTGCTAACCGAAAAATAGGATTAACTTTGTGTTTCCATTTTTTAAAGAAATTCATGCGTAGCACTATTTTAAGTTTTATTAGCATTGCCCTTTTATCCTTTTCAATAGGATGTAAAGAGGAGAAAAAAGCAAAATCGAAAATCGTCGAAGCTTCTGAAAAGGTTGAGAAGCCAAAAATATCAGTAATTGATACGGTTGTTGTTAAAGATAAACCAGAAGATGTGGAAACACCAAAAGATATGGTGTGGGTTCCCGGTGGCGTAATCGTTCAAGGCGCGGTTCCTCAAGATAAAGCGGCCATGGGTCATGAAAAACCTGCGCACAAGGTTGCTGTTGATGGTTTCTTTATGGATATTGCCGAGGTGACCAATAGTGAATTTAAGAAATTTGTCGATGAGACAAGCTATAAGACGGTTGCAGAACGCGAAATCGATTGGGAAGAAATGAAAAAACAACTCCCCGAAGGTACGCCCAAGCCCCATGATTCTGTAATGGAGCCGGGTTCGTTGACCTTTAAAAAAACCAAAAGTTCAGTTTCAAATCTCTATGATTTTTCGCAATGGTGGAAATGGACCATCGGTGCAGATTGGAAACACCCGAACGGTCCGGGAAGTTCCATTAAAGGGAAAGGTAATTACCCCGTGGTTCATATTTCTTTTGAAGACGCCCAGGCCTACTGCCAATGGGCCAACCGACGTTTGCCGACAGAAGCGGAGTGGGAGAGGGCCGCTAAGGGCGAACATTTGAATTCGACTTATTTCTGGGGCGATGAAGATGCACAGCTCTCAAAAAAAGCAAATACTTGGGAAGGCGAGTTTCCCGTTACCAACATTAAAACCGATGGTTATGAAGACCGAGCTCCAGTGCAATCGTACCCACCCAACGATTTTGGTTTGTATGACATGGCTGGAAATGTTTGGGAATGGACGGGTGATTGGTACAATACCAATTATTATAAAGAGATGAGTAATACCATAGTAAAAAATCCGCAGGGGGCAGTCTCACCCTATAACCAAAGGGACCCCTATGCCAAAGAAAAGGTGATGAAAGGGGGGTCCTTTCTGTGTAATGCTTCTTATTGTGCGAGTTACCGAATTTCTTCTCGAATGGCGACCAGTCTTGATTCTTCATTAGAGCATTTGGGTTTTCGTACAGTGGCAACTGCTAACATGGTGCGTGATAAAACCAAATAAGACGACCGTTATGCAATTTTTAAAAAATTTTAATCCCGAATTAAAGGTGGTATCCCCGGGTAGGATCAATCTTATAGGGGAGCATACCGACTACAATTTGGGCTATGTTTTGCCAACGGCGATAGAAAAGAACATTACCTTCCATTTTCAAGAAAATGGTTCTGATTATAGGTGTCGTATCTATAGCAAAACCTATGATACCGGTTTCGAACTAAGCCTTAAAGTTCTTTCAAGAAGTGAGGTAGAGTGGCAGAACTATATTCTCGGCGTATTGAACGAAATCTCAAAGCGAACTGATAAGCTTAGAGGTTTTGACTGTACTCTAGAAAGTAATTTGCCAACAGGGTCTGGTTTGAGTTCATCGGCCGCATTGGAATGTGGTCTTGCATTTGGCCTGAATGAAATGTTTCAACTAGGACTGACAAAACTCGAATTAGTTCAGCTATCCCAAGTAGCCGAACATACGTACGCAGGTACCCAATGTGGTATTATGGACCAATTCGCTTCCGTAATGAGCAAACCCCGGCATGTGATTTTATTGGACTGTAGATCTCTAGAAAAGAGCTATATCCCGATTGACCTTAAGCCCTATAAAATTATACTCTTAAATACCAAAGTTTCACACAATTTGGCAACGAGCGAATATAATACCCGAAAACAGGAGTGTGAGGAAGGGGTAGCAGTCATCCGAAAAAAGTATCCCAAGATAAATTCGCTACGAGATATTAGCGAAGAAATGCTAATGAGCTGTAAAGATGAACTGAACACGACTATTTTTAAGCGATGTTCTTTTATCATCGCTGAAAATAAAAGAGTTCTGGACATGGCCGAGGCCCTTCGGAAAAAAGACCTTGAAACGGTCGGTAAAATTCTGTATAGGGCCCATGAAGGTATCAGCCAACTTTATGAGGTAAGCTGTCCAGAATCTGATTTTCTGGTCGATTTTTCTAAATCCAACCCTGCTGTTTTAGGGGCTAGACAGACCGGTGGTGGTTTTGGGGGTTGCACCCTAAATATCGTTCACGAAACGGTTGTAGACGAATTTGTTGAAAGTGCCTCACAAGCGTATAAGAAGAAGTTTGATATTACTTTAGAACCTTTTGAAGTATTGCCTAGCGGAGGCACATCTGCCTCCGTTCTCTGAATTTCGTATTTCTGTTCGATGTCTACAAAAGTCGTAACATCCTACCTGAAGTCCTAGCCGGAAACTAAATAAGAGTTTTTTGATTTAGGATTTTAGTCTGAAGAAGATTTGAGTAGGGCTTCTTCAAGGTCGATTTTCTTATGACGGCTTAATGGAATCTTCTTTCCGCAGACTTCCACGTGGGCGCTGTTGAATTTTTCGACCTTATCCAAATTCACAATATATGATTTGTGTATGCGTAAAAATTTATCTTCAGGTAATCTGGTTATAAAGGCCTTCATTGTTGATAGCACCAAAAGATTTTTTTCATCGGTAATGATCTTAAGGTAATCGCCCAAACCTTCTATCCAATTGATGTCTTTGAGCAGTACTTTTACCTTTTTTAGTTTATTGCTGACAAATATGTGACCGTCTTCCCCTTCTTCAATATCGGTACTTTTCAATAGTGCTTTTTTAATCGAAGCATTAAAACGACCTGGTGTAACCGGCTTAAGCAGGTAATCGGTAACGTCGTAATTGAAAGCCTGCATTGCATATTCAGATTTTGAAGTAATCAGTATGATTTGAGGACGATTATGTAATGATTCAATAAATTGGAATCCGTTGATAATAGGCATTTCAATATCCAAAAAAACCACATCTATTTTGTTTTCCGTAAGGCCTTTCAGGGCCTCTAATCCATTTTTGTATTCGGCTACCAGCGTTAGTTCGTTGTGGTTGTTTACAAGTTTAGCTACCGCGATTCGTTGTATTGTTGAATCATCGATAATTATACATTTCAATTTTACGGTGCTCATGTCAAATTGATTATTTACAAAGCCTTAAAACTTCGTAAAGGTTATTTTATACTGAATACCTTTTGATGCATACCGAACACTTTAACGATGTATTGCATGGTGAGTATCAGCGCTGTAAAGATATGGCATAAAACTTTATTAAAATCTGACAAAACTCATTTGTCTTTTTCATAGCCTTTGAGGTATTCTTTATTTACAACTTGTTTTTTGATATGTGTCGGTAGATAGTACTTCACTTTATTTAATCATTAGAATTCCCCGATGCTCTGTATCGGCGGTTTTAGAGGAAAGTTTGCAAACGAATAGTTTTCATGAAATGTTAAAACTTTCTTCCGTTGGATACCTCGATGGCTCTGCCTCGGGGTTGTTCATTGTTCTACAGCAAAACCAGTAAGTGTAAGTACTTGTTTTTTAAACCGACCTATACACATAACTTTTAATAACTTTTAAGAGTAGCTTTTTTGTAAAAAAGCTACTTTTGACTATTAATTTTTTAAACGACCAATTGATTATGTCAGAGAAAATAGAACGATTAAAAACATTGATTATCGGATCGGGCCCTGCAGGCTATACTGCAGCGATTTATGCCGCAAGGGCAGACCTAAAACCAGTAGTTTATACAGGTATGGAACCTGGTGGTCAGTTAACCACCACCACCGAGGTAGACAATTTTCCGGGTTACCATGAAGGTATCGATGGCCCTACTATGATGGTACAATTACAGCAGCAGGCAGAACGTTTTGGCACCGAAGTTCGTATCGGTATGGTAACCGCGGCTACATTTAGCGATGAGGTGGGGGGTATACACAAAGTAACGATTGACGATAATAAAACTGTTGAGGCAGAAACCATTATTATTTCGACCGGAGCATCTGCCAAATATCTTAACATTCCGAGTGAGCAGCGTTTGCGAGGCGGGGGAGTTTCTGCATGTGCCGTATGTGACGGATTTTTCTATAAAGGCCAAGATGTCGCCATAGTCGGTGCCGGCGATACTGCCGCCGAAGAGGCTTCTTATCTGGCTAATATCTGTAATAAAGTTACCATGTTGGTGCGTAAAGATCGTATGAGGGCTTCTAAAGCAATGCAACATCGCGTCAACAGTCTGAAGAATATTGAAATTCGATATAATACTGAGGTAGATGAAGTTTTGGGCGGTCAAGTGGTAGAAGGTCTGCGTATGGTCAATAACCAGACTAGTGAAAAAGAAGATATTGCAATTACCGGCCTATTCATTGCTATCGGACACAAACCGAATACCGATATTTTCAAGGGCCAGCTAGATATGGATGAGGTTGGTTATATAATCACGAAGGGAAAATCCACCAAGACGAACAAACCAGGCGTTTTTGCTAGCGGAGATTCACAAGACAAAGAATACCGACAAGCGGTGACCGCTGCGGGGACCGGGTGTATGGCAGCCTTGGATGCGGAACGATATTTGGCGACGATTGAAACCCCTGAACAGGTGAGTAGTACTTAAGCTAATATAAAATAAAAAGGGTCGCTATGTATATGATAGCGGCCCTTTCTATTATATGAGACGAATGTTGTTAGTCAATCCGCCTGTAGTTTTCTGAGAATGTGCGGTTTCCGTCATTATCCACTGTGATTTGGCTGTAGGAATTTTTATCGACCTCAAGATCAAATTTAAAAACTTGTACCGTATCAATAACTTTCATCATTGCTGCGGAGCCATATTCCAGTTGTTCTTCCAACCTGTTATCCTTTACTTGATATTTGCCGTAGCCAAACCATTCGGCTGGGTCGTCTGGTGAATAGCGAGTCCACATTACCTTACCTTTACTATAAATCTTTATTTGTCTATAACCATTGGTGTTGGGTAGGGTGTCAGTGACATTGCTATCTTCCCAATTGTAACGATTAGTAAGTTCCCAAGTACCCTCTAAAGAGTTTGCTATTTGAGGTTTCGAAGATGTGAGCGCGGTCGCAAAGACCAAAAGCAACATCAAGAAAACCAACGTAAGTGTTTTTTTCATGTACGTGTTCTTTAAT
>CAZRIE010000093.1:0-16711 GCA_964600075.1 uncultured Flavobacteriaceae bacterium
TTTAAAAATTATTTTTGCAAAAATTTAAAATCGAACTACTACAATGTATTGGACATTAGAACTAGCATCTTATTTAAGTGATGCGCCATGGCCGGCCACGAAAGACGAACTGATTGATTACTCCATTCGTACGGGTGCGCCTTTGGAGGTTGTCGAAAACCTGCAGTCTATGGAAGAAGAAGGCGGCGAAATTTACGAATCTATCGAAGAAATTTGGCCGGATTACCCCACTGAAGAAGATTACCTCTGGAACGAGGACGAATATTAATACTATTCCGTTAAATCAAACAAAAAAGTCTCTATCGAGGCTTTTTTTTTATGTAATTTTGACAGTTAGCAAGTCATTTTTTAGTAAAATCCAATACTGGAATACCTTTTGTTGACTAACAATAGCAATACGATAAAATCACACTTCACCGCTTGATCGTTTTCTATAGCGGTTCAATTATAAACAAGATAACATGAGTTTTTTAAATTCTGTACTAAAGGCATTCGTAGGGGACAAGTCAAAAAAAGATGTCAAGGAACTTCAACCTTTGGTCGGTGAGATCAAATCTTTCGAAAAGGAATTGGAGGGCATCAGCAACGATGAGCTACGTGATAAAACGAATACCTTTAAATTAAAGATAGCGGAGGATATCAGGGAGCTTACAGAAAAAATAAATGCTTTGGAAAAAGAGGTAAAGACCTCTGAGGATATTGATAAAAACGAGGATACCTACGCCGAAATCGATAAGTTAAAGGAAGAAGCTTATGCCGTTACAGAAAACACCCTTAATGAACTTCTTCCGGTGGCCTTTGCCGTTGTCAAAGAGACTACTAAACGTTTCGTCAATAACGAAACATTGACCGTAACCGCCTCGGAATACGACCGCTTACTTTCCGGAACCAAAGATTATGTTACCCTTGATGGCGACCAGGCCATTTGGAGAAATTCTTGGGATGCTGCGGGCAAAGAAGTTACCTGGGATATGGTTCACTACGACGTACAGTTGATAGGTGGTATCGCTTTGCACCAAGGTAAGATTGCTGAAATGCACACCGGTGAAGGTAAGACCTTGGTGGCGACCTTACCGCTTTACCTAAACGCTTTAGCGGGCCACGGAACGCATCTAGTAACCGTTAACGACTATTTGGCCAAAAGAGATAGCGCATGGATGGCACCTATATTTGAATTCCACGGACTTACGGTAGATTGCATCGACCATCACAGACCGAATTCAGAGGGTCGAAGGGCAGCCTACAATGCAGACATCACTTACGGCACGAACAATGAGTTCGGTTTCGATTACCTACGCGACAACATGGCGCATACACCTAAAGATTTGGTTCAACGTCCGCATCATTATGCTATTGTCGATGAGGTCGATTCCGTTTTGGTCGATGACGCCCGTACGCCATTGATAATTTCAGGTCCGGTTCCGGAAGGAGATCGTCATGAGTTCAACGAACTAAAGCCCAAAGTAGGTGATATCGTAAATAAACAACGCCAACATTTAACAGGAGTATTGGCGGAAGCTAAAAAACTAATTACCGGGGGCGACACCAAAGAAGGCGGCTTTTTACTCCTTCGCGTTCACCGCGGTTTACCTAAGAACAAGGCACTCATTAAATTTTTGAGCGAAGAGGGCGTAAAGCAATTGCTCCAAAAGACCGAGAACTTCTATATGCAAGATAACAATAGGGAAATGCCCAAAGTGGACGAAGACCTATTGTTCGTAATCGATGAAAAGAACAACCAGATAGAACTGACCGATAAAGGCGTCGATTATATTTCCGGAGAACAAAATCGCGATTTCTTCGTGATGCCCGATATCGGAGGAGAAATAGTGAAAATCGAAAGTCAGAATCTCGAAATCGAAAAAGAAGCTGAGCTTAAGGAGACACTTTTCAAAGAATTTGGCGTCAAGAGCGAACGTATACATACCATGAGCCAATTGCTAAAGGCCTACACCCTATTCGAGAAAGATGTCGAATATGTCGTGATGGAAAACAAAGTAATGATCGTTGATGAACAGACTGGCCGTATTATGGATGGGCGCCGCTACTCCGATGGATTGCACCAGGCCATTGAAGCGAAAGAAAATGTAAAGATCGAGGCGCTTACACAAACATTCGCTACGGTTACCTTACAAAACTATTTTAGAATGTACAACAAGTTGTCCGGTATGACCGGTACAGCGGTCACCGAAGCAGGGGAATTTTGGGAAATCTATAAGTTGGATGTAATGGAAATACCTACCAACCGCCCGATTGCTCGTGACGATAGAAACGATTTGATCTACAAGACCAAGCGCGAAAAATATAATGCCATAATTGATGAAGTCACCAAGCTATCTCAGGCAGGAAGGCCCGTTTTGATAGGAACCACTTCGGTGGAAATTTCAGAACTTTTATCCCGTATGTTGGGCATACGCAAAGTAGACCATAACGTCTTGAACGCGAAACTGCACAAGAGGGAGGCCGACGTTGTTGCTGAAGCGGGTAAACCTGGTGTTGTTACCATCGCCACGAATATGGCAGGTCGTGGTACTGATATCAAGTTGACCGATGAAGTCAAAAAAGCTGGTGGTCTGGCAATCGTAGGTACTGAACGACATGATTCACGTCGCGTTGACCGACAGCTAAGAGGTCGATCAGGACGCCAAGGTGATCCAGGAAGCTCGCAATTCTACGTTTCGTTGGAAGATAACCTGATGCGTCTTTTCGGTTCTGACCGTGTCGCCAAGATGATGGATAAGATGGGCTTGGAAGAAGGTGAGGTCATTCAGCACTCCATGATGACCAAATCGATTGAACGCGCCCAGAAAAAAGTAGAGGAAAATAACTTCGGAGTTCGTAAACGATTGTTGGAATATGATGACGTAATGAACGCCCAAAGAGAGGTAGTCTACAAAAGAAGACGTCACGCCATTCAAGGTGAACGCTTGAAAGTCGATATCGCCAATATGGTGTACGATACCTGTGAAGTGATTACGGACACGAACAAAGCAGCGAGCGACTACAAAAACTTCGAATTCGAACTGATCAAGTATTTTTCGATTACCTCGCCAATTTCCGAAGCAGATTTTGCAAAGTTGACCGTACAAGAGATTGCTACCAAAGTATACGCCGCAACTTACAAGTACTATCAGGAAAAGATGGAACGTAATGCAGCAACAGCGTTTCCGGTAATTAAAAAAGTCTATGAAGACAATGCCAACAAATTCGAGCGTATCGTAGTGCCCTTTACCGATGGTATAAAAACATTAAACGTTGTCACCAATTTAGAGAATGCTTACGAAAGTAACGGTAAACAGTTGGTAAACGATTTTGAAAAAAATATCACATTAGCGATAATCGATGATTCTTGGAAAACGCACTTGCGAAAGATGGATGAGTTGAAACAATCAGTGCAATTGGCAGTACACGAACAGAAAGACCCCTTGTTGATCTATAAGTTCGAGGCCTTCGGACTTTTTAAGGGTGTGATCGATAAGGTGAACAAAGAAGTGGTTTCGTTCTTGTTCAAGGGCGAATTGCCCAGTGGCAACCCCAATGAGATACAGGAAGCCAGAAACGTTCGTAGACCAAAGGAAAACCTTCAGACAAGTAAAGCAGAAATTCCGAATAGTGATGAATTGGCCGCACAGAACCGCGCCGCCGGCCAGACCCAAAGGCAACGCCCACAAGTAACGGAAACGATTGTACGCGAACGACCAAAAATTGGGCGTAACGACCGGGTGACCATTAAAAACGTAATGTCCGGTGAGAGTAAAACAGTGAAGTATAAACAAGCAGAACCCCTTATAGATACAGGGGAATGGGTACTGACCGAAGATTAAATAAAAATACTTTCTAATTATCTGAACGGCAACTTATTGTATTAAGTTGCCGTTCTTTTTAGCTGATGAACGAGTAAATAGTTAGCTCTGTTTTTTTCGATATACTATTGTAAAAATACGGTGATATGATTCCAAGCGGATATATTACAGATTTTGGAACGATAGCAGTAATATGCAAAATTCGAAAGTAAACCAGAACAGAATAAACGACAAGACTAAGCTACTGCTTAAGTTCAATTATATCTCGTCTGCCCTAAGCTTGGTTTTGGGCCTTCTTTGTGTTTTCGCAATTGATGTTAAGGGCACTATACCAAATGTATTCTTTTTATATTTTGCCCTCAACCTTATCAATATAGGCGCTTTTAAACTGCATGGCAACCTCTCTGTCATGGCCATTTGCACCTCACTTTTATCTTGGGTAAGCACATTAGTCATAACCCTATTTAGCGGAGGAATTAATAGTCAATTTATTTTTATTTTGGGTATTATTGTACTTGCAGGTTATATCTCTACTCGGTTTTTTGGTAATCTATATATGTATTTTATCCTTTTCACGATTCTTGCGGTATTTGTCATAGATCAAGTCGAGCTCGATTTTATTTCCAATGAAATACCAGCTGAATCAGAAGACCTTTTCAGTTTGGCCAGTATCTTGTTCGCCGTATACTTATTGGGTTGGGTATTTGGAAAAGATTTGCTCAAAGCGCATCATAACCTATACAAGTCAAAGGTCGAAATAGAGCGGCGTATCGACGAGAAAGAAATGCTTTTACGTGAAGTGCACCATAGGGTAAAGAATAATCTTCAGACTGTTTCGAGCTTACTCAATTTACAAGCTAAAAATTCTGGTAACGAACAGATAAAAGATCTCGTAAAAGGCAGCCAAAATAGAGTGATTTCAATGGCAATGATCCATGAAATGCTGTATTTAAGAAGTAATCTCTCAAAAATCGAATTCAAACCGTATGTACAAGAGTTGACAGAATATTTGGTAAAATCTGTTAAGGGTAGAAGTAAGAACGTAACCATAAATATTGATATTCCTGATATAGAATTGGGCATAGACACAGCCATTCCTTTAGGGCTTTTGATAAATGAAGCGGTCACAAATTCCCTAAAATATGCTTTTATGGGACATGATAATGGACAAATCGGTATTACCATGAAGAAAGAACCCGCCCCAAATACTTACAATTTACAACTAACGGACAACGGAATCGGTTTTTCTGAAAAACTCGATTTTAGGAATTCAAAATCACTGGGGCTCAAACTGATTCATAATCTGGCAAGGCAGCTCAAGGGATCTGGAAAAAGACTACATACTGAAAAAGGAACAAATTATTGTATAACATTCCAAGATATTGGTCGGGGCTTTAAAACCACTTACTGATTTTGACTTCTACCCTAATGCAAATGTACTAGTAAGACCACAAGTCGTTGTCCATTTCTCATTTTTATAGACTTGAAGTCTAGTAGGTTTCCAAAAACATCATGATGATAGAGTTATCAAAAAAATAGCCTTTTTCATTCTATTATGAAAGTTTTTTCGGAATAAAATCGTAGTTTAAACCCAGGTTACCACACCCAATAGATTTATTTGATTTTTCCCTATTGTTCATCTTTTTTTAAGATGAATCGTACGTTTTCCCTTTCGATAATTTAAAGGACAGCGTAACTATGTTTCGATTTCGGATAAGCGTAAGACCAATACATGACCAGTGCAAACAAAATACAGCAAAGAATCGACAACCAGACCCGGTTGCTGGTAAAGCTCATCTATGCGTCATCGTTGTTAAGTCTTTTCCTTTGTCTTTTTTGTTTTTATTTTTTGGATATTCGAGGTTATATTCCCTATATATTCTTCGGTTTTTCTACGCTTAATGTCCTCAACCTATTGGCTTTTAAAAAACATGGTAGACTGGTTTTAGCCTCGGTAGTCAGTGCCGCTTTATCGTTAATAGGGACAACAGTGGTTACGCTCTTTAGTGGGGGTATTCAAAGTCCGTTTATATTTATTCTCGCTATTATCGTTCTCGGAGGATATATCTCTGCACGTATTTTTGGAGAAATTTACCTTATTCTCATCGTAGTCGTTGTCATTGCAATCTATACTATTACTGAGGTAAACATTAACTTTATAACCAACGAAGTACCCAAAACTTCAAGGGATACCTTCAGTTTAATCAGTTTATTATTTTCAGTATATATATTGGGAGGTGTTTTCGGAAGGGATATCCTAAAAGCCCATAACGCCCTGAAAACATCAAAAGGGGAAATTGAAAAGCGCATCGACGAAAAAGAAATACTTTTATGCGAAGTACATCATCGCGTAAAAAACAACCTACAAACAGTATCTAGTCTTTTAAACCTGCAAGCTAAAAATTCGACCAACGACACTATAAAAAACTTAGTATTAAGTAGTCAAAATAGGGTTAATTCTATGGCCATGATACATGAAATGTTATATATGCGGGATAACCTTTCTAAAATCGAGTTTCGATCGTATGTAAAAGAATTAACCGAATACCTAATCAAATCTGCAGATGGCAAAAATAAGAACGTTATCATAAACATTGACATACCTGACATACAATTCGACATTGATACTGCTATACCCTTGGGGCTTTTGATCAACGAGGCAGTAACTAATTCGTTGAAATATGGTTTTGTAGAAAAGGGTAATGGGCAAATCGATATTAAGCTCAAAAAAGAGAACGATAGCAATACGTATATTTTGGACATAAGCGACAACGGCGTTGGTTTTGCCAAAGAGCTCAATTTTCGCACTTCCAAATCATTGGGGCTAAAACTTATACATAATCTGGCCCGGCAGCTTAGGGGATCAGTAAAACGTGAACCTATGAGCCATGGAACCAATTACAGCATCACATTTCAAGATATCGGGGCACCATATTTAGCTAAAGGTAACTCTGGTTCTGCTTCGAATTAAAAAATTTTAATTACCTAAAATTCAATATCTTTAAAAAGCGTAAATAAAGTTTTTAAAAAATGACAAATTCCAGACGTAAATTTCTTTCTTCCATCAGTATGTTAGCGGCAATTGCGGCCATGCCGCTTCATGCATTCAACTTCGGTACATCCAAAAAATTAAAAATTGTCTTGGTAGGTACGGGCATAAGGGGTACAGGTTTTTGGGGGCAGCGTCTAGTAGAAGAATATTCCGATATTTTAGAATTTGTAGGGTTATGTGACATCAACCCTAGCCGCCTGGAATACGGGAAGAAATATATCGGTGTAACTTGCCCAACTTTTACCGATTTCGAAAAAATGGTAAATGATACCAAACCCGAGTTAGTAATTGTTACCACAAAAGATTCAACGCATCACGAATACGTTATCAAAGGCCTTGAAATGGGCTGTGACGTACTTACTGAAAAGCCCATGACTACCGATGAGACCAAATGCCAGGCCATTCTTGATGCTGAGAAAAAATCGGATAAAAACCTGATTGTCGGCTTCAATTATCGTTGGAGCCCTTACGCCACCAAAGTCAAAGAACTATTGATGAAAAAATCCATTGGTAAATTGGTTTCCGTAGACTTTCACTGGTACTTAAATACATATCACGGAGCTTCCTATTTTAGAAGATGGCATGGTAATATGAAAAGCGGTGGTTCGTTATGGGTTCATAAAGCTTCGCACCATTTTGATTTGCTCAACTGGTGGATCGATTCAGAACCGAGCGAGGTCTTCGCCTATGGTGATCTAGAATTCTACGGAAAAAATGGACCTTTTAAAGGAGATAATTGCCGTACTTGCGACCACCAAAAAGAATGTGACTTTTATTGGGATATTACCAAAGATAAACACATGATGGATCTCTATGTGGATCACGAGAAAGAAGACGGCTATATTCGAGACAATTGTCTCTTTAGAGACGACATCGATATTTATGATAAAATGTCTGCACAGGTAAAATATGCAGACAATACGGTGTTAAATTATTCACTTACTACCTACTCTCCATACGAAGGCTGGCGAGTTGCCTTGAACGGTACCGAAGGTCGTATAGAAGCTTGGCAAGACATTCCATACTTCAAAAATGAAACTATAGACGAGGCCGAAAAACACGCGAAGGAGATGGATCAGGGCGGGAAAGACGAGATTAGTTATGAGCCTGTAATTCTGCACAAATTATGGAACGAACATGAGACCGTGCAAGTGGCTCTCGAAAAAAGCGGCCATGGTGGAGGTGACAAACGCCTACATGACAAGATTTTTAAAAATCCGGGAACAAAGGATGAATTCGGTAGAACCGCAGGCATACGTGATGGTGCTATGGCTATACTTATCGGTATCGGTGCCCGACGCAGTATTGAAAGCGGAAAACCAATCAAAATAGGTGATTTGACAGATTTAGACCCCATGGTTAAAAGAGGTTAACTCTAAAAACGTTAAAATAACCGTACTGTTCGTCTATTATTAGATTGTGTTTTTGATTATAACGCAAAACATTTTTAAATTTACACAATGGTTGTAGGTCTTTTCTTAATAAAGAGTTTTTATTGAAAGGAGTTGGATAAAAAAATTCCCCATTATGCAAAAGAATAAGAAACTGGATGAGCGTCTTAGAGACAAGGCCAAGTTAGTAATAAAGGTCAATTACTTCACCTCCATCTTTTCCCTGATATTCTGTTTTATTTGTCTTTTTCTGCTTGATATCACCGAAGTTATTCCTTACGTATTTTTGTGTTTTGGCATTCTCAATTTGGCAAATACCTTTTTGTACAAATGGCATAAACGTCTTACTCTTACCTATAATATCGTTTCGATTATGACCTTGGCGGGTGCAAGTATCATAACACTTTACAGCGGTGGCATCAACAGCCCCTTTATTTTTGTACTGGCCCTTATTGTGGTAGCTGGTTATGTGACCACAAAATCCTATGGCACACTTTACCTCAACCTCAATTTATTGATTATTGTACTTATTTATTCACAGAGCATCGCCGATTTCAGTTTCGTTAGCGATGTAGTGCCTGAAAAATCACAAAATCTGTTTGCACTCTTGAGTGTTTTGTTTTCGGTATATCTCTTAGGAGGGGTTTTCGGAAAAAATCTACTACACGCCCATCACAATCTCTACAAGACCAAAAATGAGCTAGAGGAAAAAATAAACGAAAAGGAAACGCTGATTAAAGAGGTTCACCACCGTGTAAAGAACAATCTTCAGACCATTTCAAGCCTATTGAGCTTACAATCTCGAAATATTGATGACAAAAAGGTAAAAAGCTTATTAAAAAGTAGTCAAAATCGGGTAATTTCAATGGCTATGGTTCACGAAATGCTCTATATGAGAGAAGACCTTTCTAAAATTGAATATAGGTCGTACGTACAAGAACTTGCCGAATATTTAGTGCGCTCCATCAAAGGTACAAGCAGCAATATTACTTTGGATATCGATATACCGGATGTGAAATTGAATATAGATACAGCAATTCCTTTAGGGCTCCTAATCAACGAGACAATTACCAACTCCTTGAAATATGGCATAGTCGATGAAAATAAAGGTGAGATATTCATAAAGCTCCGAAAAGTTGTTAATAATGAATATCTTTTGAATTTAGGGGACAATGGAGCTGGTTTCTCGGAGACCATAACCTACAAAAACTCCAATTCCCTTGGGTTAAAGTTGATACATAATCTCGCCCGGCAATTACAGGGTTCGATTATTCGTGATCTTACCAAGAAAGGAACGCATTATGTCGTAAAATTCAAAGAGATACGCGACCAGATACCTTCTGTTGCTTGATTGAATTACAATTACCTCCACTTCTTTTCCGTAGAAATTTTTAATGGCCTTAGTATACCCTTGGTTTTCGGAAAAACCAAAACATGAATAACAAACAAGGCCGCAGCCGTAAAAAGTATAGATAATAACATAGCATTTAGATTTAGTGAGTCGTACTTCGGGGAAAGTTCGATTCGGTTTTTAAGTAGGTTGTATTAAAAGATTATACTAGTTTCGATTTGGAATGTTTACCTGTAAAGGTCAACGCTTTTTTCACTCTTGAATTTCTGAATTTATAGAGACGGGCTACACCGTTTTCGGCGTCAACTTCAATTTGCGGAGCAGCGTTAGAACGCTCAATGCTACCACCCAAAAAAACACCCATTTTAATATCGACAACTTTATCATTGATTTCGGTATTTGCCAGAGCTATCCCTCCGAACATTAAAATAAAAATTAAGGTTATAACCGACTTCATAACTTATTATATGAGTTATATAAAGATAACCGCCAAAGCTTATTTATTTTTCCTTAAATCGCTGAACTGCAAATATTTTAGATGTTGGAATAAACTTCCGTCGAAGTGCAAAAAATCTCCGATAAGTGAAACGAAAAGTCAAAACGGCTTAACGAAACTATTAGGTTTTTAACGAATATTTCCGAAGTGATTTTCTACCGGAAATTGGAAAATAATTCCTTTTTCCAAAAGATATCGGCCAAAAGGCCAGTTCAATATATAACTACTCTTAAGGAAAATTGATTAGAAGAATAGTGCAATTTAGTCCGCCTTACGTTTACTAAGCCAGATGATAAAACCTGTAATGGGCAATGAAGCCAAAATCAATGACGTAATACAGACCAACAAACGTCCAAAAAAGCCAGCGATACTGCCCAAATGAATATCGTATACAAGATTGTTCAGGGTCTTAAAGGCGCTGGCCTCGTTGTGAAGACCCCATTCAAAGTTACCATGAAGCTGCTGACCAGTATACTGGTCAAAATGATAGAGGTCGGTTCGTACAACACGATGCTCCGAATCTACGACGGCGATATGTATAGATTCAGTTACGTTATGTGGAAAATTGATGCGCACGGGCCTATCCGTATAAATTTGCTGAAAGGCATGGGCTAGACTATCAACCTTAACCGTCAAATCGTAATTTTCGGGGCGTTTGGAAACATCTGATAAAGGCACATCATAACTAATCTCATCTTCACCGGTAGCCATTTTTAGTGCATTTTGAAAAGGGGTAAAACCCCAGAAAACACCTGTCAAAAGACTAAAAATCCCAATCCATGAGGCATAGAACCCAAGAACATTGTGTAGGTCGTAATTCAATTGTACACGACGAGCCTTCCATCGAATGGTGAAATGATATGTTCTGCGAGACTTTCGATGTGGCCACCAAAGTACAAGTCCCGTGACGATCATGAGGAGCGATAGCAGGGTCACCCAATGTACAATCTGTTGTCCTGTACTGCCCAAAAGCAGATTGCGGTGCAACAATATCAAATTATTCAGCCAGCCCGTTTTCATATTCTGAAGGTGTTTCAGCTCTCCCGAATACGGATTCATAAAAGCATAGTAGTAAGTTCCCGGTACATATAGCAGGACTTTGGCCGTACGTTCCTTCCCCTGAAAAAGAACGCCTCGAAAATCACCTTCTGGAAACGCTTCCGCCATCTTGACCTTAAGGGCAGAGACAGCAACAAAAGTTGCGTCTTTAGATGGTACCCGTTGTTTATATAGTAGAGTACTAAATTCAGGCTCCCAAGTATAAATCGCACCGGAAAGGGTAATCACAAAAAATAGTAGCCCGATAGACAAACCCAAATACAAATGGATTTTACGAACAATATTTTTAAACGAACGGTCTCGCATACGCCTAATTGTCAACTTATAAATAGTCCTTAAATATATCATATTAAAAACTTAGTGCAAACGATTGTCCAACATATAAAAAAAGCTAACTTGAGTGGCACGAAATTCTAATACCCATGAAGTATTTTTTGTTTTTATTTACCGCACTATCTTGCCATTCAATAGTATGTGCACAACAATCAACAACAAGTAATCCTAAACAACAATTAAAACCTTGGTCGAAAAATGTTGCATATTGGCAGTATAGGGGAGAACCGGTTTTGCTCTTGGGCGGCAGCAAGACTGACCATCTCTTTTTAGCCGATAGCCTGTTGACCCACCTGAACGAAATTCATAAAATAGGTGGAAATTACGTACGTAATACCATGTGCCAGCGGGAAGGCTTGAAATTAAAGCCTTATGAATTAAAAAGTGACGGCACTTTTGACCTCAACCAATGGAATACGGACTATTGGTCGCGTTTTGAGAATATGCTTAAATGGACGCACGAGCGCAATATCATCGTGCAGATAGAAGTTTGGGACCGTTTTGATTATTCCCGCGAGTTTTGGGAAATCAGTCCTTGGAACCCTAGATTGAACACCAATTATTCGTACGAAGAAGCGGGCTTTGACAAAACCTACCCAAAGCACCCCTCGAGTGACCTACAGCCCTTCTTTCACTCCATTCCCGGTATGCCTCTGTACAATACCAAATTAGATCTGATACGCGGATATCAAGAAGCTTTCGTGAGCAAAATGCTTTCCTATAGTTTGAATTATGGCCATGTGCTCTATTGCATGAACAATGAAACCACCTCACCGCTTGAATGGGGGCAGTATTGGATAAATTTTATAAAAGCCAAAGCTGCAGAAAAAGTAGCGAAGGTTTTCGTTACCGATATGTTCGACGATGCCCATTTGGGTGCAAAAGCGGTCAATACACCCGTAATTTTTGAGGATGCAACGCACTATCAGTTTGCCGATATCTCTCAAGTCAACAGCCGTAATTTTGGGGACGACCATTGGCGCGAATTAGAATATCTAATTAAGAAAGTCAACGAAAAACACCCTCGGCCCAGCAACCATACCAAAATCTATGGCGGTGGCTACAAGTCATTTGGTACTGGCGGACTTGAAGATGGCATAGAGCGGTTCTGGCGTAATATCTTAGCAGGCTCGGCAAGTTCGCGATTCCATCGCCCAGACAGTGGTAATGGTTTAAACGAACGTGCAGTGGCAAGTATCAAAGCGGCGCGATTACTCGAAAGTGAAGTTAAATTCTGGGAAATCGAACCCCAAATGCAACTACTTTCCCAACGTGCACCCAATGAAGCGTACCTTGCCGCCAAGCCCGGAGAAAGTTATATACTATATTTTCCTTATGGAGGTGCTGTAAACTTGGATCTTTCAGATACAACAAACAGCTTTCAACTAAAATGGATTAGTATTACCGAAGGGATTTGGCTCGATAGGAAACCCGAAGCGGTAAAAGGCGGTGGTGCAGTACCGATTAAAGCACCTTTTATAGGAGGCTGGGTAGCAGTAATTACAAGCGTGAAAAACTAAAAACCGATCAACTTCCGTATGAATTATCAAAATTCCTTTATCCTGTTTTTTCTAATTGCCTCCTTGGGGTTTTATCCAATTTTTGGGATTGGCCAGCAGGTTAAAAATGTACCCGAAGCTTTTACCGCTCTGAGTTCTGATCCGGAAATCATCCTCATTAACAATGCCATCGAAGTCCCTACAAAAGATGGACACTTTCAGGGGGTGCAGGTCATTTCGGAAAACGGAAGCGCAAAATTGTTGATTTCGGGCAGTTCGCTCACTACAGCCTATATTTTAAAAGTCGATTTGGCGACACAAAAAACAGACAAACTTATTCCCTTGATGAAGGCACCTTTTAGACATGCAGGTGGTATTCAAGCCAGTGAACCGTATGTTATAGTGGGAATTGAAGATAATTTTATCAGAACCGTTTCAAAGGTTTGTCTGTACAATTACCATGATGTCAACTTGCTAAAGGCTACTCCGAATATGACTATTGACAGACAAGGTGAAGCGGAAAGACAGACCGCCGGGGCAACCGGCCTATTGGCCCTAGAGAGCGATTATTTAGCGGTCGTTAGCAATTGGGATAGCCGCAATTGGGACTTCTACCACATTGACCCCGATAAGAACGAACAAAAATTGCTCGAAAGTTTCGTGGCTCCAGATAACTGGGCAGGTTATCAAGCCATTAATCTAATCAAAGACGGAGATGCCATCTACGCGATTGGATTTTACCAAAAGGAAGCTATCGGTTATGCCGATTTAATTTTGGTCAGTAAACGGGGCGCTTTTGAATCGATACTAGAGAAAGTAAGTACCAAAACCTTTAACTGTAAAAAAGGTGTTGATTTTGGAACGGCTGCAGGGCTGCAGGTGGATTCGGATGGGAAGCTACACATTTGGGCAACGCAAAGAGATGCCTTACAGCAAATCGCAGTTAATAGGTTTTCGCAACGAACGGAATAATGATAGGCCCCTACCACTAAAATCAGTATTTGAAAATTGAATCTATGGAAAAATATATTATAGGTTGTATACTCTGTCTGCTGAACTGTACGCTGATCGCCCAAAACAAGACTGATGTACGGGAAATAAAACGCGGCTCCGGTGACCGACCGAACTTTGTATTTATCGTTGCCGATGATTTGGGTTATGGCGACTTGGGCTTTACAGGAAGCAAACAGATCAAGACCCCCAACATCGACCGACTCGCAAATACCGGAATCAATTTTACCGAGGGCTATGTTTCCTCGGCAGTTTGTAGTCCGTCACGAGCAGGGTTTTTAACCGGTATCAACCAAGTAACTTTTGGCCATGATAACAATTTGGCCAACAACCAACCTGGTTTCGACCCGCAATTCTTGGGGCTTCCTATCACCCAAAAGACTATTGCCGATCATTTAAAGCCCTTGGGTTACGTAAATGGTATCGTGGGCAAATGGCATTTAGGTTACGAAGATCATTTCCATCCACTAAAAAGAGGATTCGATGATTTCTGGGGCTATCGCGGTGGCGGGCATGATTACTTTAGCTCGAACCCAAACGAAAAAGGGTATAAGACCCCCATAGAAAGTAATTATAAAACGCCACAGCCCATCACCTATATTACTGACGACAAGGGCAATGAATGTGTAGATTTTATAGCACGGCACAAGAACGAACCCTTTTTTCTGTTCGCATCCTTCAATGCGCCGCATACACCAATGCAGGCTACGAATGCAGATCTTGAACGCTACAAGAATATTACGGACGAGAGAAGGCGCACCTATGCGGCGATGGTGCATCGCCTTGATGTCAATATCGGTAAAATTATCGGTGCTCTTGAGGCACAGAGTCTGCGCGAGAATACCTTAGTCGTCTTTATCAGTGACAATGGCGGACCTATTGATAACGGTTCTATTAATGCACCTTATAATGGTAAGAAAGGCACCTTGCTCGAAGGTGGCATTCATGTGCCGTTCGTATTTAACTGGCCCGAGACCCTTCCCGCTGGAAAAACCTATCGGCAACCCGTTTCGGCCTTAGATGTGGCCCCCACTTTTATCGCTTTGGCAGGAGGAAGTACTTCGGAGACAAATTACAGTGGCAAGAACCTGATTCCGTTTCTGTTGGAGGAGAATAAAACAAGGCCCCATACGACCCTTTTTTGGCGATTTACCATCAGTGCGGCCATACGCCAAGGCGATTGGAAACTGGTGCGCTTACCCGACAGGCTTCCAGCGCTGTACAATTTACAGACCGATGTTTCCGAACAGCATAATGTCGCACTGGAAAATCTTGACATTACTCAAGAACTATTAAAAAGGTTGGGCGATTGGGATGTCAGCCTTCCACACCCATTATTTTTAGAAGGTGCCCAATGGAAAAAAAGACAGCTAGAGCAATATGACCACACCTATCCCTTAAATCAGCCCGATTGACAATTGTTTGGTAAGCATACGAATCGTTGCCCTGTCGGCAAACATTTGATGGTAAAAAAAGAGCCTCCTTTACAGGAGGCTTGGTAGTAGTGGAACGTGAATTAGGTAATCTATATCGTTTAAGCCATTTTGGCCTTGTTTCTTTTTGTAGTAAATGAAAGTGCCTTTTTTACTTTCGAATCGCTACGCTTGTACAAACGGGCAACTTCGGTAGTCGATTCGAAAGCAACTTCTTCAAAAGAAGTTTCGGTAACGATAGTCATTTCAACAGTGGCAGCTTTAACTTCTTCAGTTGCAGTCTGCGCTTGTGTAGCTACTCCGATAAAAAGAACAAAAATTAAAGTTGCGATGGTTTTCATGACTTGCGTTTTATATATAATTAAAACGCCTCAGACCACATTATACAGGGTTCGGGTTCGTTCAACGAGACCAAATACTCGTTAAGCGACACAACTTCGGTTTAAGTGTAAAAAAGCTTCGATAACGGTATGGGAGGCCAAAAACACTTTGCCGAAATAAGGTGCATTTCGTCCTGTAATACGAATAGGAGTATGTTTGTTTGGCTGCCGTTTATGGAAGTCTATATGCAGAAAACACTTCGAATGGTAAAACAGGATAGCATCTAGTTCGATAAACCGGTACATTTAGTATCTTGTTGGAATAAATAAAAAAGTAAAATAAACGACTATGGGCAACCAACAATTAACGATTACCGCGAGCATTCTTGCCAAACCCGAGAAAAGAGATATGGTCAAACAAGCATTGTTGAACTTAATACCCTCTACCCTTGCCGAAACGGGTTGTATCAATTACGACCTGCACCAAGACAATGAAAACCCTGACCGTTTCTTTTTTTATGAAAATTGGGAAAGTCGCGACCTCTGGCTAGACCATAATGCAAGCGCACATATTGCCGCACATAGAAAAGCGACCGAAGGTGCCATTCTTGAGGTAATCATTAGTGAATTGAGTCCGATTAGCTGAAAGCTATAGCTAGTAGTAAAAATTGATGTATCACCCTATTGGATACTTGCTGCGGTTTGAAAAGAAAACTGGTGGCAATGTCTACGCTAAAACTGTAGTGAAAAAGTTGGGCGATTCGGATTTCGACCTTCCTCACCCTTTATTTTTAGAATGCGCCCAATGAAAAAAAAGACAGCTAGTGGAATATGACCGCACCTATCCCTTAAATCAGCCCGATTGACAATTATTTGGTAAGCATACGAATCGTTGCCTTGTCGGCAAACATTTGATGGCAAAAAAAAAGCCTCCTTTACAGGAGGCTTGGTAGTAGTGGAACG
>CAZRIE010000094.1:0-16111 GCA_964600075.1 uncultured Flavobacteriaceae bacterium
GTAGTGGACAAAAATACTTCAGGCGGAAAATACAAAGTCAAAATAGAACAATGGGTTAACGGTAGTATTAACCGCGGTGGTCCAGAAATGCTCTTTAAGACTTTTAATGGGGATATTATTATCAGGTCGAAATGGCTTCGGTCTATTATTTCAGAAGTGTACAACCAGATAAAACTATTCAGAATTAGTTACAACTGTGCAGAGTTTTCGGAAAGATAGAGGGGTGCCGGGTCATTATATAGTTTAGAGTACCAATGATTTTTTAAACCGTATCGATATGGTACCGGATTATGTAATGCAGCCTGGCTAAAACAATGCGCAAAATTTGACCGAGAAAAGGAACTATCCAATTCCGTGTTAAAATGAATCTTAATCTAACGGTTAGTTTCCCGTGTGAATGGCACAAAGCGAACGGCCATCAGGTTTTTAGTCTTTACCTTGCCGTTCTTTTTTGTTGCCAAAACCAACTGCCGAACTGAATTTGGTGGCCCCAAGGGAATAATTAGTTGCCCGCCTTCCTTGAGTTGTTCTAGTAATGCCGCAGGAACCGATTCCGCCCCGGCCGTAACGATAATGGCATCAAAAGGGCCTTCCTCTGGCCAACCATGGTATCCGTCCCCGATTTTTACCTCGATATTGGTATACCCTATTTTCTTTAATCTGTTTTTGGCCGCTAGCCCTAACTTCTTAACGATTTCGATCGTGAAGACAGCGTCCGCTATTTCTGCCAGAACGGCTGCCTGATAGCCCGAACCCGTTCCTATTTCCAG
This sequence comes from uncultured Flavobacteriaceae bacterium, assembly GCA_964600075.1. GTDB lineage: Bacteria > Bacteroidota > Bacteroidia > Flavobacteriales > Flavobacteriaceae > CAZRIE01. The sequence goes on from CAZRIE010000094.1 coordinate 771, forward strand.
AACTTTATAATGTGGTTTCAGGTCAAGCGATTGGGTCATAAAGGCCACTATATAGGGTTGGGATATGGTCTGCCCTTCACCAATAGGTAACGGACCGTCTTCGTAGGCTAGTTTCTTAAGGTGGTCAGGTACGAACTGATGTCGGGGTACGCTCATCATGGCATTTAAGGTGGCCTTGTCGGTAATGTCCCTATTTTTCAGTTGGTAAGCGACCATGTTTGCCCGTTGGGATTTATAGTCCGTTTGACCAAATCCCCTTCCTGTAAAGAAAAGTACTAGCAGTATGAGGATTTTTTTCGGCATAGGCGAAATCTAGAATTATAGATTAGTTTTAAGTTACGCCAAACGGGATAATATTCCAAAACTGTTATTCTGGTCTCGGAAGGAGCGGGTCATTTTATTGGGAGAAAATAATACGACACGGACTTGGCCAAAAAAAGACCGCTAAACTTTGCAGTAAGGCGGCCTTTTTTTGAGTTAGTCTTGTTTTTGTATTATCCCAAAGCGACTCTTTTAAATCCGGTAACTTCTAGATTTGAATCTACCGATTTTACATAGTGTGCAACGCTCTGTTTACTGTCTTTGATGAAATCTTGGTTTACCAAGGTGTTATCTTTGAAGAAACGCTTCAATTTTCCTTTAGCGATATTGTCCAACATCGCTTCAGGCTTTCCTTGTTGACGTAATTGATCTTTCGCGATTTCGATTTCTTTGTCGATAACCGATTGATCTACGCCTTCTTCGTTCAAAGCCACTGGATTCATCGCCGCCGCTTGCATAGAAACGTCTTTTGCCACAACATCGGCTCCCTCAACGGCAGCCGAAAGCGCTGTTAGAACAGCTATTTTGTTTCCGGCGTGAATATAGCTTCCAATAAAAGGAGCGCTTAATTTTTCAAATCCACCGATTTCGATTTTTTCGCCGATAAGCCCGGTCTGTTCTGTCAATTTTTCTTGAACGGACATTCCGTTATAGTCAGCGGAAAGAAATTCATCTTTGCTGTCATAGCCCAAAGCCAATTCGGCCAACTCATTTGCCAAGGTTACGAAAGTATCGTTCTTGGCAACAAAATCGGTTTCACAATTCAGGGAGATAACGACACCTTCGGTATTCGCTGAATTTACTTTGGCAATAGCGGCACCTTCCGAAGAATCTCTATCGGCCCTTTTTGCGGCTACTTTCTGTCCTTTTTTACGAAGTATCTCGATTGCTTTCTCGAAATCACCTTCTGCCTCGACCAAGGCATTTTTACAGTCCATCATGCCTGCACCAGTGGTCTTTCTCAAATTATTTACTTCTGCGGCTGTGATTTTTGCCATAATAAAATATTTTATTGTCATTCCCGCGAAGGCGGGAATCTTTATATTAATTGTTTTTTAATAGGTTATTCTACCCCTCCTTTAACACTGTCTTGCCATTCTTTCAACTCGTCCCATTTTTCATCAGCGGCCATTTTCGCCTGCTTTGGCCAAGAAGTTGGGTCGAGATGTGCCATTCTAGAACTGGCCTCTGTCAAAATTTCCTTGATCTTATCGACATCTCCTTTTGCAAGTTTAGCGTAAGACTCCAGACCTGCATTAGCAAGTGCTTCAGCAGCTTTTGGACCTACACCCTCGATTTTTGTCAAGTCGTCTGCCTTGTCGGCTTTGGCCTTCGGGGCTTTTTTAGGAGCTTCCTTTTCTTCTTCTATGGCCTCTTTAGTGGCTTCAACGTCAACTTCAACTGCCGCAGCTTTGGCAACAACTGGTGTTGCCTCGGTTTCTACGGTTTCAGGTGTTGGCTTCGGTTCTTCCTTTTTGTCCTTTGGTGCTTCTTCGGTAGCTTCTATTTTCTTTTCCTCTTTCTTAGGTTCGTCGCTACCTTCTTTATCGGCCTGTTTTTCCGATTTTCTTTCTGCCAGACCTTCTGCCACTGCATTGGTGACTTCGGTCATAATAATGTCAATTGATTTCGATGCATCGTCATTCGATGGTATCAAATAATCAACATCCCTAGGGTCTGAATTGGTATCGACCATCGCGAAAATTGGAATGTTCAATTTCTGGGCTTCCTTTACGGCAATATGCTCACGCATGGTATCGACGACGAACAATGCCCCTGGTAAACGGGTCATTTCCGAAATGGAGCCCAAGTTTTTTTCCAATTTGGCGCGTAGACGGTCTACTTGCAAACGCTCTTTTTTAGAAAGTGTATTGAATGTTCCGTCTTTTTTCATACGGTCGATAAATGCCATTTTCTTTACCGCCTTACGAATGGTAACGAAATTGGTCAACATACCGCCGGGCCATCTTTCGGTGATGTACGGCATATTTACGTTGGCCACTTTCTCGGCAACGATATCTTTCGCCTGTTTTTTAGTAGCTACGAAAAGAATTTTTCGTCCCGATGCAGCAATTTTTTTGAGGGCCTCGTTGGCCTCATCCAATTTTGCTACTGTTTTGTAAAGATTGATAACGTGAATTCCGTTACGCTCCATGTAGATATAGGGCGCCATGTTAGGGTTCCACTTTCGTGTTAGGTGGCCAAAATGCACACCTGCTTCCAATAATTGTTTTACTTCGACTCTCGCCATTTGAATTTAGTTTACGTTCTTTTTGAATAGGCAATGTTTGAGTGGTATCACACCATGGCGTGAAGCCTCAAACATTTGGATGCTAAACTAACGGTGCCCTTTTCAGGGGCTCCCGAAAACCATTCTATAGTATGAGAACGGTTTATAATTTATCCCAACGAATCGGGACTTTCAATGAACTTGGTTTATACAACCCCGACGCTTCGGGGTTTCCGTATTAAATTAGATATATAAGTTTGGCATCTACCAAAAGACAGATGCCAAGTGTACTCTTGTGATTAACGTTTGGAGAACTGGAATTTCTTACGGGCTTTTTTCTGACCGAATTTCTTACGCTCAACCATTCTAGGGTCACGGGTCAAAAGACCTTCCGGCTTAAGTACCGTTCTATGCTCTTCGTCTACTTCGAGCATAACCCTTGAAAGCGCTAAGCGAATAGCTTCGGCCTGACCTGTGATTCCGCCACCGTAAACATTTACCTTAACATCGTAAGTATCTTCATTACCGGTAAGGGCAAAAGGTTGTTTCACTTTATATTGAAGGGTAGCAGTAGGGAAATAATCGTTTAAATCTCTCTGGTTTATAGTGATTTTTCCTTTTCCGGCTGAAACGTAGACGCGGGCGACTGCCGTTTTTCTTCTTCCGATTTTATGAATGGTCTCCATTACTTGAATTCTTTTAAGTTGATAACCGTTGGTTTTTGCGCTTCATGTTCGTGCTCCGATCCCACAACAACTTTTAGGTTTCTGAAAAGTTCGGCACCCAACTTGTTTTTTGGAAGCATACCTTTGATCGCTTTCTCTACGATACGTTCAGGATGCTTGGCCAAAAGCTCCTTGACGGATCGTGAACGTTGCCCACCGGGGTAACCCGTATAGCGCAAATACACTTTTTCGTCCCATTTGTTACCGCTCAATTCAATTTTTTCTGAATTGATAACGATAACATTATCACCACAGTCAACATGTGGTGTGAAATTCGGTTTATGTTTTCCCCTTAGCATTTTAGCCACTTTTGATGCCATACGGCCCAAAGTTTCTCCTTCTGCATCGACCAACAGCCATTGCTTGTCAACGGTCGCCTTATTGGCAGAAACGGTCTTATAACTTAATGTATCCACTACGGTTACTTTTTAATTAAACACTTCAATCCCCTGAAACGGGCTGCAAATGTAAACTAATTCTATTGAAATACAAATGCTTGTTTCCGAATATTTTTTGACAAAAATAGAAATTTCTAAGGTGAAGGATAGTAGCTTTCTTTTTTAGTGAAGCTCCTATAATGTTTCGCTTTGTGAAGCTATGATATTATATGAAATACGATAAAGCTAATTTCTGCGTTTATTTCATTCCTAATCTTTTAAATAAAATAAGAAATGAGAAAAAATATAGTGTTGTCTATATGTGTGACCGCCGCTCTAGTATTTTCCTGTTCTCCGGAAAAAATTGTGGAGGACGTCGTAAAAGAACAAGAGGAGAAATTGGAAGAATTGATTAATGACGTAGTAAAGGAGAACGAAACCGAAGAGGAAGCTGAGGGAGAAAAGGAAGAGGAAGCTGAGGGAGAAAAAGAAGAGGGAACAGATCAAAGTGCCATGCTTCACGGTAAATGGGAAGCTACCGAACTGAAAATCGACTCAAATACGGCAAGCGACCAATTGAAATTCGGAAAGCAGATTTTAGACCACCTTACAGATAAGGAGTGCTTCATTATCAGCTTTATTTTCAATTCCGATTTAACCGTGATGGCCGAAAACTCGGTCAATTATTTAGAAATTAATGTTGGGGGAACAGGTCTTGATGTTCCATGCCCTGAAAAGAAAGACACGGAATCCAGTTCGTATACATACGATGGCGAGATTTTAACCCTAATAGATGGTGATGATAAGAAACTTATTTTGGCAGTTACCGTAGAAGAAAATACGATGACGGTAGATGCCAAAGATCTTGATTTGCCCAATTTTAACGAAGACGGTCAATTGATTTTCACGAAGGTCGAAGAATAAATAGAATCGAATCTTTTAAAAAGGTCTTTCCAAAGAAAGGAACGGCCTTTTTTTATGTTTAAATTTGGGGTCTGCGGTTGCATATAAAGGAAAACCGAACGCTACTGCTTATAGAATTTTGTATGCACCTGTTGCTCCTTCGACTGGATTGTAATAATATAGGCTCCGGAAGAAAGCGTAGAAATAGGAATGTTAATAGCGTTTCGGCGAATTTCCCAGTGATGGGCCAAGACTACGTTTCCATAGATATCCATTATAGAGATGTCGGCTTTCGACGTATTTTTTAGTCCTAAAATATGTACAACATTGGTAGCAGGGTTGGGAAAAACCTTAACTTTTATCTCCGAAACAATATGAGGATTAGATGCACCGTCGTTTTTGTCCCATGTCTGGGCATAGCCTGTGCAGGCCAGACATAAAAAAATACTAAGGGCAACGTAGGTTTTCATTTGATTATGGCAAGGTTCTATCTAAGATAGAATTCAAAACAAAAGTAGTACGCTACACCTTGATGGGCTAAAAAATGTTGTGAAAACCCTGCAATTTGTATGTCAATGTGCTTCCAGCCAATCTGAACCGGTGCCCAGTTCTACATCCAAGGGAACAGCTAGTTTATAGGCATTCTCCATCTCCGACTTGATAAGGGGTTTCAATTTCTCCAACTCTGGCCTGTAGACATCGAATACCAATTCATCATGCACTTGCAAGAGCATTTTCGACTTGTAATCGCCTTCCGATAGTTTTTTATGAATATTGATCATCGCAATTTTTATGATATCGGCCGCGCTACCCTGTATAGGGGCGTTAACGGCATTGCGTTCTGCAGCGCCCCGTACTATGGCGTTGCTTCCATTAATGGCTTTTAAATACCGACGACGGCCTAAAACGGTTTGTACATAGCCATTATCCCTAGCAAAATCGATTTGCTCACCCATATAGTTTCGCAATTTTGGGTAGGTCTTATAATAGGTGTCTATCAATTCTTTGGCTTCCGAGCGGGAGAGGTCGGTTTGGTTGCTCAAACCAAAGGCGGATACCCCATAGATAATTCCGAAGTTGACCGTTTTAGCATTGCCTCGTTGTTCTCGGGTGACCTCTTCAATAGGCACGTTGAAAACCTTTGAGGCTGTGGAGGCATGAATATCCTCCCCATTTTTAAACGCTTCTATCATGGTCGTTTCTTCGCTTAAAGCCGCGATGATACGTAGTTCTATTTGCGAATAATCCGCGGCCAATAAGATATAATTCTCATCGCGCGGTATAAAGGCCTTACGAACTTGCCGGCCTCTTTCTGTTCGTATCGGAATATTTTGAAGGTTCGGGTTGTTACTGCTCAAACGGCCTGTAGCCGCAACGGTCTGCATATAATCGGTATGCACTCTTCCCGTTGATGGTTCTACTTGCTCAGGAAGGGCGTCGACATAGGTGCTTTTTAGTTTTGATAGCCCGCGGTAATCCAACACGTTCTGGATAATCTCATGGTCTTTTGCCAGATAGGACAGTACCTCTTCTGCCGTTGAATATTGGCCGGTCTTGGTCTTTTTGGGCTTGTCGACCAATTTCATCTTGTCAAAAAGTATTTCCCCTAATTGTTTTGGCGACCCGATATTGAATTCTTCCCCGGCGGTCGCGTAAATTTTGGTCTGCAGTGCTGCGATATCATTATTAAGGTCGTCCGAGAGGGATTTCAAAAAAGCCCCGTCCAAATTAATTCCTTCAAGTTCCATATCGGCCAAAACATGCAGCAACGGAATCTCGATAGTATTAAATAAATCTTCCGTTTTAGCTTCAGCTAACTCGGGCCGAAAATGTTGTGCCAATTGAAGGGTAATGTCCGCATCCTCTACTGCATATTCGGTTTGTTTTTCTAACGGGACATCGCGCATGCTCAACTGGTTCTTTCCTTTTTTTCCGATGAGTTCCGTAATTGAAACCGGCGTATAGTTCAAATACGCTTCCGAGAGCACATCCATATTGTGTCGCATATCGGGATTGATAAGGTAATGGGCCAACATCGTATCGAAGAACTTGCCTTTTACCCGAAGCTCATATTTATTTAAAACCTTAATGTCGTATTTGAGGTTCTGACCGATTTTTTCAATTGCCTCTGATTCAAAAAAGGGACGAAGCTGTTCAATAAGCTCTTGTGCTTGGGCCTTTTCCTCAGGGAAGGGGATATAATAACCTTTGGTGGCTTCCCAAGAAAATGCAATACCTACCAGTTCTGCGGTCAATGGATTCAGCCCGGTAGTTTCCGTGTCAAAACAGACCGAAGTTTGTTTCATCAAATTCTGTAAGAATAGTTTCATCGCCATACCCGGAGCGACACTTTGATACACATGCGGAACGTCTGTAATAGTTTTTCGACTGTTGTAATCTTTTATGGTTCCTGCAGCTTCTGACGGGTCGCCTCCAAATAACGAAAATTGCCCGCCACCGGCTTCTTTGGGTTTGGTTTTTGCAGCCGGCTTACTTCCGGTTTCAGTTGGAGTTTCTTGCGTCTCTTTAGAAAATATTTTGATGAATTGGTCTTTTAGCCTTCTGAACTCCAACTCTTCAAAAATCTGTTGCACTTTTTGATTATCCGGCACTGACATTTCATAATCACCCGCATTAAAAGTTACGTCGCAAGTGATGCAAATCGTTGCTAGTTTTTTAGATAGAAGTCCCAGTTCTTTATTGCCTTCTACCTTTTCTTTCATCTTGCCCTTGAGCTTGTCTGTATTTTCCAAGAGGCCTTCCATTGAACCGAATTCCTGAATGAATTTCTTGGCCGTTTTATCACCGACCCCCGGTAAGCCGGGAATATTATCACTAGCGTCGCCCATCATCCCTAGATAATCGATGACCTGTTCAGGGCGTTCGACGCCAAAACGTTTTTGTATTTCGGGAATACCCCATATTTCGATTCCGTTGCCCATTCGCGCGGGCTTGTACATAAAGATATTGTCGGAAACCAATTGACCAAAATCTTTATCGGGCGTCACCATAAAAACCTTGTAGTCCTCTTTTTCTGCCTGTTTTGCTAATGTGCCAATAATATCATCTGCCTCCCAACCTTCCAATACAACCGCTGGAATATGCATTGCCTCTAAAATCTGCTGAATGTAAGGTACGGCGATGCGAATCGCATCGGGAGTCTCGCTTCTATTCGCTTTATATTCTGGGAAAAGTTCTGTTCGTTCCGCACTTCCGCCTTTGTCAAAGCAAACGGCTAAATGGTCCGGTTTTTCGCGTTTGATAACATCAAAAAGGGAGTTCATAAACCCCATAATAGCTGAGGTGTCCATACCTTTTGAGTTGATTCGAGGGTTTTTGATCAGGGCATAATACCCTCTGAAAATAAGGGCGTAGGCGTCAAGTAAAAAGAGTCTTTTTTGTTCTGGCATTGGTTGTGTTCTAGAAGTTTTTATAAATGTCGGAGGCCGATGGTATTAAGAGTCGAGATACGAACCCGAGGGATTATTGACATGTCCCTCGCCCGAATAGGTGCGATACGTAAAGCCTGGGTGAATGCAATACCCGCCAGTCTCTCCTTTTTTATTGACGGCGATAAAACCGATTTGAAAATCTTGCTTGTCCTTATTTTTTGCGATGATGCGTTTTACGCCTTCTTCACATGCTTCCTGTGGCGATTTGCCTTGGCGCATCAGTTCCACGATCAGAAAACTGCCGACCGTTCTTACGACCTCTTCGCCCATTCCGGTTGCTGTGGCGCCACCGATTTCATTGTCCACAAAAAGTCCCGCACCGATGATAGGGGAATCGCCTACACGGCCGGCCATTTTAAAGCCCATACCACTTGTAGTGCACGCTCCGGAGATATCCCCATTTTTGTCAATGGCGAGCATTCCGATAGTGTCGTGGTTTTCAATATTGATAATGGGTTTATATTCCGAGGTTTTCTTCCATTCCACCCAGTCTTGCTTTGATTTTTCGGTGAGCAGGTTTGTTTTCTTGAAACCCATTTCGTAGGCAAACTGTTCGGCCCCTTTTCCGGCGAGCATAACATGAGGCGTTTCTTCCATCACTTTGCGTGCGACCAAAATCGGGTTCGCAATATTCTGCATCGCCAGTACGGCACCACAGTTTCCGTCTTTATCCATAATACAGGCATCCAAGGTAACGTTTCCGTCGCGATCAGGTCGGCCACCAACACCCACGGTCTGGTTGTTTACATCATTTTCTTCGACCATTACTCCCTGGACAACAGCTTCTAGAGAACTTCCGCCGTCCTTTAAAGTTTCCCAAGCTTTTGCAGAGGCCTTATGAAAATCCCATGTACAGATTACGATTGGCACGGTAGTCTTGGCGTTTTCCGATAACCCTATTTTAGGTTGGCTCTCTTCCTTACAGGAAGCGATTAAAGGCGTAGATATCAGACCTGCTGTGACGACCGTCGAATTTTTCAGGAATTTTCTTCTTTGCATGAATTCAGGATGTTTAATTTAGACCGATAAATATAAGAATATGCTAGTAGAAGTCTGTGCCAATTCTTTGCAATCTGCATTAAATGCTCAAAGTGCCGGAGCAAATCGTATTGAACTTTGTTCCGAGCTTGCCGTTGGCGGAATTACGCCATCTTACGGACTGCTGAAAAGCATAAGGCAACATATTTCTATACCTGTACATGTTTTGGTGCGTCCGAGAAGCGGAGATTTTACCTATTCGGATGAGGAGTTTGAAATTATGAAAGCGGATATTGCCCTATGTGTTGAACTGGGTTTTGATGGAATCGTTTCTGGCGTTCTGCAAAAAGATTTTACATTGGATAAAGAGCGTACCAAAACATTGATCGCACTATCCGGAAGCCTAAAATTCACTTTTCACCGCGCGTTCGATTGGCTCGAAAACCCAATGGAAACACTATCGCAATTGGAAACTCTGGGTGTGGATTGTATCTTGACCTCGGGGCAACAAAAATCTGCGGTTGAAGGTATTACGTTATTGACCGAACTTTACCGAAAAGCATCGAAATGCAGCATTATGCCAGGTGGAGGTGTAAGAACGGACAACATCCATATTTTTCGTGAGCTCGGTTTTTCGGCCATCCATCTTTCAGGAACGAAGTTTATAGAGACCTTGCCTGAAAGACCTAAAGTTTCGATGAATTCTCCATCGTTTCTAAAAGACAATGAAATAGCGTTAACCGATACGGATACTATCAGCAAAATTGTAAATACGGTTAAATAAAATGTAAAAGGGGCAGCCCTCTTAGTTTTTAAAAATATCTTTACGGCCATGTTACGTTGGATTATTTTTATCGCCGTTTATTTCGCCCTTGGTCTTTACACTTTGCAGGCCCTGAAGACAGCTACCAGATACCCTTGGGTGTATTATTTGTTTATTGCAATTGCCGTTTTGGTACTGGGTAATTTTATCTATCAGTTTACATTTGGGGAGGCCCAAGGCAGGGTATTGAGCCGGCCTAAAAGTTATGCATTCGGTCTCTTGCTCACCGTACTGACCTTTCAGCTTATCACGATTATTTTTCTTTTTTCCGAGGATATTTTTCGCTTTCTGACAGGAGTGTACCACAAGTTTTTCGGTGGAACTAAAGAATTCAGCCTTCCGGAGCGTAGACGATTTTTAAGTGTAATCGCTTTGGGAATTGCAGCAATACCTTTCGGAGCCCTGCTTTATGGTATGTATCGTGGAAAGTACAACTTCAAGGTGCTAAAATATAACCTGGAGTTCGACGACCTGCCGGATGCTTTTGACGGCTATCAGATTACACAAATTTCAGACATACATAGCGGAAGTTTTGACAACAGAAAAAAAATCGAATACGCCGTCGATTTGGTCAATCAGCAAAAAAGCGACGTGATATTGTTCACGGGCGATATGGTCAACAACAAAAGTGAAGAGATGAAACCATGGGCCGATCTGTTTGCTACCCTTGAGGCAAAAGACGGTAAATTCTCTATTTTAGGAAACCATGATTATGGCGACTATATCGAATGGGAAACCGAAGAATTGAAACGTGAAAATCTAGAAGATTTAAAGAAACTTCAGCACACTATTGGTTTTGACCTCTTATTGAACGAAAATCGGTACCTCCAAAAAGGAAACGACAAAATTGCCTTAATAGGTGTAGAGAACTGGGGAAGAGGAGGCTTCAAAAAAGCAGGGGACCTCAAAAAGGCTACTGCCAATGTAACCAAAGACGATTTTAAGATCTTGATGAGCCATGATCCCTCGCATTGGGAAGACGTTGTACTCCATGATGAGTATCACTATCATTTAACGTTGAGCGGCCATACCCATGGCATGCAGTTCGGTATCGAAATACCCGGCTGGGTGAAATGGAGCCCTGTCAAATGGCGTTACAAATATTGGGCAGGCATCTATAAAGAACTCGGCCAATACATCAACGTTAACCGCGGCTTCGGATTTCTTGGTTATCCCGGTAGGGTAGGTATTTGGCCCGAGATAAGCGTGATAACCTTAAAGAAGAAGTAATAGCGCCTCTTTTTGCACATTACTTCGTTAAAATTTTTGATTGTAGTGATGCTAAAAAACTTGGCCTCGTTCTGTATAAAAAACCGGCTACAAAAATTTCAATCATAAATTCTGAAACAGGCTCTTAACATGATTTTAACGCAGTCACAATCCCATAAAATTAGGGGTATATGTACTGATTTAACATTTTTTACTACATTTGGCCTTTAACCCAATGAACTACGTATGTCAAAGTTTGGTGAACTTATAGATTTGAAAGTCCCTGTTTTGTTAGATTTCTATGCGGAATGGAACGAGCAATCTACCTCTATGCACCCGGTTTTGCGCGATGTCGCGGCAGCTTTGGGCGATAAAGGTAAAGTAATCAAAATCGATGTCGACAAGAACAAAGAACTTTCCCAAGCCCTGCGCGTTAAAGGCTTACCTACTTTAATGATCTACAAAAAAGGGGAAATGGTTTGGCGCCAAAGTGGCGAGCAAGATGCCAATACCCTTATCGGTATCTTGAACGAGTATGTTTAAAAAATACTTTTCAATTTTGGCCTAATCGCAAGCAGAGCGAAACAAGCTGTCCTTTTTCTGCTAAAGACTACTTCTGTGGCTACAGTACCCATACCTTTCTAAAATTCAACAAAAAACTACCTCTTCGCGATAAGCTTCTCGTAATTTCGAATGCTAATTCCCAACAGGCACCGCAGCCGTATCCAAGACTTCTTCGGTCGTGGTTGCGTTAGTAGCCGTACTGTCTGAAATCGGCATTGTATCTCCCATATCGGGATTTTGACCTGGTCTTAGAGGTTCTTCCTCTAAAATATCGTCGTTGTAGAAATGCTGGAACTTGTCGATATATTCGTTAAAGATCAAAGTCTCCTTTTCGGCCTTTTCACGATCGTTGTTCGTAATGAGGATGTCAATATTTCTGCGATAGCCTTCCATATCGGCAATAATCTCATCAATTTTATCGTATTGCTCTTCCAAGGGTATGTCCGCATAATATTCGAGCCGGTCTTGATAGATATACCTTAGTTTTTCAAACAGTTCCCTCGCTTTATCCGTTTCCCCGACTTTGTAATAACCATCTATGAAGGGTTCTACGAACGTGTAATAACCAAAGTTTTCTACCGGAATGTTTTTCATTGTCAGTTCAATGATGTCTTTTGCCTTTTCTATCTTGTTTTCCTCAAGAAGTTGTTCAAGTAGGCGTGCTAGATTACTTCTGTACGATAGCCCTTGAATACGGGTCTGTGCGTCGTGATAAATATCAGGGCTTCCTGAATTGCCCCAGTACCAATTGGTAACGACATCGTACATGAGGTCGGAATCTATCCTTCCCATTTCAAAAGAACTTCTGCGTTCAGTCTTGATAGGTACCAATTTGTAAGCCATACCGTCAAGCTGTAGATAATCTTTCATCCAAATAAATTCGGCATCGTCAAAACTTCCTCCTGAAAAATAGATAGGTCGTTTCCAATCATTGTTGGCCAAAATATCCAACATCATCATACTTTTTTTGGTAATGGCACTTTGCGGAAGGTCGATATCAATATAATCGACTATCAACGCAGTATCTTTTTCCTTCACTAGTCCACTTTCAAGAACATTTTTCTTGTTAACGGGTATACGAATCTTGTTGGTCGGATAGTAGACAATGTTCTGGGCACTTTCAGAGTATGCCTCCAAATCAACATTTTCTTGCCGTTCTAGAATATACTTCAGTTTGGTCTGAGGTTCGTCGCTATCGACCCATTTAATGAAATCTTGCACAGACCATCTGTTTTTGGAAATCTCTTTGTCAAAAAGCGGGTCGACGGTCTGGTAATAGAGTACATCGCGAGACCCCCAGCGGTACTTGTCATGTGCAATCTGTGATGGAATAGCCTCGCTTTCATAAGCCTTTCGTTTCATCTGGTCGATATACCAATCCGTTTCAAAAAGGCTGGTACATATAATACGCACATCGGTTCTATAACCCTCGATTTCTTGGGCATACCAGAGCGGGAAGGTGTCATTATCGCCGATGGTAAAAAGTATTGCACCCGAATCTTTCTGGCAAGAATCTAGATAGGCTTTTGCAGAAGCATTAGAGGTGAATCGGCCTGATCTGTCGTGATCGTCCCAATTTTGTACGGCCATTACTGTTGGTACCGCTAAAAAGCAAACTGCGGTAACGAGTGGAGCCAGTATTTTAGGTGTCAAATATTTCTTAAACTCTTCGTAAAGTCCGTATACGCCAAGGCCTATCCACAATGCAAAAATATAGAAAGAGCCGACGAGCGAATAATCGCGTTCACGAGGTTGAAAGATATAAGGGTTGGTGTAAAACTGAATCGCGAGCCCGGTAAATAAGAAGAATACCAAAAGCACCCAAAACTGTTTCGGATTTTTAGAAATCTGAAAGAGGATTCCGATGATGCCTAAAATAAGTGGCAGAAAGAAATAGGTGTTACGAGCCTTATTGTTCTGTACTTCATCGGGCAGATTATCTTGACTGCCCAATCGAAAACTGTCTACGATACCGATACCGCTCAACCATTCACCATTGCCATTATACCTGCCTTGAACGTCGTTGGTCTTCCCGGAGAAATTCCACATAAAATACCGCCAGTACATATAGCCGAACTGAAACTGCACCATGTATTTAATATTCTGCCAAATCGAAGGCGGCTCTACTTCAAGGTAGGTATCGAAACGCCTTAAGAAACTGATGTATTGTTCGGCATCGATTTCTCCGCTGGCGTAACCTTCTTTAACCTGTTTGACCGCAGTTCGCAACTCTTCGTTCGATTGCTTCATTTTAAAATCTAACGGCCCGAAATATTTCATATAGTTCTCGGCGTTCTGAGAGCTCCACATTCGGGGCAAAATGCCGATGTGTTTAGGATCATCGCCCGGTACCGCACCTTTGTAGTAGTTTACGATAACGTATTTACCGAGTTTTTCGTCTTTCTCATATTTGGGTGCCTCATCTTTATCTTCCCCGCTATCACCAAATGAATTTGAATAATAGGTGCCATATACCGGGCTATCAACACCAGGATATTGCTCTCTATTGTAATAGGCCAATAGTGCTCTGGCGTCTTCGGGATTATTTTCATTGATGACCACTCGGGCATTCGCCCGTATGGGCAACATTAACCAAGAGGAGAACCCTAAGAAAAGAAACATCAAACACAGCACTATGGTGTTGGCCGTTCTGTAGTTGTTTTTTCGGGTATAAGTCAGTCCAAAATAGAAGGCTACAACAAATAGCAACCCCATAATGATAGTACCCGAATTGAAGGGCAGCCCTATACTATTGATGAAGAACACCTCGCTCCATCCGAATAGTTCGAGAACATAGGTCAATGAAAATTTATAAACGAGCATTAGAATGCCTATGACCGCGATATTGGCAATCATAAAATTCTTTACTGTCGTTGTTTTGTAGGTCTTAAAATAATATAGCAGGCCAATAGATGGTATGGCCAAAAAGCCCATAAACTGAATACCAAAGGTCAATCCGACGACAAATGAGATGAGCACGAGCCACTTATTACTACGGGGGTTTTCGAGGTCATCCGTCCATTTAAGACCTAACCATAATAGCAATGCCATAATCATACTGGCCGTGGAATAGACCTCTGTCTCAACGGCGTTGAACCAAAAACTATCGGAAAAAGTGAAGGCCAATGAACCGACGATGCCACTACCAAAAATGGCAATGGCCATGCTGTTGGTCAGTATTTCTTCCTTTTTAAGCACTAATTTTTGGGTGAGGTTGGTAATCGTCCAGAACATAAAGAGAATAGTGAATGCGCTCGATACGCCAGAAACGTAGTTCACCATACGTGCGACCTGGTCCGGTTCAAAGGCGAACATCGCAAAAAACGCGCCGATCATTTGCAAAAGCGGGGCTCCGGGCGGGTGGCCTACCTGTAGTTTCGCCGAGGTAGCAATGTACTCACCGGCGTCCCAAAAACTGTTGGTCGGTTCGACGGTAATGGCGTATGTAATAAGGGCTATAAAAAAGACGGCCCAGCCCAAAAGGGTGTCCCATTTTTCGAAGTTCTTTGAAAACATGTACTGTTTAGTTTATTCGACGGGGCGAATTTAGTGATTATAATAGTTTTAAGGATAGAATTTTATAAATCGTTAACAGCGGCGTGTGACCAAATTTTTAGGTTATTGTAGCCCGAAATGTTTGTGCAAACCAAACTTTGTTATAAATTTGCACGCTCAATTATGGTAGTGGCCTATGGTGTAATTGGCAACACAGCTGGTTTTGGTCCAGTCGTTCTAGGTTCGAGTCCTAGTAGGCCAACT
>CAZRIE010000095.1:0-15983 GCA_964600075.1 uncultured Flavobacteriaceae bacterium
CTGCTTAGAAGGCAGGTGCTCTATCCAGCTGAGCTATGCCACCATTGATTGTTTTTCACTATTTCAAACGTACGCTTAGAAGGCAGATTGGCTATCCAACTCTGTTACGCGAGCGTTTTTTAAATGTGCGTGCAAACTTACTAAAAATTCTAGATTCAAAGCGGGTAATATAGGCCAAACTTTTTGAATGTATTTCAAAACGGATTAATGACTTTTAAGCCAAAGATTCGCTACTCAAAATCGAGTAAGATCTCTAAAATCTGAATGGCGGCTTCGGCAATCTTAGTTCCCGGACCAAAAATCGCGACTGTTCCAGCGTCGAAAAGAACTTGGTAGTCTCGCTTAGGAATAACGCCGCCCACAACGACCATGATATCTTTTCTGCCATAATTTGCAAGCTCGGCGATTACTTGTGGCACCAAAGTTTTGTGACCTGCTGCCAAGGAAGATATGCCAAGAATATGAACATCGTTTTCTACTGCTTGTTTGGCAACTTCTTTAGGGGTTTGAAATAATGGACCGATATCGACATCAAAACCCAGATCAGCATACCCAGTAGCCACTACCTTCGCACCACGGTCATGGCCGTCTTGGCCCATCTTGGCAATCAAAATACGGGGTCTTCGACCATCTTGTTCCGCGAAAAGGTCTGATAGCTCGAGTGCCTTTTTAAAACTTTTATCTTGTCTGATTTCTTTAGAATACACCCCACTAATTGATTGAATATTGGCTTTATGTCTGCCAAAAGCAACTTCGAGTGCACTACTTATTTCACCTAGGGTCGCTCTCGCTCTTGCTGCTTTTATTGCTAAAGCTAATAAATTTTCGCCATCTTCGTTCGAGTGCTGGTTTGCTTGTAAATCTTTATCTATCCTTCCCGTCGCCGCCTCAGTAAGTTTTTTTAAGGTAATTTGAACGGTTTTTGAATCACGTTGTTTTTTGATAGACTCCAAGCGGCTAATCTGTTGTTTACGTACCTCATTATTGTCGACCTCTAGAATATGTAATTCTTCCTCATCATCGATTTTATAGCTGTTTACGCCCACAATAATCTCCCTGCCGCTATCGATACGTGCTTGTTTTTTGGCCGCAGCCTCTTCGATACGCATTTTCGGAATCCCCGCTTCAATGGCTTTGGTCATTCCACCCAGTTCTTCCACTTCTTGAATCCGTTCCCAGGCTATATGTGCCAAATTTTGGGTCATTTTTTCTACATAATAACTTCCTGCCCATGGATCTACGGTTTTGGTGATTTTGGTCTCTTCCCTTAGAAAAAGTTGGGTATCACGGGCAATTCGTGCCGAGAAATCGGTTGGTAAGGCGATGGCCTCGTCCAATGCGTTCGTATGTAAGCTCTGAGTGCCTCCAAAAACTGCAGCGGCGGCCTCAATGGCCGTTCTTGCTACATTGTTGAAAGGGTCTTGTTCCGTTAGGCTCCACCCACTGGTTTGGCAGTGGGTGCGTAGTGACATCGACTTTTCGTTTTTTGGGTGAAATTGTTTCACAAGTTTGGCCCAGAGCAACCTACCCGCACGTAGTTTGGCTATTTCTGTAAAATGGTTCATGCCGATACCCCAAAAAAAGGATAATCGTGGTGCGAAGCTATCGATGTCCAATCCCGCTTTTAGACCGGTTCTGATATATTCCAATCCGTCGGCCAAGGTGTATGCCAGTTCGAGTTCGGCAGTGGCTCCCGCCTCGTGCATGTGGTAACCTGAAATGCTGATACTATTGAACTTTGGCATATACTTGCTTGTGAACCGAAAGATATCGGAAACGATTTGCATTGAAGGTTTTGGTGGGTATATGTAGGTGTTACGTACCATGAACTCTTTCAGAATATCGTTCTGAATAGTGCCTGCAAGCTGTTCTATTGCAACGCCCTGTTCTTCGGCGGCTACGATGTAGAATGCCATAATGGGCAGTACAGCTCCGTTCATGGTCATGGAAACCGACATTTTATCCAAAGGAATACTGTCAAAGAGAATTTTCATGTCCTCTACAGAATCGATAGCGACACCTGCCTTGCCCACGTCACCGGTTACGCGTTCATGGTCACTATCGTAACCTCGGTGCGTCGGAAGGTCAAAGGCAATTGAAAGTCCTTTTTGGCCCGCCTTAAGATTCTTTCTATAAAATGCGTTACTTTTTTTGGCAGTGGAAAAGCCTGCATACTGGCGGATTGTCCACGGTTTTTGCACATACATAGTGGCGTAGGGGCCTCTAAGATAAGGGGGAATGCCTGCGGCGAAATTTAGGTGTTCAATGTTAGGGAGCGCGCGAGATGCAGCGCTCGAAGTGTTTTGTTTCTCATCCTTTTTTGCTAAAGTTATATGTTGAACATTTTTGCGCATCTTCAATTTTTTGGGTATTTAATCAGTAATCGATCTGGGTTATCTTTTAAAAAAGAGAACTTCCGTCATTCGTCATCTAACTTCCGTTCCACCCTTCATCTTTCAGTCTTTTGCGTTCGATATTCTCTGACAAACGACTTTCAATAATAGGTACAACAAGCGTTTTTCTGATATTTTTCTTAACGAACGGATAAATCTCTAGGTCGTCCTTCATCCAATCTTCAGAATTTTCATAGGCGTTGGTACCAACTAATATTTCTTTGGCGGTATCAAAGTTCTGTTGCTCCTTTTGGGCACTTTCCCTTATTTTTTTCTGAATGGTATGGCTTTTCAGTTGTTGTACAAAACCACCTTGGCTCTCGATGTTTTTGAAAAGCTGTAGTGCTTTTTTTGCAATTTCTTCGGTAAGGGCTTCAATGTAGTACGAGCCTTCTGCAGGATTTTCGACCCTATCAAAGTAACTTTCGTTCTTGAGTAGTACTAGTTGATTTCTGGCTATGCGCTCTCCGAATTCGTTGTCTTTATGGTAGATTGAATCGTAGGGTAAATTGCATACCGTATCGGCCCCGCCCAAGATGGCGGTCATACATTCACTCGTGGTACGCAACATATTAATGTTGTAAGCATACAACGTTTTGTTTCTTTTTGAAGGTGTAGCAATAATATGACAATCTGAAGACATATCGTATTCAGAGGCCAGTACCGTCCATAGCTTTCGCAGCGCTCGTATTTTTGCGATCTCAAAAAAATAATTACCTCCCACGGATAACTTGAAAACAGGACATTGAACAACGCTAGGGCCAAAAAGGTTTAAATATTCGTTGACATGTGCCATAGCATACGCCAATTGTTGAACACTATTAGCGCCAGCATTTTGGTAGAGTGCTACATCTACACTCAGTACATTTCTATTCTCTTGATCTTTTGCCGAATTCAAGATTTCGTTAAGAGTATCTTGATCTTGACTCTTTTTATAAAACCAATTTCCAGTTCTTGCCAAATGACCGATAGTATCTATATGTAGATATGTAGTCGCCTTGTAGCCCTCTAAATATTTCAATAGTTTTTTGATATATGCCGTATTCAAAAACTGAAAATGAAAATGAAGATTCACCACGTTTAAATCGATGTTGGCAAGCAGTTCTTCGATATTAATATGTTCAGACGAAATCGTAAAAATCAGACTTTCAGCTCCCCTTCGTAAAGCGTTTATAGCCTTATTGTTGCTTTTTGTGGCATGGGCGACAAAAATTTCTTGGGCAATCTTCCAAGGATTCGGTCGATGTGGAATGTTTTGGTCACTAGAAAGCAGGTCATCAAGATGATAGAAAGGTTTGACTTTGATTCCTTCGGGCGATTCCCAGACTAAAGTATTATTATAGTCCCCTCCCTTAAGGTCATATTGTATTTTTTGTTTCCAAGCCTTGGCAGAAATTTCTTGGAATTCATCGAATAGTTTTTTTTTCATCAGGATATTTGAAAAATAGCTTTATTGAAAAGTACAATTTTGGCCTCTAACCAAAAAGTTTAAACGCATTCAATTTGTATTCTTACAGATTTGAAAAAAGAGGCTTAGTTCACGCCATTATTTTGAGCAGTGAATTTCTATTGTTATTTAAGTCGGGTAAAGAGGAGCGATTTGACCTATGGGGTATGGGGTAATGTCAATTTTTTCTTCAGGAAATTTCACCATGTAGAAGCATACTTCATCAATTACTTTGTTGTTTCAATTCTTCCACTAATTTTTTAATATGTTGATTTCGTAATAAGCCACCATATCCCATTTCGACTGAAGGTAAATGAGGTCCAGAATTGGCTTCAATTATTACTGGGCCATTTGGAGTAATAGCAACGTCCCAGCCTATAAATTTATCTGGTATAACCTTAAGGCCCTTAAAGACTTCTTCACAAGCCTCTTTAAAATACGGCACTTTAAATCCTTCAAGCTTAAAGCCGCTGTCTGGATGTTTATTAACTTCTCCCCCGCCGTATTCAAGCAAATAATACCCGGTCTTTTTTAATGTGCCTTCATCCATATTTACGCCAACAAAAAAACCTCCCGAACTAGAATTATCAACAACACTGTTGCCGACACCAAATCTCATAAACGCACAAATTATTTCAGGATGGTTTTCAGAAGTAATCAAAGAAATTATTCTTAATGTGCTTACTGATTTATTGTGAATTTTATTAATCTCTCTGTGCTGCGTTATAGTTTCAGTATGAACATAATTCCCATTTGTGAGCGAATCAAATATATCATCTAATTCATTTTTCAAACCTGTTCTGGTTAATTTAAAACAGCCCTTACCTCCATAGCCCGATGGTGTTCTAAAAAAAAGACCATCTACGTTAGCTAAAGTAAAAACATGCTCAAAAAAGCTAATAAGCTCACTTTTAGTGCAAATTTGCTTAATTGTATTGTTGTAATAGAAGGTATTCCCCAAGTTATAGCTGAGTAGTTTTGGGGTATTTAGGGGAGATTTTTCGCTTAGCAGCGAAAAAAACAATTTGTTGTCTAATATTGATTTGTATGCAGGGTTATGCAGCAGGGTACTAGTTCCAATTGCGTTAACTTCTCCAGTGCTTAAATAATCTAAATAATTTTTGATATCTTTTCTATATAAGTATTTAAAATAATAGAAAGGGATTTCCTTTTTGGTTTTAATAAGTACGAATACCTCTTTAATTATTTTAAAAAAACTCTTTTTATTTGGGTCTTTAATAAAAATCTTAATTCTTCCAATATTATCAAAATTACGCATGCATTTAATTGTTTGGTAGCATCGATGAAAAAGCAGTTAGTCGAGTATCTTTAAGATTCACCAAAATCATTAATATATGAACACTCAAAAAACTGTTTTACCAAAGCTATTCATTGGCATCGACATTCACAAACGAAGCTCGAAGGTAAATTGCTAAACGGATTTGAGCTGCGGCAAGTCTTTCTCGATGACTCCGGAACCTCGAGGGCTCCTCGATTATGTTCTGCGATGATTAGATTACGGCGTATCGACAGCTTGCGAGGCCGGTTCTTGTGGCTATTCGGGTCATCGCTCATTCGAGCCTTAGGGTTGGGGGTCTATTGTACTGTACCCTGCGGAAATATACCACAAGGGGAAGGAGCGCCATACAGAGATGGACAGGATAGATGCCCATCGCATCAGCAGAGAGCTCAAGGACGGTAGATTGGTTGGTATTCATGTTCCGATGTTTACCGCGAGTAACTCAGCAGTCTGTTCCGCCGCCGTAACGATTTGGTGAAGGGTTTTAAAGGGTTCAAAAGCTATATCAAGATGCAGTTTTGTATTTCGGGCTTAAGGAGCCGTCCGAGTTCTACAACAATCATTGGAGTCACAAGTATAGCAAGTGGCCGGGTCTATATAGCGATATTGGTGCTGGTAGCGTTGCGCCTTTGGCGCAAAGATGATTTATAGGATGCGGAGCAAGTTATATAAAAGAAAAAAGGTGGCTTAAGTAAAAGAAGATATTAATTGACTTTAGAGATCTGGATTAGGGCTTTTCATAGGATATTGCTGGGAATGGTATTTACCATTAGATTGAATTCTCTTATTTGGTAATTATTTTTTTGACTTAGGATCTAATGGAATTCTTTTTATTAACCTTTAGAACAGATTCTTCAAAATCATCAAATTGAAAATCAGAGATATTCATTTCGTGCAAGTGTTTCTTTGGATTTTTTCTCAGTTTTATGTCACAGATAATTTGCTTGTGAGTAGCAAGAATACCGTCAATTTCACGAAAATCGGTAAATTCTACTCCATTGTCCAATTTCTTATATCCCGGAGGTTTAAGAAATGATTCTCGAATAGTATATTGGCAAAAATCTATTAAACCGGTTTTTTTATTAGTCCAGGCAATATACTGGTCATGCGCCATATGCGGCTCAGGTTTATACCCTATGCAAAAAACCAAGTCGTGTTTTTGACCCCTAAGCTTATTTTCCCCAGCATAGCTTGTAATGGGGGCGTTTTTTAACCTGTCTGTTTTTTCGGTGAAATATTGATAAACCGCTATTCCAAATACTTTTCTTTGATTCGTTTTTGTGTCTTTATCGGAAAAAATGAGCTTTATGCTTTAGAAATGAGGTGTTCAAGAAAGACTATCAGGTAAAATATAGCTAAAACATCCTTTGAAGAACCTCCTTGCTTTTGGGAGTGCCGGTTGTATCAGCTTCGAAAAATTTAAGGGTTTCGACCCTTAAATGTGCCCTATATTGTCAAGAACAAAATGGTGCAAATAATTGCTTTTTGTATCTCCCATTCTTTTTTGGGTCTCCAAAAGATTTCATTACATTTAGAAGGCTAAAAAATATATACTACTAATCGTATCATAATTCATTGTAATGAATCGTAGAGAAATCATGAAACACCTCGGCATCTTGCCGGTGGCTGGCAGTCTTCTTGCCAGTGAATCTTTGTATGGTCGTACTTTTGAGGGCCTTTCACCAATTACCCCGGGCCCATTTGCGGGCGAAGGAACTATTTACGATGCTATTGGGGTTGACACCATCATTAACTGTCGGGGTACGTTTACCATTCTTGGTGGGTCTACGGAGCGACCGGAAGTATTGAAAGCTATTGAAGCCTCCTCGGGGTATTTTGTTCAATATGATGAGCTAGCCTTTGGAATAGGGCGGCGTCTTGCGGAATTGACCCAAGCTGAATGGGGTATGGTATCTGCAGGTTGTGCTGCGGGCTTAAAGCATGTGACTGCTGCTTGTGTATCAGGTGGGAATCCTGAAAAACTACTGAGGATACCGAATTTAACCGGTCTCAAAAAAACAGAGGTCATCTCACCCCGCTATTCCCGAAATGTCTACGATCACAGCATTCGCAATATAGGGGTCAATATGATTACCATTGATTCTCCTGAAGAACTTGAACGGGCCATAAATTCGCGTACCGCAATGATTTATGTCAACTCTGGGCGGGGTTCAGAAACCGGTCAGCCACTTTCTCTAGAGGTGATTCACCGGATAGCCAAACCAAAAAACATACCCATATTAGTAGATGCCGCAGCGGAGAATTTAACTATTCCCTGTGTGCACCTCGAGCGCGGCGCTACGGTTGTAGCATACAGTGGTGGCAAAGCAATTTGTGGCCCACAATGTGCCGGCCTATTGATAGGGGATAAAGACCTTCTCCTATCGGCTTGGCAGGCAAGTTCGCCACATCACGGCCCCGGCAGGGATAATAAGGTGGGCAAGGAAGAAATGTTGGGCATGCTGGCTGCAGTAGAAGCTTGGACGAATCGAGACCATGAAGAGGAATGGGCCACTTGGCTCTCCTGGCTGGAAGAAATCTCACTTCAGATGTTGAAAATCAAGGGGATTACAACCGAAGTTCAGCAGCCCAATGGACGATCAAATCTAGCACCGGTATTGCATATAAAATGGGACCCCGAAAAGTTATATATTACTGGCGAGGAAGTTGCGGAAGAAGTGGCACGGAACAAACCTAGGATAGCTATCGGAGTCCGGAGCAATGATGGGGAGACGTCGATCAATATCACCCCAAATCAAATGCGCCCAGGTAACGCTAAAGTCGTGGCGGATCGCCTCTTTGGTATTCTTTCTAAAAAACACCCTCCTAGCTCCGACAAAATGATGGCTGCCAAGGCCGATGTTAGCGGTCATTGGGAGGTAGAAATGGAGTTTTTCACAAGCAAGAGTGCCCATATGATGTTTCTCGAACAGGACGGGAATTGGATTAACGGTACGCATAAGAGTGATTTTTCTACCCAAGAAATTGCGGGCATAATCGAAGGCGATGAGCTAAAACTTCGTAGTAATTATCGGATTCCTGGAGATTCGATAAACTATTGGTTTTCGGCCAAGGTTTCAGGTGATACGCTTATAGGTACAGTATTTCTTGGGGAATATCTTACCGCCAAATTCAATGCAAGGCGTGCAACCTATAAAGAAGAACATAAACGCGTCGTTATCCCCGGTGGACCACCATTGGCCACATAAAAGTCATAAATTCAGAACTAACCATTTTCAGAATGCCTAATCTAAAAGTACCGTTACAAAAGCGATTTATCATCCTAATCCTGTTTCTAATTCCCTTACTTGGTCTACAGGCCCAAAAGTTGGACATTCTGCTTAAAGGTGGACACGTCATAGATCCCAAAAATAGTATCGACCGGCCTATGGATGTAGGAATACGGGATGGCAAAATAGCCGAAGTGGCAACAACTATTGCTGAAGAAAGGGCAGAGAAGCTTATTGATATTTCTGGATTATACGTTACGCCTGGTCTTCTCGATATGCATGTGCATGTTTTTATGGGCAATGAGCCTGATGCCTATATCGCTGACGGCGCTACCAGCGTAATGCCGGATGGATTTACTTTTAGAGCTGGGGTGACCACCGTGGTCGATGCCGGCTCTTCGGGATGGAGAAATTTTCCTCTTTTCAAAGCGCAGACCATAGACAAATCTAAAACAAGGGTGTTGGCGTTACTGAATATTGTTGGCACAGGAATGCGGAGCAGGTTTGAGGAACAGAATCTATCGGATATGAATCCAGTGATGACTGCCCATAGCATAAATAAATTATATCCTGATATTCTGGTGGGCATAAAAGCGGCCCATTATTGGGGAGATTTTAGGCAGGTAGACCTTGCAGTAGAGGCCGGAAAAATGGCCGATGTTCCTGTTATGGTAGATTTTGGAGAACATGACCCCCCGAATTCTATCGAATCCCTTTTTATGGAGCATCTACGCCCTGGCGACATTTTCACACATACCTATTCCAATGGGCCTGATCAGCGGGAAACCATCGTTGATGAAGAAGGCAAGTTAAAGCCTTTTATACTTCAGGCTCAGCAGCGCGGTATTATCTTTGACCTGGGTCACGGAGGCGGTGCCTTTACCTGGCGACAGGCCGTACCCGCTCATGAGCAAGGGTTTAAGGCAGATATAGTTAGCTCAGATTTGCACACCCAGAGCATGAACACCGGGATGAAGGATATGAGTAATGTTTTGTCTAAATTTATGGCCCTCGGGGTCTCCTTACCGGATGCTATTTCCAGAGCGACTTGGGCACCTGCACAGGTAATCGGCAGGGCAGATTTAGGGCACTTAAGTATTGGAGCGGAAGCTGATGTGGCTGTTTTTAGGTTGCGGGAAGGTAATTTCGGTTTTCTTGACGTTCGCAGAACAAAGCTTCGTGGAAGCAAAAAATTGGAAACAGAGCTTACCATTAAGGGCGGAGAGGTCGTCTGGGATCTTAATGGGTTGGCATCACAGGATTTCAAAAAGTAGTCGTTCTCTTTTCTGAGTTATTCTACTTGTTAAAAAAACACTCTAAGTATGTTTTTAAACGCAGCACTTAAAAATACGGTTAGTATTTTGCTTTTTTTCATGTGGGTTGCAGTGCAGTCTCAGGAAATTGATATTTTGATAAAGAACGGGCACGTTTTCGATCCAAAAAACAAAATTGATACTGTACTGGACGTTGCCATTGCAAATGGAAAAATACTCGAGGTGGCACCCAATATTGTTGCCGCCCGCGCGAAAAAAGTGGTTGATGCCACCGGTCTTTACGTCTGCCCTGGCCTGATTGATATTCATACCCACGTTTTTGTAGGCTCCCAGAGCAATAAATTTGTCGATGGAAACAATAGCGTGTCTCCTGATGATTTTAGCTTTAAGGCCGGGATTACTACTATGGTCGATGCAGGAACCTCAGGTTGGCGAAATTTTCCCTTATTTAAGACCCAGACAATCGAAGGTTCGAAGACAAGGGTTTTGGCCTTTTTGAATATAGCGGCACCTGGCATGACGGGAGACGCTGCCCAGTATGATCTTACTGAAATGGACGCTGAAAAGACAGCAGAGGTCATTCAGAAGTATCCTGATTTCATTGTTGGGGTTAAAATTGGGCATTTTGAGGGATCAACATGGGCTCCTTTCGATCGCGCACTTGAAGCCGCATCTAAAACGGGAAGGCCTCTTTTTGTAGAGTGCCACTTGCCTGAATATCCCCTGAAGGATCAATTAGCAAGGATGCGCCCCGGCGATATTATCACCCATTCTTTTGAGAATATCTCGGAACGGCAACCGGTAGTAGACAAAGAAGGAAAGATTTTACCGTTAGTACTTGAGGCAAAAGAAAAAGGTATTCTGTTTGACGTAGGGCACGGAGGTGCCGGTTTCTGGTTCGACCAAGCAATTCCTGCTATGCAACAAGGTTTTTGGCCAAATACTTTTGGTACCGACCTCCATAGATTTAGTATGAATGCGGGCATGAAAGACATGTTAAATGTGATGTCTAAGTATCTGAATATGGGGATGCCTTTAAAGGAGGTTTTGCTTCGGGGAAGCTGGAATCCGGCCCAGGCCATTAGGCGTGAAGATTTAGGGCATTTAAGTGTTGGGGGAGAAGCGGATGTGGCCATATTGGGAATAAAAACCGGTAATTTTGGCTTTGTCGATGCAAGAAATAACCGAATTACCGGAGATCGAAAACTGGAGGCTGAACTTACTATCAGGGCCGGGAAGGTGGTATGGGATTTGAACGGACTGTCAGCAAAAGACTTTAAACAGTAACGAAGTATATACAAAATCAAACGTTTGACTCAACCAATGCATTACAATCGAGGAGTGCTTTATGAAAGTTAGCCTAGAAAATTTAGAAACTTATTTTTTGAAAGGAACGGGAATGCTATTGCTCGCTTTGAGCCTATGCAATTGCGACGCTAACATACAGCTCCCATTGAGTGATCCTGATAACGGCGGACTTTTCCTTCCCGACAACTTTGAAGCTCTAGTGGTAATCGATAGTATTGGGCGTACAAGGCATATTGCCGTAAATGATAACGGCGATATTTATGCACAATTATTTAATTCTTCTGACGGAAAAGGGACCATCGCCCTTCGCGACCTTGACCAAGATGGCAAAGCGGACAGTATTGTGCACTTTGGTAATTATAGTGATAAGGGCAGGTCCGCTACAGGGGTAACTATACACAAAGGCCATCTCTATATCAGCACGAATAAAGTGATTTATAGAAATAAACTAATAGCCGGAGAATTGGTCCCTACAGGCGAACCGGAGGTGGTATTTACGGATATGGAGGAAAATGTTGACAGGAACTGGCATACCACAAAACCTCTGGCATTTGATAATAAGGGAAACATGTATATTCCTTTCGGCGCCCCTTCCGATGCCTGCCAAGATATCGAGAAATATGGTCCGGTGGGGATTCCCGGAGGCAAGGGCCTTGATCCTTGTCCCGAACTTAATACCCAAGCAGGAATTTGGCGGTTTGATGCTAACAAAATTGGACTAACACAGGAAGATGGCCATAAATTTGCTACGGGTATTAGAAGCGTAGTGGGAATGGAATGGAACCCGAATGACCAAAGTTTGTATGCTGTCGGAAACGGCATAGACAATTTTCACACCATGTTTCCTGACCGATATACTTCTTGGCAGGCCGCTGTTCTGCCCTCTGAGACCCTTATGAAAGTGACGGAGGGATCAAACTATGGATGGCCCTATGCGTATTATGATCATATGCAAAGAAAAAATGTGCTGCAACCGGGGTATGGTGGTGATGGAAAAGTAATTGGTAGAGCCAGTGAATTCGATGATCCCGTAGTAGGTTTTCCAGGACATTGGGCTCCTATGGATGTAATGATTTACCACGGAAATCAATTTCCTGAACGGTACAATAATGGTGTCTTCGTCGCATTTCACGGCTCAACGGACCGTCCTCCATACCCACAAGCTGGGTTTATAGTATGTTTTGTTCCGTTTGATGACGATGGGAATGCAACTGGAGAATGGGAAGTTTTTGCTGATGGATTTACTGGAGTAGAAAGGGTAACGGACACCAGTGATGCCCTTTACCGGCCTATGGGTTTATCTACTGGTGCTGATGGCTCGCTATATATAAGCGAATCCAACCAAGGAAAAATCTGGAGGATAATGTATAAAGGGGACAAAGACGAATTTGGGCCAGCAAAGTTGGCATCGATGGAAAAAAGAAAATCGAGGGACTATATAAGAGATCCCATCGAAGGAAAGGACATTAGAGAAAAAGGTGATACCCGTAGCGGGCGAATTTTATACAACACCTACTGTGCAGCCTGTCATCAAAGGAACGGCGAGGGCGACAATAATCGATTCCCCCCTCTTAATGGGTCCGATTGGGTAAGCGGGGATGAAGACCGATTGATTAATGTTGTGCTCAATGGGTTGCAAGAGGAAATTGAAGTAAATGGGAGGTCTTATAATGGCTTGATGCCCCAGAACCGTCATTTAGATGATTTTGCCATTTCCTCAATTTTGACCTATATCAGGAAAAGATTCGGTAATGAGGCAGCACCGGTTACCGCCGTTAAAGTCGCTGAGATTCGAAAGGCTACGGCAGTTGAATAGTACGTTTACATGCACATTATGAATATAAAACTATATACAAATGAAATCAACCTTATCGTTTACAATACTTTTGTGTTTGTTTTTCTCAACCCAAACAACTCGGGCGCAGGTCGCTACCAGTAAAATGTATAACCTCCTAGTTGGTACATACACGGCTCCGGGTAAAAGTAATGGTATCTATGTGTATTCATTCAACACTGAAACGGGCGAATTCGGTTTCAAGACCGAAGTTTCAGATATTAAAAATCCCTCTTTCCTTACCCTTTCCAAAAATCAAAAGTATGTCTATGCCGTTAGTGAGCTGGGTGATGGCCAAGGCAGCGTAAGTGCATTTTCTTTTGATTCGCCTACCGGAAAACTCAAATTTCTAAATAGTGAAAGTTCTGGAGTCAATGGCCCCTGTTATGTATCCGTAGATAACAACAATAAATATGTTTTTATCGGCAATTACGGGGGTGGTAGTGTCTCTGCCATACCAATCAACCCCGATGGTTCTTTAGGTTCAAATAGTCAGTCCATTCAACATGAGGGTAGCAGTATAAACCCCGGTAATCAAGATAAGCCACACGTTCATGCCGCAGTATTATCTCCTGATAACCGCTACCTGTTTGTCCCTGATTTGGGAACAGATAAAGTGAACGTATATGTGGTCAATAGTGCAAATTCTGCACCGCTTAGCCCATCGGAAGAAGCGTTCGTCAAGGTCAAAGTGGGAAGTGGGCCACGACATTTCATATTTCACCCCAGTGGCGCATTTGCCTACCTTGTTCAAGAAATGATGGGCATTGTAACGGTATTTGATTATAAAGATGGAAAGTTGAAGGCCAAACAATCGGTTACCATGCCGCCCTCTGATTTTACAGGCAGGATAGATGCTGCCGATATTCACGTTTCCCCAGATGGCAAGTTTCTTTACGCATCGTTGCGCGGTGATATTAACGAGTTGTTTATCTACGCCATCGATAGTATCGGAAAATTGACCTACTCGGGTCGGCAGTCTACTCTTGGCCAAGCCCCGCGGAACTTTGCCATAGACCCCACCGGAAATTTTCTTCTCGTAGGCAATCAAAACAGTGATGAAATTGTTATTTTCAAACGCGATATAAAGACAGGATTACTTACCCCGACAGCTGAAAAGATTTCGATTGAATCCCCTGTATGTTTGAAATTTGCTATTATAAACTAAAATGCTACAACTCGCATCGTTTTGTGCCATAAATAGTTGCCGATTGCAAATTACAAAACTGTCCGGTCACACTGAACTTAATGCAGACTACAACCATTGAATTTACTACCATACGGCCATTATTTAGGAGCGCGTGTTGTGCTTAGTTACTTTTATTTTTGTTGAGTTCGTGTATTAACTATAACACTCTGCCTTCCAATACGGCCTTAGAATCCATATTACGACCGATAAGTGAGCCGACTACCATTCCACCAATTAAACCTAGAGAAATACCTAAAGAGCGTTCTAAACTGGATAAAAATACAACTCCAAATAGCAAACCGAATAATAATCCTAAACCGCCATATAATTTTTGATAATACGCTTTAGTTGTTAGTGAAAAGGTCTCCTTTAAATATTTTTCAAATTTACCAAGTGCTTTCTTAAAGTATTTTTTTCTGTTCTCAGGGTTTGATTTTAAATTTAAACGATCAAGTTCCGTTTCTATGGATTCAATTTCTTCTTTTGAGAACGCTCTATTTTTTAATTCGCTCAGAATATGAAAGAATTTTTCATAAACCTTGATTTCATGCTTTTTTGTTGTTTCAGTTTTTAAACTTGCAAAAAAGTTGTAAGCTTCTTGTACTGTCATAATAGTGTTTTCTTGGTTAGTGGCTGAAGACTAGATTTATTACACTCTAGTCTTATTTTTTATTGATAAAAGTCAAAAAAGCTCTTAAACACCGTACTTTAGAAAGTGTTTATTTTTTCAATTCTTCTATATCGGCCATTAGTTCTTCTAGTTTTTTTAATACCCTGCCATAAATTAGGTTTAAATCCCATAGGTAAATTCTACCTCCAAAAAACGCCAATAAACCTACAATTAAAAGAATGACAATAATGACTATGAGAGGTATTCCTTGTATCAAGTAAATATCTGGAAAACCATAAAGTACTTCGCCGACCAGTCTTTCACCTAAGGGTATACCCTCTGCATCGTTAAACCAAAAGCCTATAACAATTGACATGAAAAATATGGGATACAAAAATCTTGACATTCTCTTATTGATAGCTACTTGCTTTTGTACCCATTGGTTGAATGCATTTAGGTATTCATAGCTACTTAAACCCTTATCTATGCTCTCTAAATCATTCAACAACCTCTTATTAATAAAAACAAGCACAGTAAGGGTTAAGAAAAAGATAGCCCCCATTAAGGGTACCTCATTATAAAACGATACAATTAAAACGATAAATGAGAACGCAACAGCCGCAATCAAATTTATTTTAAATATTCTTTTAAATTTATCAATGATGTGAATTGATTTTTGCGTGTATAGGTTATTTATTTTAGGCGCTACTAATTCATCACTTTTATTAAAACCTTCCTTCCATATATCTTCAATTGATTTTTCCATCTAATATTTTTTTTAATCTCGTTTTAATTCTTTTAACACGTACGCCAATATTATTTGGATTGGTTCCTATAATATTAGCAATTTCCTGATATGATTTTTCTTCTAAATAAAGCGTAATAATGGCTCTATCAATTTCTGATAGGTGTCTAATAGCATCATATAGAAGATTTAGAGATTCGTCTGAAAACGCATAATTCTCTTCAGTTTCTTCAGCGGTCAAAGAATCGGAGATAAAATGCTGTCTATTATTTTTCTTTTTCTTAAGTAAGGTCAAACAAACGTTTAATGAAATTCGGTAAACCCAGGTGCTCCATTCCGATTCTTCACGAAAGTTTTCTTTACTCCTCCAAATTTGCAAACATACTTCCTGAAAATAATCTTCAAAATCCTCTTGTGAATTGGTATATGCCCTGCACAATTTGATAATTATTCCTGAAAAAGGGAGAATAGATATTTTATAAAAATCGTTACTCAATATTGCTTTTATTAGTTAGTGGTGTAAATTTAAAATTATTACACCTATTAAAAGATTTGTGAAAAAAATCAGCTTCGTAGGTATATTATGCACAACGTTTAATACAAGAGTACTAGCAGATTAAAGGTTACTTCAATTAGCAAAACTTAAATTCAAA
>CAZRIE010000096.1:0-15903 GCA_964600075.1 uncultured Flavobacteriaceae bacterium
GCCAAGGGGAACATGGCCCACATAGCTTTGTACTCTCTCCTGATGGAAAAGAAATCTATTTTATTGCCGGAAACCATACTTTGATTCCTGAATCACTTTTGGAGAACAGTAGGCTTCCCGTAAATTGGGGCGAAGACAACCTTTTCGAGCCGTATTTAGACGCGAGAGGCCATGCGAACGAAGTTAAGGCCCCGGGCGGCTGGATTACGAAATTCAATCCCGAGGGTACGGAATGGGAATTAATTTCCGCCGGATACCGGAATGCCTTTGATATTGCCTTTAACGAAGATGGCGAATTGTTTGCTTACGACGCTGATATGGAATGGGATATCGGAATGCCTTGGTACCGCCCAACACGAATTTGCCATGTCACCAGCGGAAGTGAATACGGTTGGCGAACGGGATCTGGTAAATGGCCGGAATATTATCCCGACGCCTTACCAGCGGTACACAATCTCGAACAAGGCTCTCCTACTGCTGTGCTTTCCGGGTCAAAATTAAATTTTCCTGCCAGATATAAAAATGGCCTTTTAATCGTGGATTGGAGTTTTGGCACCGTTTATTTTATCGATTTGAAAACAAATGGAAGCAGCTATATTGCCGAGCGTGAAGAATTTCTTTCGGGTACTCCTCTACCCCTAACCGATATGATTGCGGGTGCCGACGGTAACCTCTATTTTGCTACCGGAGGGCGCAGAATAAATTCGCATCTGTACCGACTGCGTTATAGCGGAGACGATATGGGCTCAGCAGAAAATACCGCTAATACTAAAGCTGAAAATCTAAGAAAATTACGTCATTCCATTGAAAAATACCATTCAGAGCAATCGGAAGAGGGCATAGCCCTAGCATGGAAAAACCTGAACCATGAAGACCGGTTCATTCGATATGCTTCGCGTATCGCTTTGGAAAATCAACCCGTAGACCAATGGGTAAATCGCTTTCTATCTGAAAAAGATGCCACAAAAATTATCGAAGGGAGTATTGCTTTGGCACGGCAAGGAGATGCTTCTTTACAATCCCAAATTCTTCGCAAGCTCGATCTGATTACTTTAGAAACGCAATTAGCAGAGCAGCAATTGAACCTACTTAGAAGTTATGAATTGTTATTCATTAGAATGGGGCAGCCCAATACGGCCGATCGATTGGCCACGGCCAAAAGATTAAAAAGGTATTTTCCACATGCCAACAATGACATGAACCGTGAACTGGGCCAGTTGTTATTGTATCTAAAAGCAGATGGCACTACCGAGGCTTTGGTGAAACTATTAAAAAGACATACTGAGCAGAACACAACAGCGTCGGACAATTTGCTTTCTGAGGAAACTTCATTACGCAGCGAGCAATACGGACCCCTCATTCGTGAGATCATGGCAAAAATGCCTCCCAGCGAATCTATCTATTATGGGGTGCTTTTGAGCCATGCGGAGCAAGGTTGGACAAAGGACCTTCGAGAGGACTATTTCAATTGGTTTTATGATGTTATGAACGCGCAGGGCGGTTTGAGCTTTAAAGCCGGTTTGGAAAACATTCGTCTACAGGCCATGACCCACGTTCCTGAAAACGAAAAAGAATATTTTGAAGAATTGACTGGCGTATACTCGCCTTCAACAGCCGTGGCCGATTTGCCCCAACCCATAGGCCCGGGAGAAAATTATAGCGGCAAAGATATGAACTATATGCTCTGGGGCGGTGGTATGGATGAATTCGAAGGTACGTTTGCCGATGGTGAACGCGCTTTTAATGCAGGCATGTGCATTCTGTGCCATAGAATGCGCGGAGAAGGTGGAGCAGCTGGGCCAGACTTGACTCAAGCGCATACCAAATTCAGTACCTACGAAATGATGTATGCTATATACAGCCCTAACGACGAAATCTCTGATCAATATTCACATACGCTCTTTCATACCAATGACGGTACTAAAATTGCTGGTCGTGTTTTATCGGAAGAAGGTGATTCCATTTCTTTGGCGCCCAACCCATTTAACGAGAGCTACACGGTACAAGTGGCAAAAAGCAACATTACCAAACGTGAACTTTCACCCATTAGTCCGATGCCTTCGGGCCTATTGAACCGTTTGAACAAAAACGAGATTATGGCGCTCAATCTATACCTTATGGCGGGTGGCGACAAGAACCATGAGGTTTATAGCAAAAAGGAAGCTGTTCAATAAAAATGAAGATTTCTGTACACTGAACAAATTATAGTAATTTGTAGATAGCAGTCGATGAAGCCTTTCCGGCAGATGTACGCAGAATACCTCAGGCCAAAGAAGATAAAAAATAGGTTGCCAATTATCCGTTCGAGATGTTATATGAAAATCCCTATATATACACTTCTGAGGATGTTTTATTAACTGCATTTGCCATCCGAAAGGAAATACCAAAAAATGAAACGGAAAAAGCAAAGCACATTTTATTTTCCAAGGGACAACTCTGTTTTCGTGCTTCCTCGCTGACCAAAAGATTTGGCTGGGGCATCCACAATAATGCGGAAATAAAAATTGCTGTGTTTGTTGAAAAAATGGAAAAATATCAAGAATTCGTTGTTGAGGTTTCCATAAAAAAGGTGAGAACCATGCGTTCAAAACGGGGTTAAAAGAAACGAATCCCGGGTACCAAACCATTCATTTCATTACTTTTGTATAAATTCTCAAGAGTCGCTATCAAATGAGCAAAATAAAAATTGCCCCTTCCTTACTTGCCGCCGATTTTGGCAACTTGCAACGTGATGTCGAAATGGTCAATCAAAGTGAGGCAGACTGGCATCATATCGATATTATGGACGGGGTATTCGTACCTAATATTTCTTACGGAATGCCCGTAGTAAAGGCCATCGCCGAACACGCCACCAAAACGTTAGACGTGCATTTGATGATTGTCGACCCAGACCGTTACATAAAAACGTTTGCCGAATTGGGTGCCACCAACCTGACCGTTCATTATGAAGCCTGTACCCATTTGCACAGAACTCTTCAAGCTATTAAGTTAACCGGTATGAAGGCTGGGGTAGCATTAAATCCGCATACAAGTATTCATCTTTTGGAAGATATCATAAAAGATGTTGATTTGGTCTGCGTGATGAGTGTCAATCCGGGATTCGGCGGACAGTCATTTATTGAGAATACCTATGAAAAGATAAGAGCTTTAAAAGAATTAATCCAGAGAAAAGGTGCGCAAACCTTGATTGAAATCGATGGGGGTGTGACCTCAAAAAATGCAAAAGCGTTGGTAGAGGCCGGAGCTGATGTGCTTGTAGCGGGCAGTTTTGTCTTTAAAAGTGAAAAACCCACCAAAACAATCAAAGAACTCAAAGAAATCGTAGCCTAATGTCAAAATTCGATATTGTAATTGTAGGAGGTGGCCCTATAGGCATTGCCTGTGGTTTAGAGGCCAAACAAAAGGGGCTAAGCTATGTTATACTTGAAAAAGGACCGATAGTGAACTCGCTTTTCAACTATCCCATAAATATGCAGTTTTTTTCTTCATCGGAAAAATTGGAAATCGATGACATCCCCTTTATTAGCAAAGAGGCCAAACCCAAGCGGAATGAGGCTTTGGAATATTACCGTAGGATAGTTACTGGTAACCAATTGAATATCCATCTTTTTGAAAAAGTAGAAACCGTCACTAAAACAGAGGGTGTCTTTACCGTCGTTTCCAGTAAGGAGACGTACACTTCGAGCAAGGTAATCGTTGCTACTGGGTTTTATGACCTGCCGAATACGCTAGGTATTCCTGGGGAAAATTTACCAAAGGTCTCACACTACTATAAAGACCCACACTTTTATGCCAGCCAAAAACTAGCAGTGGCTGGCGCGAGCAACTCTGCCATAGATGCAGCTTTAGAATGTTGGAGAAAAGGATCGGAAGTGTCTTTAATCATAAGAGGCCCGGAAGTCGGGCAACGCGTAAAGTATTGGGTACGACCCGATATCATTAACCGTATAGAAGAGGGCAGTATAAAAGCGTATTACAATTCTACATTGAAGGAAGTTCGGGAAACTGAGGTTTTAATAGATACTCCGGATGGCACAATCACTTTGAAAAACGACTTCGTTCTTGCTTTAACCGGTTACATGCCCAACTTTGAGTTTTTGGAACATATAGGCATCGAACTTTCCCAAGATGAAAAAAGACTTCCGAACTACAATCCTGAAACTATGGAGACCAACGTATCAGGGCTTTATTTAGCTGGGGTTATCTGTGGCGGAATGGAAACCCATAAGTGGTTTATCGAAAATTCTAGGGTGCACGCACAGATGATTATAAATTCAATACTACAAAACAATCCCGCTGCCTTAAAAGCATAATACATGATGCAAACTTTTTCAATAGCCATTCACGGTGGTGCAGGAACTTTGGTCAAGGGTATGATGACCCCAGAAAAGGAAATTGCCTATAAAAAAGCGTTGGAATTTGCCTTGGACCTTGGGTACGACATTTTGAAAGGCTGTGGTTCGGCTATAGATGCTGTTGAAAAAGCAGTAGTTGCGCTTGAAGATTCCCCGCTATTCAATGCTGGCAAGGGCAGCGTTTTCACTGCGGATGGCACTCACGAAATGGATGCCGCAATAATGGACGGTAAAACATTAAATGCCGGCGCAGTCTCCCTTATTTCGGGAATCAAAAACCCAGTGACACTTTCTCGGGATGTAATGGAAAAAAGCGAACATATTTTTCTGGCAGGTGAGGGTGCTTTGAAATTTGCCAAAAGCTTGGGCTATCGCTTAGAAAAAGATGACTATTTCTACGACGAATTCCGCTACCAGCAGTGGCAACAAATTAAGGATACCGACAATTTTCAATTGGACCATTCCCTCAAAAAAGATTCAAAGTTCGGTACGGTAGGTGCCGTAGCCTGTGATCAATCTGGAAATATAGCTGCAGCCACCTCAACGGGCGGTATGACCAATAAACGCTTTGGCCGGGTGG
The DNA here is from genome assembly GCA_964600075.1 of uncultured Flavobacteriaceae bacterium. Taxonomy (GTDB): domain Bacteria; phylum Bacteroidota; class Bacteroidia; order Flavobacteriales; family Flavobacteriaceae; genus CAZRIE01. Next base: position 4,936 of record CAZRIE010000096.1, read on the forward strand.
GCGATAGCCCAATGATCGGGGTCGGAAACTATGCGAACAACACAACTTGTGCTGTCAGTTGCACGGGCAGCGGTGAATACTTTATTAAGGGCGTTGTTGCCTACGATGTTTCTTGCCTTATGGAATATAAGGGCCTTTCCTTAATCGATGCGGCATCCGAAGTAGTGAACAATAGACTTCTCAAAATCGGGGGAGACGGTGGTTTGATCGCTGTAGATGTTCATGGAAATATCGCCATGCCGTTCAATACCGAAGGCATGTATAGAGCCTGTAGAACCTCAATAGGCGAGAAAACAGTGCTAATTTATTCGGATTAGACCAAGGGAGAGTCCAAAGGCAACACCTTCAATTTTCGTTTTCCGATATTGAAACGATCGCCATTCGATAAGACATGGGTCTTTAGGTTAGATAACGACATCGGTTCGCCTTCGCCCAATATTTTTTCGTTATTGTGCTTCAATTTACTAGGGTCGAACAAGATTACCATACCCGAACCGATGACTTCAAAAGTATTACAGTTTTTAATAACGAGCCCAGTGTCTTCGGCCAATCCGACGCCCAAAAGATCAGGAAATTTCGCTACCGCCTCTGCCAACCTACCAAAACGCCCACGACGTATAAAATGTGAATCGATGATAAGGTTAGGAATAAAACCCATTCCTTGTGCCATACCGACCGCACCTTTTACAAAAGATTCCGTACTACTGCCACCAGTTATCATTTCTTGAGGCATGCACATTGCCCCCGCGCTGGTGCCAGCAATAACGATTCTGTCATTGTTATACCGTTCCAATAAAATTTTATGGATTGTTGTATTCCCTATTTTCTCCGTAATGTTAGATTGATTTCCTCCAGAGAACATGATACAATCCGCTCTTTTGATCAAATCGATATATGACTTGTATTCCGATTCCTCACGTTTACGTATGTCCATAACATGAACGTTTCGGCATCCCAACTTTCCGAAAGCCTTTATATAATTGTCCCCAACTTCTACTGGAATACGTGATGCCGTAGGAATAACCACTATAGTCGAATCCTGACCACCGCTCTCCTTTACAACACGAGAAAGAATGCCCTCCTCAATAAATTCGAGGTGATAGGCTTCGTGCGTCTTATCAGTGCCTTTATCCTCATTGCCACCGATAGGTATCAATGTTCCTTTAACGCTCATTTATTCTTCTTTTGGGGCACAAAAATACAGTTATCAATCGAAAAAATGTTATATCTTGATGAATTAACTCTGAACCCTTTAAAATCTTCATCGATGAAAATAAGAGAAATAAATGCCATGCGCGGTCCCAACTATTGGTCCGTTCGCCGAGAAAAACTGATTGTGATGGTTTTAGACCTTGAAGCGATGGAAGAACTACCTACCAATAAAGTGCCTGGGTTTTCAGAACGCCTGAAAGCTCTATTTCCTGATATGTATTCACATAGGTGCTCGGAAGGTTGTGAAGGCGGATTTTTCATGCGCGTAGATGAAGGCACTTGGATGGGCCATGTAATAGAGCATATTGCCCTTGAGATTCAGACAATGGCAGGCATGGATACGGGTTTTGGCCGAACAAGAGGTTATGGGGAGAAAGGAGTTTACAGTGTAGTGTTCTCTTATATAGAGGAAAATGCCGGGCGCTATGCCGCAAAGTCAGCTGTAGCTATTTGTGAAGCATTGATAGCTGCCCAAGATTACGATATTGACTCGGACCTACAACATATGCGGGAACTTCGGGAAACAGAACGTCTGGGGCCAAGTACAGGTTCTATCGTTGAGGAAGCCGCTAGTAGAGGTATTCCATGGATACGACTCAATAAATATTCGCTCTGTCAGTTGGGATATGGCGCCAACCAAAAACGAATTCAAGCTACGGTTACTAGCGAGACTAGCAGTATTGGCGTTGAATTGGCCTGTGATAAAGAAGATACCAAATACCTTTTGGAGCAAGCCGAAGTGGAAGTGCCGCGTGGTGACATCATTAGCCGGGAAAGCAGTCTGAAAGTTTCATGTGATTATATTGGCTATCCTTTGGTCATTAAACCTATCGATGGTAATCATGGGCGTGGTATCACTGTTGATATCAATTCGTATGAAGAGGCATTAAAAGGATTTCAAGCCGCAAAAGAAGTATCGGGGCGCGTTATCATAGAAAATTATATTACGGGTGAGGACTATCGTCTGTTGGTTATCAATAATACTATGGTAGCCGCAGCTTTACGCTCTCCTGCCCATGTTATCGGTGACGGTAAATCAACTATCGAAGACCTTGTTGCAGAGGTCAATAAAGATCCACGTCGTGGGTATGGCCACGAGAAAGAGTTGACCGCAATTACGCTTAATGACCTTACCAAAACCATCATTGCAGATGCCGGTTATGCTGTCGATTCTGTATTACCTGAAGGAGAAAAACTGATTTTAAAAGATACCGCTAACTTGAGTACCGGCGGAACCGCTGAAGATGTGACCGATATCGTGCATCCTGCCAATGTGGCGATGGCCGAGCGTATATCTAAAATTATTGATCTCGATATTTGTGGTATAGACATCATGACCACCGACATAAGCAAACCCCTTTCCGAAACCGGCGGCGCCGTATTGGAGGTCAATGCAGGCCCAGGATTCCGTATGCACTTGGCTCCGACCGAGGGACTGCCCCGCAACGTTGCCGCACCTGTCGTAGACAAGCTTTTTCCGCAGTCGAGTGAAAAGGGTAGAATTCCTATTGTCGCTATTACAGGAACAAATGGAAAGACGACCACAAGTAGGTTAATGGCCCATATGGCAAAAATGTCAGGCTATCGGGTTGGATATACTACTAGCGATGGCGTCTACATACAGAACAGGTTATTGATGAAGGGCGATTGCACAGGTCCACAAAGTGCCGAGTTCGTATTAAAAGATCCTACGGTAAATTTTGCAATATTGGAATGCGCGCGCGGCGGTATGCTCCGGGCAGGCTTATCTTTTTCAAAATGTGATATCGCAATTGTAACGAATATTTCCGCCGATCATTTAGGATTGAAAGGCATACACACCATCGAACAATTAGCTCGCGTTAAAGCGGTAGTACCTGAAACGGTTCTTCCTGATGGTTATGCCATTTTGAATGCCGATGACGATTTGGTCTATGACATGCGAAAGTCGTTGGATTGTAACGTAGCACTTTTTTCGATGGATGAGGATAATCCACGAATCAAAGCGCTACAAAGAATAGGTGGAATAACGGCAGTCTATGAAAACGGATACGTCACCCTTTGCAGGGGTACTTGGAAAATGAGGATAATGAAAGCCGAAAATATTCCATTGACGTATGGCGGAAAGGCCAAATTTATGATACAGAACATATTGCCCGTTATTATTGCCTGTAACGTAAAAGGTATAAGTATCGAAGATATGAAAGCAGCCTTAGAAACTTTTTTACCCTCGGCCTCACAAACCCCGGGCAGACTGAATCTCTTTGAATTTGAAAAATTCAAGATTTTATTGGATTATGCCCACAACCCTGCGGGAATGCGTGCCCTACAAAAATTTACCGATGAAATCGACGCATCCGTTAAAGTAGGTATCGTGGCAGGCATAGGAGATCGACGTGAAGAAGACAATAATGAAATGGGCAGTATCGCGGCAGAAATGTTCGACGAAATTATCATACGTCAAGACAAACATTTGCGTGGTAAGACCGAAGATGAACTCATCAAAATGTTAAAAGATGGTATTTTGGCTAAATTTCCTGAAAAGAAAGTTACAGTGATTCCTTCAGAAAAAGAGGCTATTCACTATGCGGTCGAAAATGCACAAGAAGGGTCGTTAATTGTTTTATGCAGCGATGTCGTGCCCGATGCGCTCGAATTGGTCAAAAACTTAAAGGAAAAAGAACAAAAAGGTAATACTTTGGTGAGCTAGTTTTTTTATTACAGTTTCGGGTTCTTTAATTACCTCGTATGAATCATCTATTAAACAAAAAGCAAAATCAAGGTAAGGAGTATTCCGCCCAAGGCAAAATAAAGTCCTTTTTTAAAAATTGGGGTATTGGGTCTAAACATCCAAAAAGCGGATACCACGAAAAACAATAAAGAAGCACCGAAGAAAATATTCAGAAAAAATAAGGGTTGGCTAGAAGTCGCCTTGTGTATTTTGGTCATTTTGTCCATAACAAAGGGTAATTTTTTTTCCGTGTAGCTAGCCACCCCTGTTTTCTTATTATAAGAGCCTCCTTTAAAATAGACAAAGCCTCCTTCTTCTTTTTCCACTTTAAAACCTTTCTTTTTTATAACCTTGTCCAAGTCTTTGGCTGCGATGTTGGCTTCCAGTTTTTTTTCTATTACGACTTCTTTCTTTAAGAAATCGGTATTCCTAAAAATCAATACCACACCGCTAATAGCGTACATTGCCATGATACCCGCCAAAAAGAACCCCAAATAGCGATGGTAAGTTCGCATATTCTGTTCCGTATTTCTTCCCATATACTTTCAATTGTTTTTAAATGCGTCCCCTAATTTTAAAAGATTCCCAGATTTATAGTCAGACAAAAATAAAACTCCAAACCAATAAACCCCTAAACTTATAAACTATTTTTCTCCTATCTCTTAAAGCTCCTTTTACCTTCCTTTAAGCTTCTTTTTAAAATCTTCTCCGCTGACCAGAATATTGCATGGCCTCTCCTTTGCCGAAACCATAGCTGAAACCAAATGCTACAAAAGTACCTCTTAAACTCCGATTGTAAACCTCAAAATCGTTTTGGGCAATCAGGGATTCGCTGATGCGCGAGGCGAACACGTCGCGTACACTTAAGTTCAATACGGCTTTGCCTTTCATGATATTCTTACGTACTCCGAGGTCTAAAAATAGAAAATCACTTTGTACACCTTGTACCGTTTCAACACTCGACTGATAATTACCGGTTGTTTCAAATTCAAAATCTGCGGGAAGCTTTAGCTTCATCATCAATTTTGACGACCATTGGTTTCCGTCAAAATCAAAAACCATATCCTCGAATGTACCTTCTCGCTTGAATCGACTATAATTAAAATCGCCATTAAGTGTCATCCAGTTAAAAGGACTGTATTTCGCATTGAATTCTATACCAGTGGTATTGTTGTCACCGATGTTCTCAGGTCTGACCGTATTCACATTGTCTTCAAAAAAAGACACCCTTTCGATGACATCTGTAGTATAGCGGTGGTAAATGCCGAAGTTTAGTGATGCCCTTCCCAAAATATAGATACTGGTAATCTCGTATGAATCGGTGAATTCGGGTTGCAGATCAGGATTCCCTTGGCGTATGTTAAAGTTGTTCCGGATATTAAAAAATGGGTTCAAATCCCACATTCTAGGCCTATAGACCCGCGCTGAATAGCCCGCCTGTAGCGAAATTTTATCGCTAAATTTATAGGAGCTATGAACACTAGGAAACAAATTGGCATAGCTTTGATTATTTGCCTCATTGGTATTAACTAACAACGTATTCAGATTAGTTTGCTCAAGCCGCAATCCGCCTTTTACGCCCCATTTCTCACCTTCATATGAACTTGTGCCATAAAGGCCCAATACATTCTGATTAAATTCAAATACGTTGGTCAGTCCGGGGTTGTTGACAAAATCTCCATCAATGAGATCATTGACTTCATAATCATTGGCCACATCGTTCAAGACGTATTGCGCTCCTGTTTCCAACTTCCATTTCTCTGAGAATGGTCTGGTATAGTCTAACTTAAAAGTAAATACCCCTTCTTTGAAATCGGTACGGGTCTTTTGCTCAGCATCATTTGGGGCACCACTTACGGTAGCATCGATAAAATCTGAGGACTGATCTTTGCCGAAAAAACTACCTAATGAACTAAAAACAAGCGTGTGTTCGTCATCACCTTTAAAATCGCTTTTGTACTGCAGTTCAAACTGAAGTTTTGGATTTGTGGCCTCTGTAACTTCTGTACGCCGCCATTCAGAAGTGATGCCGTTCTCGGCGTCGAGGGAAGTAAAATTGGTCTCCGAGGGCTGGTCTTCTAGTTCCATCGCAAAATTTCCCGATAGGGTTAGTGTATTATTTTCGTTGATGTAATAATCCGTACCTAATATAAAATTATAGTAGTTTTCGTTTCTGAACTCCGTTCCCGTTGAGACAACAGCGGTATTGTTTACCAAGTCTACATTGCGGTTTATTCGATCCCTCGGCAGTTCGCGTATGCCAAAGCCCAATTGACTGAACAAATTAAACTTTTCACTCCGGCTATTAAGGCTTACTCCTAAACTATGAGAATCAGGTGCTCCGGTATTTACGGAAACTGAACCGTTCAAACCTTTACGTTGTTCTTTTTTAATCACAATATTTATAATACCAGAAGTTCCCTCGGCATCATATTTCGCAGATGGGTTGGTAATCACCTCTACCCTATCGATCATATCTGCGGTAAGTGTACCTAAAGTATTGCCGCCTTCACTGGCAATTACCGATGGTTTGCCATTTATTAAAATTTGAACTCCTTGGCTACCGCGTAAGCTTATTTCCCCTTCAATGTTGACGTTCACCGACGGTACATTATTCAGCACCTCCAATGCACTAGCCCCTGTGCTACTTAAATCCTTACCGACATTAAAAACCCGTTTATCCAATTTAAATTCGGTGCGCGAGATTTCACCTTGTACGACAACTTCCTTTAACTGTTCGGCATCTTCAGTTAAGGTCACGGTACCTAAGTCAATAGTGGTATTTTTAGCGGGCGGTTGCGCAAAGGTCTTGGTCTGAAAACCAAGAAAGCTAATCTCGATATAAAAGTTGTTGGCTTTTGTTTCTAAGGTAAAACTGCCGTCTTCAAGTGTAGTCGTACCCTCAATAGGTTTTTTTGTCTCTACATCTGCAACGAGAACTGTTGCGAATTCAATCGGTCTTTCGCTAGACTCAATTACCTTACCGACTATCTTGGTCGTACCGGTTTGGGCGGCAACGACGGTGCCGTTTAGAAGAAAAAATCCAAATAAGAAAAAAGAGAGCGTTTTGTATTTCATAGGTGACCAAATTATATAATCTATAGTTTAAAATTGGAATTTTTATTTCAAGTCGACTACCTATTTTCTGTGAACGACAGCGATGCTGCCCTAAACGACAGATACCCTTTAAAATGGCGTTTGCCTGCCAAAATCTGTCGATGGCAGTTTTTACAAAATTAGAATTATCATAAAACCTTACTTTTGATAGATGTTGCCAGAACAATCCTTTTTCAATAGTACTACCAAAGAGGTCCTATTTCAGGTATTACTACATATTGTTCTTTTTCTTTTCTTTTCGTTTGACAAAAACGAGCCGCAAATAGATTCGTATAATATTTTTGCTTTTTTAAACTACGCCGTTGGTGCATTTATTATCAATTATGTGCTACTACCCCGTTTTTTCTACAAGAAAAAATACATCAGGTTTTTCTTGTTCGTCATCGTAATTGTCGGTATCATCATTTTTGTTGAGGAACAAGTTCTTGAAAAAATTTATTTTCCTGATACCCGAGGAACAGCATTTCCAGGGGTGATTTATAGCCTTTTAGATGTGATGCCCGTAATCATGATACTAGCCGGTTTTAAGTTTGCATGGGATGCTTCAAAAAAACAATTGGAAGTAGAAGAACTACGCTCCTCTGTCAAGGAAAGTGAATTGCAATTTCTGAAATCACAGATCAATCCGCATTTTTTATTCAACAACCTAAACAACCTGTATTCTTACGCCATAGAACAATCGCCAAAAACACCGTCCATTATATTGGAACTTTCATCGGTGCTTCGCTATATGTTGTACGACTGTAAGGAGAATTTCGTGGCACTTCTAAAGGAAATAGATCATCTTAAAAACTTCACCCAATTGAACGAGCTTCAAATTGAGGAACGTGGCAAGGTTACCTTTAAAACGGACAATATTCAATCAAACTACCGTATCGCACCATTGATCTTGACGGTATTTATCGAAAACGCATTTAAGCACAGTACGGCAAGCCAATCGAAAGACATTTTTATTGATATCGATATCAAGGTGACAAATGAAGGAGTGTTGGAATTTGAATGTAAAAATACGTTTCAGACGCTCGGGAACACTAAGGACCTTTCTAAAGGAATCGGTTTGGAGAATGTAAAAAAGCGGTTGCAAATCTTGTATCCCGATGCACACGAACTGATTATAAAAGATAGTGACGGGCTATATACCATAATCTTAAAAATGCAATTAAAAACAGACACTAAATGATACGTTGTATCATCATCGAAGATCAGCCGCCCGCGCAACGGGTACTAAAGAAGTATATCGGCGATATTGGAAATATAGATTTGAAGGCCACTTTTGCCGATGCCCTTCAAGCAATGGATTTCTTGAAAACCGAACCCATAGACCTGATTTTCTTGGACATTCATTTACCAAAGATTTCGGGTATCGATTTTTTGAAAACCTTATCACATAAACCAAATGTAATATTGACTACGGCGTTCTCTGACTATGCTTTGGAAAGTTATGAATATGATGTGACCGACTACTTGTTAAAACCTTTTTCGTTCGAACGTTTTGTACAAGCGGTAAGCAAAGTAGCTCCGCCAAAACCAGAGCAATCGAGGCAAGAAAATTTAGCAGGAAATCTAGCTTCCCCTGATGTACTTTTTATCAAATCGGGCTACGAGCATATTAAAGTCGATGTCATCGACATCTGGTTCATACAATCGGATGCCGACTATACCGAAATCTTCACGGCGGAAAAAAAATATTTATCTCAAGAACCCCTTCGATATTGGGAAGGATATCTAGATTCAAAAAAGTTTGTCAGAATACACAAATCGCATATCGTAAATACCTCCAAAATCGAAAAAATTATAGGCAACCAAGTCCGTTTGAATGAAAAAACAACGCTCCCCATCGGTCGGGCCTATAAAGAACAATTCATGAAACAGCTGATTCGGTAAAACGGAATTTCGACGAAATATCGTTGGCCGTATCGAGTGAAGTAAAACTGGATTGCGAGGGTTGGTCTTCAAATTCCATCGCAAAATTTCCCGAAAGGGCCCATAGCTATGCTCGTTAATACAATAATCCATTCCGAGCACAAAATTATAATACTTTTCATTTCTCTACTCCGTACCCGATGAAAGTATAGTTGATTACAGCCGTTAAATATAATCGACCATAAGCCCATCTAAACTGCCTTTTGAAATATGGCCTGAGATTATAGAGCGGCAGACTATCGCCGCCGATGCGATTATAAATCGCTTGGCCCACATAAAGACCTAAAATCGAAATAAAAGTTAAACCAATGTTTACCTTGGTAAAGAATAAGCACTAATTTCAAAGCACAATGAAATCGATTTTGAGTAATTGATTACCTAACCTCACTTTCATCTGCTTTGAAAGGCTCAATTTGAGCACCATAACCAATTTAAAACCAAAAGTCATGAAAATTAGAACTAGTATAGTATTTCTATTAATATTTACATTATTTCAATACTGCAAAGCACAACAATCGCAAACGGCCGTATCAAGGGTTGAAAACCATCTTAAAGGAGAGCTAGATTATACACATGAAGCATTAGATCTGGTTCAAATGCAAGCAAATGGAGAGGAAATTGTATTAGGAAAAATCACTAAAGATGGTACGGTTAATTTCAATTTACCAGAATTTAATATTAAGGCACTTTATGATAGCATTCCTTTAGAACATTATAAATTCCAAAACTTGTTTTTAATGGATAGTAGTTGTAAAGACAGGGATATTTTTGCAGAGACACCTTATGATGATGTTTACGCACAGAAATATGACCCTATATACATAAAGAAATATGGAAAAAACGTAGCGTTGTTATATCCTATGACCAATGAAAAAATGTTAAGCAATAACCAATATGTTAGAGATAGCCTTGCTGTAGGTAGTAAATATTTTTGGTTTTATATTGATAGAACCATAGCTTTTAAAGATGAATGCATATTAACATCCTTTGATGGTACTTATGATATTGAGGTCGCTGTTACTGCCAACATTCAATTTGAAAAAGGGTGGAACTTTATAGAAGAAAATCTTTTGGAAATTCAAAATTATAGTAGAGATGACTACCACACCACTAAACCAAAAAAAATACAGTTTACCCAAAGTTCGCCAGCATCTAAAAAGGTGAAATGGTTTCTAAAACAAATAATGAAGGATGAAAAAATAGAATCTGCCAAAACACTTTTCAATTTACCGCGCATAACAAAGGAACAATTTAAAAAATGGCTTCCAAAAAAAGCAGGTGATTTTACTAGAACTAGTTATGAGTTTGATAAAGTATTAGACCGAAGTGCAAGCAAAAGTAATGTGTTTCTGGTTTTTGAAAACGGCAATCAAAAAATGGAAATAGCGGTCATAGACGGAGCTGAAAGTCCAGACGATTTAGAGATGGTGCATTTTGCTTATTCAATGGATGAAAATTATAAAAGGGATGATAAACCAGCTAGCGATACAAGTATAAAAGCAGAAGTACACCATATAAGCAAAGAAGACAAAGACAATAAAACATCTCAAATACTTTCTGTATTTAAAGGCAACATTGTTCTTCAGGCAAAAGGAGAAAATATGTCTGCCGAACAATTGTGGAAAGGTATTAAAGCATTGGATGTAGCAGCAATTGTTGACTAAATTATTTAAAATAAAAAAGTTAATCACAATCGCATGGCTATTCGTAATAACAGTTAATTGTTTTGAAGCTAAAAAAAATAATCTAATAGCCGGTAATAAAATAGATCAGGCTCAAAATGATTCTTTCCTAAGTGCAAAGATAGATGGCGAAAATTTTTATGAAGATGCCCCTATGTATTTTTCAGCCCAAAAAATAATTACCCTAGCTGCGCTAAGTAAGGATAAAAACGAAAAAATTAGAATTTATAAAAATGGACCAACGACCTACACCTTTGGCGAAAATATCAGCAATTCAGATAGTATGGTGTATACCAATAATAAAGTTGATTGGTTAGCTGCTAA
>CAZRIE010000097.1:0-15869 GCA_964600075.1 uncultured Flavobacteriaceae bacterium
ATCATAATCACACCAATAAAGGGGATACACTTCATCAATGTATCCCTTTTTTTATGGTTAATCCTGTTTGGTTTTGTAATGTACAAACGGGCCGTAACAGTTCTGAACTGTTAAAAGATCGAAATATTTACAGTTGCTTCATATCAATCATAATCAATTCAATCAAAATCATTAATTCAAAACAATCATGAGAAAACAACGTTTAGTCTTGGTAGCTGCAATGCTACTTTCTTCAGCAAGCATCTTTGCGAACAATGTAACCGACAACGATCCAACAAACAGCCTGTCTGCCTAAATTTGAGAAATATTGAGCGACAATGCCTTTACCGATGAAAATACGGATCTGCGCGCGCATGTCAGGTTTACCTTGAACAACGAAAGCGATAAATTCGAATCCTTCGTCAAGAGCAGCTTAAATTATCGAACAGTGTAAGCGAACGATTTCGAAGTAGGCCAGTTGTTTGCCGTTTCGGTCCGTCTGACAAGTTAAACGCTTATTGAAGAAACTGGAACGGAATTCAGATGTCGTTCCTGAAATAATTGGTAGGCGTCTTGATTTTTTTGCCCCACAGTTCTTTTAATCGGCCGTTTAAGATAACGAAATGGATATGAAAGCCATGGTTACGTAAAACGTTCGTTTTTCGATACTGAAATTATAATGGGTAAATACAAATCGTAAATTGCTTAATAAGTATGTACCGTCATCAATTTCTGAATTTACTGGGTGACACACCATACTTGTTCTTGAACAATTTAGAAAAATAACTGTGGCTGGATATTCCAATCTGATGGGAGATTTCGGACACATTCAGTTCCGTTGTGCCGAACAAATGCTTGGCATGGCCCATTCGAAGATTCGAAATATAGTGCCCTACCGATTCCCCATAGAGGTATTTTATGCCCACTTGAAGTTTTTTAGGACTTATTCCAAAGTGCCTGCTTAATTTAAGAATTGTCATTCTTGTATCGAAGTTGTCGATTACATAAACTCCCAAAGAAGTTATTTTAGATAGTTCAGAATTGCTTAGGGTAGATTGGAGGGTGAATTTCAGTAATGTCCTTATTATATGCTTTAATCTGTGATGACAACATATTAAGAATGGCACCCTCCGTAAGAAGCCCTCCTACCAAGTCTACACCATTGTTCTCACATACTATAGAAGTGTACTTTTCCGTTTCGGTATCAATACTTCCAAGACGCCTATAGGGATGGTGTTTGGCGATTTTTTCGAATATCTTTCCAACTTTTGTATATATTTTTTTTGCATTCCGTATATCCAGACTTCCCAATAAATCTAAGTCCACTGTGATTGTGGCTATTTTGAATTCCACATTTGTAGGAAAGATAATTTGCCCGGAAGATTCTGGACTGTCTATGACAATCATGGTCTGGTTCTGCAGAACCTTGGTGAATTCTTCTTGATTACCGAACCGATGAAGAAAACAACCTTTTACAGTATAGCAAAAATACTAGTGACTATCTTTTTACATAGGTCAAATACGTAAAAGCATACGCATGCCTATCATCTTTTGAATGGTATTCTTCTTCGACCAGTTCCCAAGTCGATTCATCGATTTCCGGAAAAAACGTATCCGCACCCGCAAAGGTTTCGTGAATTCGGGTCAGTTCGATTTTGTTAGAGGATTTTTCACCCTGTTTGTAGATTTCGCCTCCTCCGATAATAAAAGAAAGCTGATCATCTCTTACCATTTCAATCGCTTCCTTTAAAGAATATACTACTATGCAGCCTGCAAAATCCGTGGTATAAGTTGCATCACGAGTTACGATGACATGCTTCCGATTGGGTAAGGGTTTGTCGAAGCCATCGAAAGTTTTTCGGCCCATAATAATCGTATGACCCGAGGTTAGTTTTTTAAAACGCTTGAAATCGTCGGGCAAATGCCAGGGCAGGTCGCCGTCTTTGGCAATAGCATTGTTTTCACCAGCAGCGGCTATCATGCAAATGGTATTCATAGCTCTTTTTTTTTATTGATTCTCGATATCGGAAAGTCGGTCTCGATTTCCTTTTGCAGTTCAGCGATACGCTTTTTCTGTTTGGCGACCAGTTTTTCACGTTGGCTGCGTTCCCAGTCTTGCCCCATGAATTTTTTGGTTACAAATACATTGAAGGCATGAATGACAAACAAAAAAGCCCAAAACGTTATCGCCCAGATAAACCAATCGTAGGTATTCCAAAGGTTCAGTATTTTGTTCGCAAAAATAAGAAACACGCTTCCAATCAAGAAAATCACAAGATGAACGTACAACCGTTTCTTTTGTTTGATACGAGCATGGGCGTTTTCCAGCAATTCGTGCTGTTCTAAATCTACTTCGGACTTCTTTTTGTTTTTGAAAAACATGTGAATGGCTATCTTTGAATTGGTCTTTACAACAAAGATACAGCAATTGCAAAACACCGATTCTATTCCATGAAAAATACCCGAAAACATTTTCCCGTTCTGAGCCAATATGTTTATGCGAATACGGCCTCTGCAGGTCTGCTCAACGATAGGCTTATGGAATGGCGCCAAGAACATGATCTCGATTATCTTGTCGGGGGCAGCATTATGAAGAACAAGGCGAGGTTTGGGCTGATTCCTGAAGTTCGCAAAACGGTCGCGAATTTCTTCGGTGCCAAACCTGAAAACACGGCCTTGGTGCCTAATTTTTCATTAGGGCTGAATATGCTACTTGAAGGATTGGACGAGCAGCATCGGGTGCTTTTGTTAGAGAGCGACTACCCCTCGGTCAATTGGCCTATTGAATACCGTGGCTTTCAAGTTTTTTATGCGCGAATCGATGAAAATCTAGAAAAGAACATTCTCGAAAAAGTACGTACTGAAAATATTTCGGTTTTAGCATTGAGCCTCATACAATGGGTCAGCGGAATTAAAATTGATATGGATTTTCTAAAAACCTTAAAAAAAGAATTTCCCGCCCTGGTCATAATTGCAGATGGCACACAGTTTTGTGGCACTTCTGATTTCAATTTTGAAGATTCTGCCATAGACGTACTAGGTGCAAGCGCCTATAAATGGCTGTTGTCAGGTTATGGTAATGGTTTTATGCTTTTCAAGGATGGTATAAAGGATCGTTTTTCGATACGTACAATGGGTTTTAATTCTGCTAATACCGATTTAGAAGGAAAGGAGGATGTGAATTTTGCACAACACTTTGAACCTGGTCACCTCGACACCTTTAACTTCGGAAGCCTTAAATTTTCGTTGGAGTATCTAGATGATTTAGGAAAGAAAAATATCGAATTGAACCTTAAGAAATTATCTGACAAAGCAAAAGAAGAATTTTCAAAACTCGGACTTTTAAGTGCCGAAGTGTTAAGCAGAAAAATGCACAGTACCATCTTCAATATCAAAGGTGATGATGTGATTTTTAAAAGATTGAGTGAGGAAAATATTATATGTTCGCAACGAGGCGACGGAATTCGGCTTAGTTTTCATTTTTATAATACCGAAAAAGATATTGATGCAATTATAAATGCATTAAAAACTGTGGAATAGTACCTGCATATTCAAAAAATAGAACCTGTCTTTTTAGCAGACACTTATAATAAATCTTAATATTTTATGAAATTGATAAAAATGTGTTAATCGTTGGATATGAGCAATTTAATATTCTATTTTTGCACAAAATTTTAAAACAAACAATTTAATTTAAAATAATTTTTATTATGGCAATTTCAAAACAGTATTTAAAGACTAAGCCGGTATGTAAAGTAACTTTTACTGTACCTGCAGAAGAAGCAAAAAAAGTAGCTGTTGTTGGCGATTTCAATAATTGGAAATCGAACAAAGCGAGCGCATTGAAAAAATTGAAAAACGGAAGCTTTAAAGGAACTTTTGAACTTCCTAAAGAGACTTCTTATGAATTCAAGTACATCATCGATGGCGATTATGTAAACGAAGCAGAAGCTGACGGTTACAAGTGGAATGACTATGCCGGCGCAGAAAACGCCGTTTTGGAAGTTTAGTCTTAAACGGAAAAAATGAAAAGCCGGAACGTTCTGAACGTTCCGGCTTTTTTGTTTTAAGTTTACTTCTCCACCGTCACGCCCTTCCAAAAAGCGACATGACCTTTTATGCCTTTGGCAAGCGCACTAACCTCGGGGTAATACCAAGCGGCGTCTGCGTTTTTTTGGCCGTCGACCTCTAAAGTGTAGTATGAAGCTAGACCCTTCCATGGGCATGAGGTATGCGTGGTACTACTTTTAAAATATTCTTTTTTTATGCTGTCCGCAGGAAAATAGTGGTTGTTTTCGATTACTACGGTATCATCGCTTTCGGCGATTACGGTATTATTCCAGATTGCTTTCATATTTTTAATTTTGGGTTAATGCTTTTTTATGTTTTCGTATACCGAGTAGAATATATTTGCTTCAATAAGGTGGTTTTTACCACTTGATATGGTACGAAATATATCGAGAACTTTTTTAAATACAACTTCCGATTTCCATTTCTTCTCCAGGGTTTCATAAACTACTTTTTCTGATAATACCAAATGGGCCAAATCAGATGCAGATACGCTCAGGTTCACTTTATTCTTTTCTACTTTTAGGGTTCTTAAATTCATTTTATCTAATCCTGAAAAATTAACTTCATGATTGTAGTGCGCTATAGAACTTGTACAGTTCAGTAAGTCGAGTTTTTCTAAAGAATCTTTCATTACTACTTCAAAATCATAAATAATTATTTTCGAACCTGGTTTGCCAATTCGAACGACTGCGTCACACAATCTTTGAGATTTCGCATAGAATAAAGACCCGGTAAAACCAATGAGGTCAAAAGAATTCTTCCCCAGGGCTAATTCTTTCAAAAAGCCTTTGAGATATTTTATTTTAGGGTTTTGAACGGCCTTGTCGAGCATTTCTTTGCGAGGGTCTATTCCAAGTACAGTATTGCAATATTCTGTCATGGCAACCGTAGATCGACCCGTGCCACAACCTACATCTAAACCATAATTGAATGGTAGATATTCTATAATCGCTTTGGAAAGAATGGGTGCATGAAGTGATGGCCTAAAGGCGGCATAATGTTCAGCAGTTATAGCGTTATACGTCTTAGACAAACATTTGTTTTTTGAAAATGTAGTTCTTGTACTGGTTTTTAGAATCCGAGAAATGCGCTACAATGTTCAATCCTGATTTTGCAGCCAACCACCTGATAGTTCTATCATCATATTTTTGAGAAATTTCGGTGTGAATAGTTTCCCACTGGTCGAAGTCTATTTTTAGCCCTAGTTGTTCGATAATTACGGATTGGTCTTCCTGCGAAACCAAATGACTTTTGGCGGTACCGGATTCTGGGTCATACACTTCCCAGTGAAGGAATTTGTCAAGATTAAAATCCCCTCCTAACTCAGAATTGATTCTGGTCAAAATATTTTTATTGAAAGCTGCTGTGATTCCAGCTGGATCATTATACGCATCTAAAATGGTCTGTGGATTTTTCTTCATATCGAAGCCGACAAAAAACAAATCGTCTTTTTCCATCAAATTTTGAACACTTTTTAAAAATTCTATGGCCTGCGGATGCAATAAATTACCGATGTTCGAACCCAGAAAAAGAATCACTTTCTTGGTGCCATTTTCGGCATTTATTTTTTTTAAGGCTTCGAAATAGGTGCCTTGTTCGGTTTCAACAGTAACCTTCGGTAATTCTTCGCGTAGCGATGCTTCCAATCCGTCGAGTACGTTTTGACTGATATCTATAGGCTGGTATTTAAAACTAAAACCGTTTTCAGAAAAATGTTTCAGAAGAATTTTAGTCTTCTTACCATCGCCAGCGCCCAATTCGATAAGCTTGAAATTTTTATTTCCTGCGGTAAACAAAGCTCCGATTTCTGCTTTATTTTGCGAAAGAATATCAAACTCACAATCCGTGAGATAATATTCGGGCATGTGCATAATATCTTGAAAAAGCTGGTCTCCCTTTTTATCGTAAAAGTATTTTGAGGATAGGTGTTTGGGGAAATCCGTGAGGCCCTGATGCACATCTTTCTCAAATTGGGTCTCTAAAACTAAGGTAATCGATTCTTGCATAAAACTATAGTCGAATTGAATTGAAAAAACATACAGTGGTTATCGGGCCAATCGTAATCCGGTGAACTGCCATCTCAGCTGGGTCGGAAAAAAATTGCGATAGGTCGATCTAGTATGTTGTATCGGTGTGGCTACAGAACCGCCACGGAGTACTTTTTGGTTCACCATAAACTTACCGTTGTATTCACCGAGGGCGCCGTCTGCTTTTTTGTAGTTGGGGTAGGGTAGGTAGGCACTTTCGGTCCATTCCCAACGTTTGCCCCACGGAAAAAATTCCTGTGCCGCTTCCCATTCGAACTCGGTTGGCAAACGACAGCCTTTCCATTGTGCAAAAGCGAACGCCTCGAAATAGGATATATGGGTTACAGGTGATTCACTATCCATTTTTTGGAGTCCGTTTAAGGTGTAGTGATGCCATTCCCCATCGATTTCATGCCAATATAGTGGCGAGTTTATATTATTTTGATTTACCCAATCCCATCCTTCGGCATGCCAGAGATCGAATTTTTGGTAACCACCCGCAGCTATGAATTGGATAAATTGGTGATTGGGTACGAGCGTGTTTGCTATTTCATACGGATGCAAATACACTTTATGTCTTCCTAACTCATTGTCATAACAGAACGCTTCGGAACTGTGCCCGATTTCATAAATGCCCTCATCAATAGATACCCACTCCGATCGATGGTTTTCTGGTGGATGTTCTTCAAAACTATCAGAATATGACGGAAGTAAAGGATTGTTCCCCAAGATATATTTGATATCGGTCAACAATAATTCTTGGTGCTGTTTTTCGTGATGGATGCCAATTTCCAACACATCGGATACTGCTTGACTTTTGTTTTCGGTAAAAAAGCTTTTGATCTCCTCGGTTACATACTGACGGTATTGATATACCTTTTCGACCGATGGGCGCGAAAGATTACCCCGGTCTGAACGCACGACACGCTTACCTACTGTTTCGTAGTAGCTGTTGAAGACAAACGAAAAATCGGCATCGAAAATTTGATACCCTTTTGCGTGGGGTTTAAGGATAAACTCCTCAAAAAACCAAGTGGAATGCCCCAAATGCCATTTGGGTGGGGAAACGTCGATGATGGGCTGCACCACATAATCTTCGATTTCCAGAGGTTCACAAATATTCTCCGTGTGTTTTCGGGTTTCGACAAAGAAATCCAAAAGGGAATCGGTAAGTACCATAGCAATTTTATTACCCTATAAAGATACGGAATCTTAAAAAGGCATATTGCCCCCTATAAAAATTTTGCTTGAAGTTAAACCGCAACAATCCCCTTGATATGTGGGTGCGGATTATAGTCCACCAACGTAAAATCGTCGAAAGTAAAATTGAAAATATCCTTCACTTCCGGGTTGATGACCATTTTCGGTAAGGGTCGTGCCTCCCGGCTTAATTGCAGTTCGACCTGCTCCATATGGTTATTGTAGATATGGGCATCGCCGAACGTGTGGATAAACTCACCTGCTTCATAGCCGCAAACCTGCGCCATCATCATCGTAAACAGGGCATACGAAGCAATATTAAAAGGAACGCCCAAAAAGATGTCAGCACTACGTTGATAGAGCTGGCACGATAATTTGCCATCGGCCACGTAAAATTGGAAAAACGCATGACAGGGGGGGAGCGCCGCCTTTCCATTTGCCACATTCTCCGAAAATGATTTTGAGGTATCGGGCAGCACGCTTGGGTTCCATGCCGAAACCAGCATACGCCGACTGTTCGGATTCGTTTTTAAAGAATGGATAGTTTCTTTAATCTGATCGATCTCGTCATTGTTCCAGTTACGCCATTGGTGCCCGTAAACGGGACCTAAATCGCCATTTTCATCGGCCCAATCGTTCCAGATACGAACGCCGTTTTCTTTTAGGTAGCCGATATTGGTATCGCCCTTTAAAAACCAAAGCAGTTCATATACGATGGACTTTAAATGCAATTTCTTCGTCGTCACCATCGGGAACCCTTCGCTAAGGTCAAAACGCATTTGATGCCCAAAAACACTTTTGGTACCGGTACCCGTTCGGTCTCCTTTTTGGTTGCCGTTTGCGAGTACGTGTTTAAGTAAGTCGTGGTATTGTTTCATTTTTAAGTACTTTCTGTTATCTAATTTTTTTAACCCTTCACCTTTTGCCTTTTTTACCCCAAAATCATCCCCGCAATGGTAGCTGAAAGTAAAGAAGCAATCGAACCGCCCAATACTGCTTTGAGTCCGAATTGGGAGAGGGTCTTGCGTTGGCCAGGGGCCAGAGAACCGATACCCCCTATTTGAATACCGATGGAAGCGAAGTTGGCGAAGCCGCATAACATATAAGTGGCCATGATAACCGATTTATTATAGGCTAGATTTGAACCGATAGTGAGGTCTTTGAGTTCGGCCAATTGAATATAACCGACAAATTCACTGGCTGCCAGTTTGATGCCCAATAATTGCCCCATAAGCATGATATCTTCATTGGCTACGCCGATCAACCACATCAGGGGCGCGAAAATGGTTCCTAAAATGGCTTCGAGAGAGAATTTATCAAAAGAGGTATTGGCCGCTATCCATGAGTTGATGGAGGTGAGGTCGCCCATCCACTCTAAAATACCATTGACCATGGCGATCATGGCCACAAATACCAAAAGCATGGCGCCCACGTTTACGGCGAGTTTTAGGCCTTCGGTGGTTCCGTTGGCAATCGCATCGAGAAGATTGGAGCCGATTTTTTCAGATGATACGGCAACATCGGTATTTACAGCTTCCGTCTGTGGGTATAATATTTTTGAAATCACGATGGCTCCCGGTGCAGCCATAACCGAAGCGGCCAGAAGGTGTTTGGCAAAAACGAGTTGTAAGACCTTGTCCTCTCCTCCTAAAAATCCGATATAGGCTGCCAGAACGGCTCCTGCTACGGTGGCCATTCCCCCGATCATCACCAAAAGTATTTCGGACTTGTTCATCTTTTCCAAATAGGCTTTGATCAACAGCGGAGCTTCCGTCTGGCCCAAGAAGATATTTCCGGCCACCGAAAGGCTTTCTGCTCCCGAGATGCCTAAAGTTTTGGAGAGTAACCAGGCCAGACCTTTGACCACTTTTTGAATTATCCCTAGATAAAACAGTAAAGAGGTCAATGCCGAAAAGAAGATGATGGTCGGTAACACTTGAAAAGCAAAAATATAGCCGAAGGTATTGGTATCGACAACGAGACCCTCGAAGAGAAACTTGCTTCCTGCCCGTGTAAAGCCTAATATGCTAATGAAAATTTCGCCGACCGTTTCAAAACCTTTTTGAACGAACGGTACTTTTAGCACGCCTATCGCAATAAATAGTTGAAGGGAGAGACCGATACCAACGGTTTTCCAATTAATGGCCCTACGGTTCGAACTGAACAGAAAAGAAATCAGTATCAAGACGGCCATACCAAGAATACCTCGCCATAGACTCGTAATGCTAAACCCTTGATTGGGAATTACCGTTGCTTCCGTTTCAGAAACAAGATCATTAATAGTAGTGGTCTCCAGATTTGTAACCGGAATTTCTTGAGCTATTGATGGGAAGGTAACGAAGAGGACAAGCAAAAGAAGCCACAATTTGGTTTTCATAGATTGCTTGTTGTAGTGGTTAGTTACGCTTGGAAATCTCGTCTCTTAGTTTGGCGGCCTTTTCATAGTCTTCGTTAGAAACGGCCTTGTCAAGTTCTTTGTTGAGTTCGTCCATAGTAAGTTCGGTATAACCGTCAGAGGCTCCCGATTCTATCTCTACAGTCTCGCCCTCTTGTAGTATCTCGTCGACCACGATACTATCATCGTTTTCGTTTTCGTTTTTTTCTTTGGAAGAAAACTTCAAGAAGATTCCCGCCTTGTCCAAAATCGTCTTATAGGTAAAGATAGGTGCATCGAAACGGAGCGCCAAAGCGATGGCGTCACTGGTTCTGGCATCTATAATCTCTTCGATCTTATCACGTTCGCAGATTATGCTGGAATAAAAAACGCCATCGACCAGTTTGTGAATGATAACTTGCTTGACAACGATATCGAAACGGTCAGAAAAATTCTTGAACAGGTCGTGGGTCAAGGGCCTTGGCGGCCTGATTTCTTTTTCTAATGCAATGGCAATGGACTGCGCCTCGAACGCACCGATTACAATGGGCAACTTTCGGTCGCCATCGACTTCATTCAAGATGAGGGCATAGGCCCCATTTTGTGTTTGGCTATACGAAATACCCTTAATTTTTAACCTGACTAAGCTCATAGTATCTTAAAAATACAAAAAGGCTGTTTAAATGAGGGCATGGCGTCTCACTAAACAGCCCTGTTGGGCGCGCAAATTAACAAAAATTAAGCGTTTTGCGCTTTAAATTCCTTTAATTTTTCAACGAGTTTCGGTACTACTTCGAAGGCATCCCCTACAATTCCGTAGTCGGCCGCTTTGAAAAAAGGAGCTTCTGGATCAGTGTTGATGACCACTTTGGTTTTTGATGAGCTGACCCCGGCCAAGTGCTGAATAGCTCCTGAAATGCCTATTGCAATGTACAGGTTAGAGGCTACCGGCTTTCCGGTCTGGCCAACATGCTCGCCGTGTGGTCGCCATCCCATATCGGAAACGGGTTTAGAACAGGCAGTGGCAGCGCCCAAAACTTCGGCGAGTTCTTCGATCATTCCCCAATTTTCAGGCCCTTTAAGACCTCTGCCGCCAGATACTACGATTTCGGCATCGGCAATGGTCACTTTTCCAGCTACCGTATCGATTTCAACAGATTTCACCGAGAAATCACCATCGCCCAATTCAGGGCTAAAGTCTTCAACGGAAGCATCGACTTTATTTTCCTTCAGGCCAAATGCATTATTTGAAACTCCGATAATTTTAGTGTCGGTCGCGATTTCGGTATGTGCGAAGCCCTTGTTGCTGAAAGCGGTACGTTTTACGGTAAAGGGTGCTGTACTTTCTGGGGCTTCTACCACATTCGGTACATAGCCCGCTTTTAGTTTGGCCGCCAAAATGGGAGCCAAAAACTTACTGTTGGCACTTGAACTGATCACGATGACCGTGGCACTTTCTTTTTCCGCCGCTTGGGCAATGGCCTTGGCGAAGGCTGCGGCAGTAAAAGTTTCGAGCTGTGTGTCTGAAACGTTCAATACCCTTGATACACCATATCCCCCTAAACTATCATTTTTAGTTGCATTGAAGGAAACTGCGGTTACCGAAGCGCCCAGTTGGTCTGCGACCGCTTTGGCATAGGAGGCCACCTCAAAAGCACTTTTTTTGAATTTTCCGTTTTCTGATTCCGTATAGACTAATATTGACATTTTTCTATATATGTTTTGTTGTTGTAACTATCCTGTGAAATATTTTTTTTCAATACCCTTTAAAATTCCAAAATACGTATACAAAATTCCAATCTAATTTTTTGAGATTTGATGTTTTTGGAATTTGTCATCGCTAGATGACTTTCGCTTCATTATGAAGCAAATCGACCAATTCATCAACAGATTCGGCTAGTGTGACCGCTCCTTTTGGTGCGGGCTTGTCAAATTTGGTGTCTTTCGTGGCCTTAGTTGCATCGATCGGCTCGACAACGTTGAGGGCTTTTTTACGTGCCATCATAATACCTCGCATGTTGGGTATTTTGAGATCGCTTTCTTCGACCAATCCTTTTTGACCTCCGATAACCAAGGGCAATGTGGTCTGTAATTTTTCTTTTCCGCCATCGATTTCACGAACTGCAGTAGCCGTATCGCCTTTGACTTCGAGACTGATACAGGTGTTCACGAAGTTCATGCCTAACAAAGTGGCAAGAATTCCTGGTACCATACCACCATTATAATCGATCGACTCCCGTCCGGCGATGATGAGGTCATAACCACCATCCTTAATAATGTGGGCCAGTTGCTCGGCAACGAAAAAACCATCGGTAGGCACGGCATTGATACGAATACCTTCATCGGCACCTATGGCCAATGCTTTGCGCATGGTAGGTTCTACCGAAGCCTCACCCACGGCGGCGATATGTACCGTAGCACCTTGTTTTTCTTTGAACCACATGGCACGGGTCAATCCGAATTCATCATTGGGATTGATAACAAATTGTACACCGTTGGTATCGAATTTCGTGTCCCCGTCCGTAAAATTTATTTTAGATGTCGTGTCTGGAACGTTACTTATGCAAACCAGTATTTTCATGTATTATTACGCTTTTAAAATGACCTCACGAAGATAAGTATTCTTTTCCAAAAATGCTATGCATGCATAGCATTTTTTGTTTCTTTTTTGGAGCAATGGATAAATGTTTTGACATATAATTTCTTATTTTTGCATCCCCTTTAAAGTTGGAAGGGAACTATAGTAGGAGTCCAATTAATTAATTGTCCATCGTCCTATTGCTTTTCTCTTCGGGAGAAACCTGTCTTGGTGGCAGGCTGGCGGGAATTAGGACATTTAAAAATTTATGGACAATTAACTTTATTCAACGAAACCAAGTTTATAGATGAAGACATTACAATTTAGGGAAGCCATTGTCGAGGCCATGTCG
This sequence comes from uncultured Flavobacteriaceae bacterium, assembly GCA_964600075.1. Classification (GTDB taxonomy): domain Bacteria; phylum Bacteroidota; class Bacteroidia; order Flavobacteriales; family Flavobacteriaceae; genus CAZRIE01. The sequence goes on from CAZRIE010000097.1 coordinate 12,582, forward strand.
GAAGAAATGCGAAAGGATGAATCCATATATCTCATGGGCGAGGAGGTTGCCGAATATAACGGAGCCTATAAAGCTTCGAAAGGTATGTTGGCTGAATTCGGTGCCAAACGTGTCATCGATACGCCGATTGCAGAATTGGGTTTCGCGGGCATAGGTGTCGGGTCTACCATGACCGGTAACCGCCCGATAATCGAGTTCATGACTTTTAACTTCGCATTGGTGGGTATCGATCAGATTATCAACAACGCGGCTAAGATCCGTCAAATGTCGGGAGGTCAATTTCCTTGTCCGATCGTTTTTCGGGGGCCTACGGGCTCTGCAGGCCAATTGGGAGCTACACACTCACAGGCTTTTGAAAGCTGGTATGCGAACTGTCCAGGTCTTAAGGTAATCGTACCCTCTAACCCTTCGGATGCGAAAGGTTTATTAAAATCGGCCATTCGCGATGATGACCCGGTAATTTTTATGGAATCGGAGCAGATGTACGGCGATAAAGGCGAAGTGCCCGAGGGTGAATACACCATTCCAATAGGTGTTGCCGATATCAGAAGAGAAGGAAAAGATGTTACGATCGTATCATTTGGAAAAATTATAAAGGAAGCCGATAAGGCAGCAGATGAGCTTGAAAAAGAAGGTATCAGTTGTGAGATTATCGACTTGCGTACCGTAAAACCTTTGGATTACGAAGCCATTCTAAAATCGGTGAAGAAGACCAACCGACTGGTAATCTTGGAGGAAGCTTGGCCCTTTGGTAACGTTGCAACCGAAATTACTTTTCACGTACAGTCGCATGCTTTTGATTATTTGGATGCGCCCATACAGAAAATCAATACGGCAGATACGCCGGCGCCATATTCCCCGGTTTTATTGGCTGAATGGCTGCCCAATCATGAAGATGTCGTAAAGGCTGTTAAGAAAGTGTTATATAAATAAAGGATAACGAATTTGTAAAGTTACTTTTGCTTCGTCGACCTAAAGGTTGGCGAAGTATTTTTTTAAGAGACGGTTTTAAAATTTTCTTAGCATATTTTTTTTCCACTATTGGGGGGTATACATTAAGATAAAGTGGTTCGACATAGTCTAGGTTATGGTTTATCCCGAAATTTTTCAATTTACGAGGCAATAGAAAAAATAGCACTAAAAAAATGCAACTAGTAGCTATTAAAATTGTCTTTTCTGGTATGTTATTTGAATTCACGCACGGAGAACAAACCTATTCATGAAAAAAATTCTTCTAGCAACCTTTCTGTTTTTCACTCTCTTTGCCAGTGCGCAGAGTAAAGTGGGCGGTATCGTGCTCGATGAATTCGATAAACCCGTTGCTTTCGCGAACATCTTCTTTAAAAATTCATACGAAGGCACTATTACCAATGATAACGGTCGGTTCTATATGGAATCTGACGTTACCCACGATACATTGGTCGTTTCCTTTATCGGATATGAGAATTTGGAAATTCCCCTGACCTCTAAAGTGACCTATGATATGAAGGTCAAATTGAAAGAGTCTTCACAGCAGCTAGACGAGGTTGTGCTCATCGCCGGGAAGCAATCCAAAAAGAATAACCCTGCAGTAGAAATCCTAAAAAAAATCTGGTCGAAAAAAAGGGAAAATGGGTTGCGCAAGTTTAAGCAATACGCTTTTGAAAAATATGAAAAGGTAGAATTTGACCTAAACACCATAGATAGTGCCCTGATGAAGCGAAAAATCTTTAAAGGGCTCGAATTTGTCTTCCAAGATCTCGATACTTCGCGAATTACAGGTAAAACCTATTTGCCCATATTCCTAAACGAAACTTTTACTAAAGTATATGGCGATAATCTATTGAACGAAGAAAAAGAAGATGTCTTGGGTAATAAAAATTCGGGCTTCGATAACAATCAGGCTATTATCAGCTTTATCGCCGACCTTTATCAAGACTATGATATCTACGACAATTATCTGAAGTTTTTCGACAAGAGTTTTACAAGTCCGTTATCTCGAACAGGTGTAGACACCTACAATTACGCCCTGCGTGATAGTGCTTTTATCGATAATAAGTGGTGTTATAATATTCTTTACTATCCGAGACGTAAAAATGAGCTCACGTTCAAAGGCGATTTTTGGGTTAATGATACAACTTATGCCATCAAGAATATCAACCTAGAGGTTACCAAAAGTGCTAATATCAATTGGGTCAAGGAAATCTATATTGAACAAGATTTCGAAGTGGTAAACGATTCGGTATTCCTATTGAAACGCGATTACATGATGAGCGATTTCAGTTTTCAGAAAAAAGAGGAATCACGTGGCGTATATGGTAAGCGAACAACTGTTTATGGGGGCTATAACTTTGATCAAAAGCAGCCCAAAGAATTCTATAAAACGGAAAGCAACCCCTATGATCCTATTGTCCAGAATCGCGACAGTACCTTTTGGCAGAACAACCGGCTAGAAGGTTTGAACAAAGATGAACAAGGCATTTACCAGCTATTGGACACGCTACAGACCGTACCTAAATTCAACTTGTATTATGATTTTGTCAGTATACTCGGTTCGGGCTATGTTGAAATTGATAAATGGAATATGGATATTGGTAGCATATACGATTTCTGGGGATACAATGAAGCTGAAGGTCTGCGTGTGCGAATGGGCGCCAGAACTTATTTTGGCGAAAACGACCCTTGGCGTTTAGAAGGCTACGGCGCTTATGGATTTGGCGATAAAAAATTCAAATTTGGAGCTTCTGGAAAGTTCTTATTGGATAAGAAGAAGCGATTGATTATCTCTGGAGGTAAGCGACGTGATGTGGAACAATTGGGGGGCAGTCTCACGGCCACTAATGATGTGTTGGGCAGAAGTATTGCTTCTTCGGCTATTTTAACGGTCGGGGCCAATAATAGGTTGTCCAATATAAACCTGAACGGTCTCGGTATAGAAATGGAACCGGTAACAAATTTGAGGATAGCGGTTGGAGCGACTTTTCGAAAGCTGAGTTCCGCCTTGCCGGCGGCATTTAGCCTTGACTATGTCGATGCCGAATCGCCCACTGGGGTGTCTTCTGAAATTAAGCAGTTCGATTTTCAGACCGTATTAATTTATACCCCGGGAAAACGAACTATTGGTTATGGTGTGGAGCGCCGTGACATCAATGATGAATATAGTACGTTGTTATTAAAATATACTAAAGGTATCGATGGTATATGGGACAGTGATTTCGACTACACTAAGCTGCAATTTTCGTATACCCAACCTTGGCAAGTGGGCGGATTTGGACGTCTAACCAGCACCGTAGAGGTTGGTAAAATCTT
>CAZRIE010000098.1:0-15748 GCA_964600075.1 uncultured Flavobacteriaceae bacterium
AAAAACAAGATATGAAAAAGCGGGAAATCCTTTTAGGAAATCCCGCTTTTAAAAAATTTAATCGGACACTAATGATTTTTATTTCAAAAAGTTCAATGGGAATCCAAGTGAGACAAAGCAATTTAAAACACTTAGTTAGGTGGGTTTTCGAAGTATGGAAAAAATAATCAGACCGCCATTTTAACTTTGACTAAAATGAAGTTTTAAAAGTACTTCGAACTGGATACGGCGTATACTTTTTATAAAAAAACTTCGTTCTATTTGCATAACCAAAAACCAAAAAAATGTCAGAAGAAAATATTCTACAACTATTCGGCTTTCTATTGCCGGCCGTTGTTACCGGCGTTGTCGCCTTTTACTTTTTTAAACTACATACAAAGAACGAAGACGGCCGTAGGCGATTTTTATTGCACAAAGACACCCAAAAAAATACGCTCCCTATTCGATTGCAAGCCTATGAGCGTATGGCACTTTTTCTTGAACGTATTGCCATACCAAGCTTGGTCGTTCGGGTCGCCCCCAAATCATCAGATAAAAATGCCTACGAAACACTATTGGTTAAAAGTATAGAAAACGAGTTCGATCACAATCTTTCGCAACAAATCTATATGACCGATGAATGTTGGAATATCATCAAAGCTGCCAAAAGTGCTACCGTACAGATGATCCGCAAAGCTGCCATGAGCGAAACCGATTCGGCCGATAAATTGCGTGAAGACATTTTGACCGAAACTATGGATAAGGCATCTCCATCTGCCACTGCCCTATCTTTCGTGAAAAAGGAAATCGGCGAACTTTGGTAATAAAGTCATGTTCAAACAAGAGCTCAGCCCTTGGGGTTTAAAAATCCACCAAAAAAAATTAGGGGTAAATATGGTAGCGAAGTTTATGAAATGTTAGTTTTGATTGCAGACTATTCGAGCTCGTTAGGCTCGATAGGGTTGGTTTCCTCATTTTTGTTTTTGGCATATAGATACCCTCGTTTCCACCATAAGGTCATTTTCTTTTTGTCGAAAATCAGTGAATTCGTAGTTAAAATAGTTGGTGTATAATACAGATTGATTATCGCATTCTTCTGATTCGCTACCAATTTTCCGATTCTGATATTCTGATTTTCTATACGATCTAAAATAAAACTTAGCATAGTCGTAAGCAGCTCAAACGGATTTCGAGAAGGCATACGATTCATATAACTGACCTCGGTATGCAGAACAACCACATCAACCTCTGTAGCTCCCCTTCTTATGGCTTCCTCAATAGGCACGATACTTCCCAAACCACCATCTGCGTATTCACATCCATTTTTTCGAACCAAACTCATGAATGGCGTGTAGTTTGCCGAAATCCAAATCCAATCGCAGTACTCATCATAAGTGCAATCGTTGATAGATTTGTACTCGACTTGATTCAAAGAAAGATTCGAAACCGTAACGACCACATCATTTGGTCCACTTTTTAGTTCTTGAAACTCCTCAACGGTAAGACTTTGCCGTATGAGTTCTCTAAGGCTTTCACTCTCACCAAAAGTCTTTTTACCCCTGGCAAAGTTTTTAACTACGTTCCAATGATTAATCGAAATTTCGTCAACTCCGTATTTCTTTTTTACAAGAAAAGGACAATTACTAAAGATACTGTCTTGATCTACATTCGAATAGATCTCTTTTATCTTTTCCAGTTTGCCCAAAGCCAAATGCGAAATAAGCAAACTACCGGTAGAGGTGCCCACGAATAAATCATACGGATGGCGTGCTTCTTGAATCAGAAACTGTGCAACACCACCGGCAAATGCACCTTTACTACCGCCACCAGATATGACCAATGCTCTCATTTTTTGACAAGTTTCGTATTCATATAACGCAATTCATCCTCTTTTAGTTCTTTAGCAATACCTTCGATACGGTTTTGATAATCGGAGTCTTTCAAAAGTTTGTCCATTAAATTCTGAGCGTATTTTTTAAACTGCCAACTGTGGTGAACTGTTGCATTGATTAAATTCTTAAGACTTTGGTCGTTAAAACCAATTTCACTTACGTATTGAAAAGCACCCATTCGAGTTTCCCATGAGTATTTCGGTGAGGTATACCCGCTAAGCTCGATAAAATATTGTTGGGTATTTTGAGCTTCATAGTCATTGGTCAAAATTGCCAGGGTTAGCCACAATAATTTGACATTCTGATTAGGAAGACCATCGATGTTTTTGGTGCTATATAAATACTTTTTTCGGTCTTTGGGGAAGGATGCCCATAATTTAAAAAGTGCGCTTTCTATGGTAATATAGCTCTTATCGTTCAAAAGGGATTCATATTTGGTCTTCAGGGAAGACGGGATACTGTCCATTTTAATGGCCAATGATTGGCGAAGGGGTATTGTATCGGTATCAAAAGCCTTTTCTATTAGTTCTTCTGGAAGTATCTTGAAGTGATTATCCAAAATATGCTTTTTTAGGTGGATGGATTCCGTAAGATCCCAATAGCGCTCAAAATCAATGTCATCGCTCTCTGCTATTTTAAATCCATTTTCCATGGAAACCAGAAGGGCTAGCGAAGTAGATTTTTGAGCAAGCCTTTCCATGGCAATATTAAAAGGCAACTCGGTACTTTCCAACCAATCTTCCCTAAAACTAGATAAATCGGAATCGCTTGCTTTTTCCATTTCTAGAAGAAAATTGGAAACCGTAACGTTCTTGAACTTGTACTTCTCCAAATAGTTTTTGATACCCTTTTTAAAGGCTAAATCCCCGATCTTATCTCCTAGTATAAAAAGGGCCCAAGCTCCTTTTTCATAGAAGGTCAGACTACTGGCTTTGGGGTCTAATAAACTTTGCCCCTCTCCCCTATTCACAGCACTTTGGAGTTGTGTTAACGATTTATACAATTTCCAATAAAAATGCTCGTCGCCAAATAGTTCCTTTTCGGACAAATAGGCATAATAGGTCGCAAAACCCTCATGGAGCCAATGATGATTACTATCTTTTTCTGTCACCAAATTCCCGAACCATTGGTGTGCCAATTCATGGGCGTTGACATTGACATAGTTTTTGTCGACAAAAGCAGTAGAATCAATTACATACCCATCTGAAAAAATGGTAGCACTCGTGTTTTCCATACCCGCATACAAAAAATCACGAACGGGAATCTGTTTATAGTTCTGCCAAGGATACGGTACACCGATTTCGGTTTCCAGAAAATCAAAGATTTCTGCCGTGTAGCGATAGGTCGGTTCAACTCGTGAACTATCCTTGGGATAATAGTAGTTTTCTATTGCGATTCCGCTTGACGAAGTCAATTGTTGCTTGTCATAATTTCCAATGGCAAAAGCCAAGAGATAGCTGCTCATCGGGTTTTGCATATCGAAGGAAACTATAGTTTCTCCATTAGGATTTCTTTTGACTTTTTTGATAATGCCATTCGCTATCTCAATAGTTTTGTCTAGATTAGAAATGAAACTTAAATCAAATTCTAATTTCTCGTTCATGTCATCAAAGCTGGGCAACCAATGGCTGGTATACTTTCCTTGGCCTTGGGTCCAGATTTGCTCATTCCCAACCACGTCGTCGTTCCAACCAAGAAAATAGACGGTTTGCTTTGGAGTGCAGGAATAGGTCAGCTTTATTTTATAGTCTTTTCCTTTCCTAAATGATTTCCTAATAGAAACGATTTTTCCATTATTGAAATATTTTATTTTTTTTCCATTCAATTGAACGGCCAAAAACTCCATATTCTTGGCATCCAAAAAAACAGAATCAACATCCTGTAAAACCTCAAATTCATAGGTAACAAAACCTTTTATCTTTTTTTCAAGGGGAATCGGTTCAATTGAAACTTCCGCGCTAATAAAATCAACTTTATCCTGATGCTGGGCAGATACCCAAAAACATAGAAGAAGAAAAACAGATGCTAATTTTTGTCGCATAAAACTATGAGGTGCAAAAGACTGCTTCAAATTTAGCGTTTTAGTTGTCCCCTCCCTAACCCTCCTCTGAAGCGAGGGAATATAATAAGCTTGTATTTGAACATTTATCATGGAAAGTTGTACTACATGAAATAAAGTCCTCCAACTTCTGGGGAAGTTAGAGGGGGACTTTTTGTTGCACCTCATTCCCCTATAACCTAATTTAGTAGCATGAACGTCAATCTACAGACACCGATTGTATATTTAAAGGGAGTCGGTCCCAATCGTGCCGAAACCCTGCAATCAGAACTGGGCATACAGACGTTTCAAGATTTGCTCAATCTCTTTCCGAACCGCTATATAGACAAGACCCAATACTATAAAATCGGGCAACTACAGCGCAGTAATGCCGATGTTCAGATTGTGGGTAAAATCGTGAATATTAAAACCGTCGAACAGAAAAAGGGCAAACGTTTGGTAGCTAGTTTTGTTGACGACACAGGCGAACTGGAGCTCGTCTGGTTTCGGGGGCAAAAGTGGATGCGTGAAAACCTAAAACTGAACGTACCCTACGTCATGTTCGGAAAATGCAATTGGTTCAATGGTAAATTTTCTATGCCACACCCCGAAATGGAACTGCTCTCTGAGCATGAGCAAGGACTTAAAATCGCCATGCAGCCCATTTACCCTTCCACTGAAAAATTAAGCAACAAAGGCATCACCAACCGTGTCATCAGCAAATTGATACAACAACTGTTCAAAGAATCAAAAGGTAGGTTCTCCGAATCACTTTCTGACAAACTTTTGCATGAACTGAAATTAGTATCAAAGTCCGAAGCGCTACTTAACATTCATTTTCCGAAGAACCAAGAACTATTGGCCAAAGCGCAGTTTCGTTTAAAATTCGAAGAACTGTTTTATATTCAATTGCAGTTGATCTCCAAAAAAATGCTCCGGAAGCAAAAAATTAAAGGGTTCAACTTTGATCAAGTGGGTGAATTGTTCAACGAATTTTATGAAGAACAACTCCCTTTTGAATTAACCGGAGCGCAGAAGCGCGTTATCAAAGAGATACGTGGCGATTTGGGTAGCAACGCGCAAATGAACCGCCTGTTGCAAGGTGATGTAGGTTCTGGCAAGACTATCGTAGCGGTAATGACCATGCTTTTGGCCATCGACAATGGCTTTCAGGCCTGTCTTATGGCTCCTACGGAAATATTGGCCAACCAACATTATATGGGTATTAAAGAACTGCTCGCAAATATAGGGGTCAGTTGTGCCCTGTTAACCGGCTCCGTAAAAAAATCGCAACGTAAGGTGATTCACGAAGCCCTTGAAAACGGCGAGCTACATATTCTTATTGGTACCCATGCCCTACTTGAAGATAAGGTGCAATATAAAAACCTGGGGTTGGCAATCGTTGACGAGCAGCACCGCTTCGGCGTAGCCCAACGCTCAAAACTGTGGCATAAAAATGAGGTGCCGCCACATATACTAGTCATGACAGCAACACCGATTCCTCGAACACTCGCCATGAGTTTGTATGGCGATTTGGACATTTCGGTGATCGATGAACTTCCGCCAGGGCGTAAACCAATAAAAACGGTACATAGATTTGATTCGAATCGCTTAAAGGTTTTTCGCTTTATTCGGGATGAAATCAAAAAAGGACGACAAATCTATATGGTCTATCCCCTAATTCAAGAATCGGAAGCTTTGGACTATAAAGATTTGATGGACGGTTATGAAAGCATCGCTCGAGATTTTCCCCTACCCGATTATCAGATATCCATCGTTCATGGTAAAATGAAACCAGCTGATAAAGACTATGAAATGGAGCGTTTTGTAAAAGGTGAAACACAACTAATGGTGGCTACTACGGTTATTGAAGTTGGGGTTAACGTGCCTAATGCCTCGGTAATGATTGTTGAAAGCGCGGAGCGTTTTGGCTTGTCACAATTACATCAGTTACGTGGTCGCGTAGGGCGCGGTGCCGACCAGAGTTATTGTATTCTGATGACCAGTCACAAACTTTCCTCAGAGGCAAAAACACGCTTGCAGACCATGGTACAGACGAACGACGGTTTCGAAATCGCAGAAGTAGATTTACGGCTTCGTGGCCCGGGCGATTTAATGGGTACGCAACAAAGTGGCATATTGAACCTAAAAATAGCCGATATCGTTAAGGATAACGATATTCTGAAAACAGCTCGATATTATGCCGTCCAACTGCTAAAAGACGACCCAAGGATTGAAAGACCGGAAAATTTGGTTATTCGTCATGCGTATTCGCAATTGGTGAAGTATAAAAATATTTGGAATTATATTAGCTAATGCCGACTAGTTACAATCTTTTCCAGCATCGGTTATACCCCAGCCGTAAGTATCTATCAATTGCTGTCTAGCTGCTTCACCTGAACAATAGGTGCTGTTTCCAGCATGAAACACGATATCTGGCTGTAATGAAGATAAACTGCTCCAGCCCGCTAGCATATCGTCATAATTGGCCTTCGATAAAGTAGCGCCGAGAAACATATCATGCATATCGGCTACGTTGGCCACATTCCAATTAGCAAGATTCTGATCGAAAAGTAAGGCAAATTCGAACATACCATCCATGATACTTACGTTCGATACGTCCCATTCACGGAGGTCTTTTTCGAAGGCATAACAGTAACTTAGCATGCGGCTCATATTGGTTACGTTACTAACGTCCCAAATACCGATATCTTGATTAAAAGCAGTATTCGAGCGAAACATTCCCTGCATATTCTTCACCTTTGAAACATTCCATCCACTGATATCATGGTTGAAGGAAGTTCCACCAAACATAACGGCCATTGAGGTTACATTGGATACGTTCCAATTTCCGATATCAATGTTAAATTGCGAAGAACCTGCAAAAGTAGATGCCATATCAGTCACTGAGATGGTTTTCCAAAGCCCCATAGAAGAATTACCCAATAGCTCGGTACACCCTGCAAACATATTGGTCAATTCAGTAACCATTGATAAATCAGGAATATCATCGGCGATTACGTCCATATTCGTGCAGTACCAAAAAGATGCAGACATAGAAGCCCATTGCATTGTGCCCCATTGGTCAACAGCAACTATTTTTCTTGCATCTTCCCCACCTCCGAAATAAAGATGCGGAAATTCTCCCCAAATAGCTACTTGATAGGTTCCTGCCGTTTCGTAAGTATGTGTGATGTTTCCTTTAACCTCATAATCAAAAGTTCCATCTCCCCAACTCACAAAAAAATTATAATCAAAATTAAAGACACCTGGTAGATTAGCAGAGGTTGGAATTGTAATTTGAGTATCGTTCGAAGCCCCTGGATTGTCGGTTTTCCATTTGGTAATAAATTTAGATGCGTAAGGAGGTGTGCTTACGTTTACATTAATTACCCATTCTTGCGACTCACCATTTTCTGAGACAACGTTGTATATTATAGGTTTCGAAAAGTCTTGTGTCATTCCACTTTCAGGAACTATGCTTAATCCATTGTGAACAATCGTTGGGGCTAAAGCCGCGATATCGGTACCCTCAAAGAATTCAAATGTTATCGTGTTACCGTTGAACACACCCTCAACTTCATCTATGAATACAGTGGTGATGTCGTTGCTCTTATCCCCGGTAATTGTTATCGTCAAGGTGTCAATGATAGATAGATTTTCTTGCGACTCAACCGAAATTATTGCTTGTCCTATACCAACTGCGGTAATAAGACCACTGCTATCAATTGTGGCAATAGTCTTGTCACTACTACTCCAAAAAACATCTTTAAGGGTTGCGTTTTTCGGACTTACGGAAACTGACAATTGTGCGGTCGTGTTTGTTAGAATAATATGGGCCTCTGAAGTTATCGCTACCTTGGTGACTTTAACAACCTCGTCAATTACCTTACTATCCATACTACAAGAAATAATGTTCAGTAATAGAAATACTAAATATAGCCTCGGGCTTTTAAAAAATTTCATTAGAACATCTTAGGTCCAAAGCAAACGCGAAATGATCTACGTTATTATAATATAAGTACTAGGTAGTTATTAAAAAACCAAAAGCTCCGAAGGCACAAATATGCCAAAGGGCACTTAAATTTTTTGTAATGACATTTCGTTACATTGAATAACTTTATTTTGCGCGCTATCATGTTAAATTTTTATTTATTAATTGACATCTTTATTGCGTGAAAGCATTATTAAGAATCTAGGTATGTCGCTTACGGCAAAATTGGTCAAGCACAAGAATATTTGGAATTATATAAGTTGAACATCGTAATTTTCAAGCACAATAATTTCTTAAAAATTCCTTGTTTCCTTAGTTTTGTAGGCTTAGATTTTAAAGATTATGAGTTCAAAAATGACATTATTTGATAAAGTATGGGATTCTCATGTTGTACACCAGATCGAAAACGGCCCTGATGTACTGTTCATCGACCGGCACATGGTACATGAGGTAACGAGCCCAGTTGCTTTTTTAGGATTGAAAACCCGAAATATTGGTGTAATACATCCTGAAAAGACCTTTGCAACGGCCGACCATAACACCCCGACAATCAATCAACATCTTCCCGTTGCTGACCCGCTATCGGCGAATCAATTAAAAATGCTAGAAGAAAACGCCAATGAGCATGGTATTTCGTATTGGGGCTTAGGCCACGAAAAAAACGGAATCGTGCACGTCGTGGGGCCTGAATACGGAATTACGTTACCTGGCGCCACGATTGTTTGTGGTGATTCACATACGTCTACACACGGTGCTTTCGGAGCGATTGCTTTTGGTATCGGTACTTCGGAAGTTGAAATGGTTTTGGCTACGCAATGTATTATGCAGCCAAAACCGAAAAAAATGCGCATCAATATTACTGGTGAATTACAATACGGTGTAACTCCAAAAGACGCAGCACTGTTTATTATTTCGCAATTAACAACTTCTGGCGCGACAGGATATTTCGTCGAATATGCCGGAGATGTCTTTAAAAATATGACCATGGAAGGTCGTATGACCGTCTGTAACCTCAGTATTGAAATGGGTGCCCGTGGTGGCATGATTGCGCCCGATGAAAGTACCTTTCATTTTGTAAAAGGACGCGAATTCACCCCAAAGGGAGCTGAATGGGACAAAGCTATGGACTACTGGCAGACGCTTTATACCGACCCAGATGCCATTTTCGATAAAGAATTGACCTTTGACGGTTCGTTGATCGAACCAATGATTACCTACGGGACGAACCCAGGAATGGGAATGAGCATCAAGAATGATATTCCCACCTCCGAAATGGTTCAAGGTGGCGCGACTACGTATAAGAAATCATTACAATACATGAAATTCGGTGAGGGCGACACCATGATTGGAAAGCCTATTGATTTTGTTTTCCTCGGAAGTTGTACCAATGGAAGAATCGAAGATTTCAGGGCTTTTGCATCTATCGTAAAAGGAAAAAAGAAAGCAGATAATGTAACGGCATGGTTAGTCCCCGGAAGTCATAAAGTTGAGTCGGCTATCAAAGAAGAAGGTATTTTAGATATTCTTACGGAAGCTGGTTTCGAACTTCGTGAGCCCGGTTGTTCGGCATGTTTGGCCATGAACGACGATAAAGTACCACCCGGAAAATTAGCTGTAAGCACATCGAACAGAAACTTTGAAGGAAGACAAGGTCCAGGATCAAGAACGTTATTAGCGAGCCCACTAGTTGCGGCAGCTGCAGCGGTTACTGGCAAAGTGACGGATCCTCGAGATCTAATGAAGCTGGAGACGGCATAGACTTAGATTAGTTTTACTAACGACTAACCACTAATTACTAACGACTGAATAATGGCATACGATAAATTCACAACACTTAAAACAACGGCGGTTCCACTTCCGATCGAGAACGTAGACACCGATCAGATTATCCCGGCTCGTTTTTTAAAAGCAACGGAACGCAAAGGCTTTGGGGATAATCTTTTTCGTGATTGGCGTTACAATCAAGACAATTCTCCGAAGGAAGATTTTATATTGAACAATCCGAAATACAGCGGCAAAATATTAGTTGGTGGAAAAAATTTCGGTTCCGGTTCTTCTCGTGAGCATGCGGCCTGGGCCGTTTATGATTACGGATTCCGAGTAGTTATTTCTAGCTTTTTCGCCGATATATTTAGGGGTAATTGTTTGAATATAGGTGTTTTGCCCGTTCAGGTGAGCGCAGAATTCCTTCAAAAAATATTAACCGAAATTGAAAAGAATCCGAATACGGAGTTTGAAGTGAGTCTTCCAGAACAAATTGTAACCATTCTGGCTACTGGCGAAAGTGAGTCTTTTGATATCAACGACTACAAAAAAACGAATATGACCAATGGTTTTGATGATATCGACTATTTGTTGAACATTAAGAAAGATATTCAGGAATTTGCAGCCGACAGGCCTTTATGATTTGTAGCTGCGAGGAGCATTTTCGCGACGAAGCAGTCCGTTGAAACCTTTCGAATGTTCAAACAGATTACCACGCTTCGCTCGTAATCGCAATAGAAATCAACCACACCATTAAAATGAAAAGACAATTGGAAATAATGGATACCACCTTGCGTGATGGCGAGCAGACCTCAGGTGTATCTTTTACTGCTTCTGAAAAACTGACAATGGCCAAGCTGCTACTCGATGAATTAAAAGTCGATAGAATAGAAGTTGCCTCGGCGAGGGTTTCAGAGGGTGAGTTACAGGCCGTTCAGCAGATTACGGAATGGGCCGCCGAGAAAGGTTATTTAGATAAGGTAGAAGTTTTGACCTTTACCGATGATGGTGTTTCCTTAAAGTGGATGGAAAAAGCAGGCGCGAAATCACAAAACCTACTGACCAAAGGCTCCCTAAACCATTTGACCCATCAACTAAAAAAGACGCCCAAACAACATTTTGAAGATATTGCCGCCATTTTTGCATCCGCAGAAAAGATGGGAATCATCAATAATATCTATTTAGAAGATTGGAGTAATGGTATGCGAAATTCCAAGGAATACGTTTTTGAGTTCCTTGATTTTCTTGCAACACAACCTGTAAAGCGAGTTTTACTTCCAGATACGTTAGGTGTTATTACCTATAAAGAAACCTTTGATTTTATTTCGGAAATCGTTGAACGGTACCCCAAAATGCACTTTGATTTTCATGGTCATAATGATTATGACTTGGGAGTTGCCAATATCATGGAAGCCATAAAAGCAGGTTGCCATGGCTTGCACCTTACCGTAAACGGAATGGGTGAACGAGCTGGCAACGCACCTATGGCAAGTGCCATAGCGGTTATCAATGACTTTTTACCCGAGGTGACCATAGCGGTCAATGAAAAAGCACTTTACAAAGTAAGCAAGTTAGTCTCCGCTTTTACAGGAATAAGCATTCCGTACAACAAACCCATAGTAGGTGATAATGTTTTTACTCAAACTGCTGGTATTCATGCAGATGGAGACAGTAAACATAATTTGTACTTTAGCCATTTAATGCCTGAACGTTTTGGCCGAAAGCGTAAATATGCACTGGGTAAAATGTCAGGAAAGGCCAATATTCAGAAGAATTTACAGGAACTGGGGTTAACGTTGAACGACGAGGAACTGAAAAAAGTTACGGCACGAATTATTGAGTTAGGGGATAAAAAAGAACGGGTGACCAAAGACGATCTGCCCTATATTATTTCGGACGTACTGAACACGAATTACCAACAAAAAGTTTTCGTGAAATCGTATGTACTTACCCATTCGAAAGGATTAAAGCCTTCAACAACCTTATCTCTAGAAATAAATGGTAAGATTTATGAAGAAAACGCTTCTGGTGACGGACAATACGATGCGTTTATGAATGCCCTTCGTAAAATATACCAAACAAGAAAAATAGAATTGCCCATTTTAGTGGACTACGCAGTACGCATACCCCCCGGGAGTAATTCAGATGCACTTTGTGAAACCATTATTACTTGGGAAGCCGGCGGGAAAGAATTTACTTCTCGTGGGCTGGATTCTGACCAGACTGTAAGTGCAATTAAGGCTACTGAGAAGATGTTGAATATAATTTAACGCCCGGTGTGCGCGGTGTGCGCGGTGTGCTATAAGCCAAGCGCAATAATGATTTAAAAACGAAGAACATACAATTAAAAAAGCGTTCGGCGTACGGTGATAAGCGTACGGCGTTTCGCAAAGCGAAAACCATATGAAACTAAACATTGCCCTTTTGGCCGGAGACGGAATCGGCCCCGAAGTTATTGACCAAGCTGTAAAAGTTTGTGACGCCATAGCAACGAAGTACAATCACGAAATTACATGGCAACCCGCCTTAACAGGTGCAGCGGCTATTGATGCAGTAGGAGAACCTTATCCAGATTCCACGCATGAAGTGTGTGTAAATGCCGATGCTGTGCTGTTTGGTGCTATCGGACATCCACGGTTTGATAACGACCCATCTGCAAAAGTTCGCCCTGAACAGGGGTTGTTGAAAATGCGCCAGAAACTGGGATTGTTTGCCAATGTCCGTCCAACCTTTACATTTCCTTCTTTGATTGATAAATCACCTTTAAAGCGCGAGCGTATCGAAGGAACCGATTTAATTATCCTTCGGGAATTAACCGGAGGTATCTATTTCGGGGAAAGGGGACGCAAAGACGATGGCAATACTGCTTTTGATACAATGACTTATACCCGCTCAGAAATACAGCGGTTGGCCAAAAAAGGTTTTGAAATGGCGATGACACGCTCGAAAAGATTATGTTGTGTCGATAAGGCGAATGTTCTGGAATCCTCACGATTATGGCGCGAGACCGTTCAGGCGATGGAAAAGGATTATCCTGAGGTCGAAGTTTCCTATGAATTTGTAGATGCTGTGGCTATGCGTCTGGTACAATGGCCAAAAGGTTATGATGTCATCATTACCGAAAACCTATTCGGAGATATCTTGACGGATGAAGCTTCTGTAATTTCGGGATCTATGGGCTTGATGCCTTCTGCTTCGGTTGGCGCAAAAGCAAGGTTGTACGAACCGATTCATGGATCTTACCCGCAAGCTGCCGGAAAAGATATTGCCAATCCGTTAGCTACAGTACTTTCAGCAGCCATGCTTTTTGAAGATATGGATTTGACCGATGAAGCCGAAGCTATTCGGGATGTAGTTAACAAATCTTTGGCCGAAGGTATCGTGACCGAAGATTTGGCCGAAGATGGCAAAAGCTACAAAACCAGTGTGGTTGGGGATTGGTTAGCAAAGCATATTTAGGAAAAATAATTAACAAAAATACAGGTCTCACAGGTTTTAAAACTTGTGAGGCTTTTTTGTACGCCATATTTTACATTCAAATATATTCATGTTTTGGGGTGCATTATTGTTTATGTTCACAGCAGGCTATACATCAATTCCCACCATCTATACATGTCTAATAGACCATTCCCTCGTTTTCCATAAATTATACTTTGATATATATGAACACCAACACAATACATCATGAAAAAAGGAATTTTGATTGTCCTGGTCTTTTCTTTTTTGGCAATCGCTTGGGTTACTATGCCGGAAGACGAAAATAAGAGTAGCGCTGAACAGCCTATTGAAAATTATACGGGTCCTATTATCGACATGCATGTTCACGCGTATGTTTCAAAAAATCAGATGTTTGGTTTGGAAAACTATAATCCTTTAACCCATAAGACCTATGTGGGTTCAGAAACCCTGCAAAAGCACCAAGAAGAAACATTTGAGAAATTCAAAAAGCATAATATCGTCAAAGCTATGGTAACCAACGGTTCAGAATGGCATAAAATAGACTCTTCTTTAGTTATCATAGGGGAAAGTCATTACAACACTATTGATGAATTAAAGGAAAAACACAAAAGTGGAAAGCTTCATGTATTGGGGGAAGTTGCTCCCAACTACCAGGGCAAGCTTCCAACAGACGAAAGTTTAGTGCCCTATTTTGATTTAGCGGAGGAGTTGGGCATTCCCATTGCGTATCATATGTACCCAGGCGGGCCTCCTGGAGGAGCGTATTTTGAATACCCCAAAACAAGGGCATTTCAAGGAAAACCTTTGCAGCTAGAGGAAATAGTATTTTCAAGACCAAAAATGAAAATCTATATCATGCATGCAGGTTGGCCGTATTTGGAAGACATGAAGGCGCTTATGTATGCGCATCCACAAGTATATGTTGACCTTGGCGTAATTTGCTGGGGAATTCCCAAAAAGGAGTTCTATAACTTTTTAGAAGGGTTGGTAGATTCAGGCTTCGGTGATAGAATTATGTTCGGATCGGACCAAATGGTTTGGGTCAATACCATAGATGAAGGAATAGAAGCTATTAATTCCGTAGATTTTTTATCCCTAGAACAAAAAGAAAATATCTTTTACAATAATGCCGCGCGATTTTTGGGTTTTACCGATGCCGAAATTAAAAAACACAAAAATCAATAAAAAGCTCCGAGAAATAATTCTCGAGGCAGTATTCGTTAACTAACTATTGAAAGCCATTTTTCGATATTCGGTGGCTGCCCTTTGCCTTCTATACACTATAATGCCCACTGCCATAAGTACACCCATGCCTGCCAAGGCTGCTCCGACCACTCCGGCATAAACGACGCTGAAGCCAAGCGCCATAGGTAAGCCGGCCAAATAGGCCCCAGAAGCATTCCCCATGTTAAACGCACTCTGGTTCATAGAAGAACCGAGCATTTCATTACCCTTAGCCGTATTGATAATAGCCATTTGTATAGGTGTCGATACGGTAAAGGCAGCCAAGCCCATCAAAAATGTCATCACTAGAACCACATAAGGGTTAAAGGCCAAAACAGAATTCAACAATAATAAACCGACCATTGCCGTTAGACTCAGCGCCACCGCTTTTAAAGGGCTGATCAATTCTGCCATTTTCGCCCCTACAAAATTACCGACTACCATGCCCAGACCGGCCAATATCATAGCGTAACCTACCATGTACTCACCCCATCCGGCAACATCGGTAATCAGCGGGGCAATATAACTGTACCAGGCAAAAAAGCCTCCCGTACCAATAGTCGTGAGCAAGATAAGCGCCCAGAGCTCCCCATTTTTGAGTCCTTTATTTTCTTTCGAATAGGGTTTTGGGGGTTCAGCTGGGAAGGTTGGCATCCAAAAAAATACACTAGCCACGGCTAGCAAGCCGACCAAACCGACCATATAAAAAGAAATACTCCAATCGTACTGATGCCCGATATACGTACCTATTGGTACCCCGATGACATTGGCAAAGGTCAATCCTGAAAACATAACGGCAATAGCTTTCGCGGCTTTCCCCTTTTTTGCCAATTTTCCGGCAACCACCGCTCCAATACCAAAAAAGGCCCCGTGCGGAAGACCTGATAAAAATCGGGCAACAAGCAAGGTTCCATAACTATCTGCCAAGCCCGACAACGTATTAAATAAAGTAAACCAGCCCATTAGCAATAATAGCATGCTACGCGTGTCGATTTTTTTGGCAAATCTGGTCAATATCGGCGCCCCGACCACTACGCCGAGTGCATAAGCGGCAATAAAGTGGCCCGCCTCAGGAATCGTAATCCCAACCCCTTTGGCTACGTCTGGGAGAATGCCCATAATCACGAATTCGGTCAATCCGATACCGAAACCTCCGACCGCCAAGGCAGTCAACGCTTTTTTGTTTGTTATAGTAGTCTTCATAGTATTCCAATTTTATCGTTCAACACATATTCTTAGAAAACTATCACCTTTTTTTCTAGGAATTCTAACGATTCTTTAAGAGCAAAATTAGTTCGGATGTACACGATATCACTATACGCGATTATCACATTTCTATGGCATTTTACCTCGAAAACTGAAATATTTCTTTACTCTGGGTTAAGATGTTATAGCGTC
>CAZRIE010000099.1:0-15744 GCA_964600075.1 uncultured Flavobacteriaceae bacterium
ACTATATAACAGGAGAAATTGTTCTCGGATCAAGATAGGACAATGCAAATACCTCAATACTATAATAGAACAAGATCATCGTATGATCAAGTGGCAAATAATACCGGGTATGGGATTTAAGGAATTTGAATCGGCAAAAAGGACAATTGCCGGAGCAGAAATAGTAAGAATGATAAAGAAAGATCAACTGTTGAACCCTAAAATTTCAACTTACAAATCCTTTATCTCATTGGCATCATAAAACAAGATTCAAATTAAACTTTTATACTTATTTTGAACAGATGTGACAGAACCACATACCACTATTATTGAAAAAAGTTTGGTTCGTGCAAATGATTCTTTGTTGTAGTATCTCAATCTTCAAGAAACAAAGGGAGACTTGTAGTATTTATAACTTCTTTCATTACAAAATGGCTCTCCATTTTTCGAATGTTTTTTATGACGGTTAGTTTTTTAAAGTTGAATTCATGAAAGTGGTCGATATCCCTCGTATACACCTTTAACTGAAAGTCGAAAGCCCCTGTAATATGAAAGCATTCAACAACTTCAGGAATTTTTTTTATTTCCTTCATGAAAACAAGGGCGCCTTCTCCAGAATGTTTTTCGATGCTAACCAAAACTATTGCCATAACATTTAATCCAAGTTTTTTCCTATTTAGCAAAACCACCTTTTTCTTAAGCAAAGACATGGCATCCAGTTTTTTGATTCGCTCGTAGACAGGTGTTAAGGTAAGTTTGGTAGCCACCGCAATTTCTTTGTTGCTAATATTGGCATTTTCCTGTAAAAGTCTCAATATTTTCAGGTCTTTATCATCAAGTTTCATGCAACAGCAATTTTAGACTAAAAAATGATTATTTATGGTAAAAACCAGAATAGAATAATTGCTATTACTCTTTATGTAGATTTTTTTTCTAAAATAATAAAATATTAAGTATAAATTATTATTTAAACGGATTTTACAGTAAATTCATACTAGTAAAGATAGTTATCCAATAGTTTAGCATACTATTCAAAATGTTCAAAGCAACGTTGAAATAGAATTTGATTCTATTTTAATTTCCCCTACCTGCAAGAACTAATTCAGCCCAAGACGATTTCAATGTAAATCGCACTTGGTTGTTTATTCAAAATACTAGTTACTTGAAAAATAAAAAAGTAAATATTGACTCTGCTTCCCTTTTGGAAAACGAAGATACCCATGCTTTGAAGCGTTGTTCAAGCTATATTATAATAAGCTAACACATATTGCTAGAGGATACTTGGTTTGTAGTGAGGATGCAGAAGGGGTGGTCCAGAATGCCTTTCTCAAGTTATGGGAGAATAGAGGGAGGTTAAATAGTATTGCCAACATCTCCCATTTAAGAACATTGTCAAAAAATTGGAAAGGCATTACAAAGTAGTTATAGCCAATCAAAATGAAGTGCTGGATAACGAATTTTTCACGGCCAGCTTTGATATTGAAACCATTGAACAAGTGTTTGATCCGTTCAATAAAAATTACGGGATAGACTATAGGATTACAGACGAAGAAATAGTTATTACCTAGGGCGTGTTAACAGGCCCTAACCAAAACAAACTGCCAATGACAGAACAACCCAAAGCGTTTTAACCTAAATCACAATAGTTGTTAACTGCATTCAATCACTATAAAAAGATGCTTGCATGAAGAGATAAAAAACCGAAAAATTCGCGAACATTTACCGAGTAACGTGTGATCAAATTACTTAACCACCTTATACACTATAAAAATATGAAAAAACTATCTAAGCTAAGGAAACTCAATCCTTTTCAGCTGAAATTTGACTTGAAAATGAAGCTTACTACATTTCTGCTAGTAGTTTCTCTATTTCAAATTCACGCCAACGATACATATGGTCAAAAGACCAAGATTACATTGAATCTGGAAAATGTACGTCTCGAAAATGTTTTAGACAAAATAGAAACGCTTACAGAATTCAAATTCATGTACAATGACAAAGAGATGGATTCTCAGAGAATCGTCTCCGTAAATGCAAATAAAGAAGGTGTTTCTTCAATTTTGCAAAGACTGTTTTCAAATACCAATATCATTTTTGAATTATTGGATAAGGAGATTATACTAAAACTTGGAACAAGCCCTCCGTTGCAAGAAGTATCGGATGAGGCAACTGGCCATATAGCGAATCAACAATTCGAAGTAACGGGCTCCGTCGTAGATAAAGATGGTGTGCCACTCGCGGGGGCCAACGTGCTTGAAAAAGGTACTTCAAACGGAACCCAGACCGATTTTGATGGCAATTTCTCGATGACGTTGACCGATCGGAATGCCACCATGGTGATTTCCTACATAGGTTTTACAACAAAAGAAATTCCTGTAAACGGGCAAACGAATCTGACCATAACCTTAGAAGAGAGCGCAACTGGTTTAAGTGAAGTTGTGGTCACGGCTTTGGGAATCAAAAAAGAGAAGAAACGTTTGGGATACTCCGTTCAAGAAGTCAAGGGAGATGAATTGGTCACCGCCAGGGAGACCAACGTCACTAATTCACTTTCTGGTAAAGTGGCAGGCGTGCAGGTAACTGGTGGAAGTTCTGGGGTCGGCTCCACATCCTTGATAACGATTAGGGGAGAAGGATCCCTTAATCCTGGTCTGAATTCCCCACTTTTTGTCGTGGATGGAATACCAATTAATAATGGCACAGTGAGCAATAGATCCGAAGGAAACCTCGAAGCGGATTATGGTAACGGCGCACAGGATATAAATCCCGATGACGTGGAGTCCATGACTGTTTTAAAAGGCCCCAGTGCTACTGCCCTATATGGTTCCAGGGGAATGAACGGTGTAATACTCATCACCACAAAATCAGGAACAAACACCCAAGGACTGGGTGTTAGCTTCACACAGAACGTTACCTTCGAAAATGCCTTACGGATACCAAAGTACCAAAATCAATACGGTCAGGGAGCTGGCGGAGAATTTTCCTTTTTAGATGGTTTTGGTGGCGGAACTAACGATAACATTGATGAAAGCTGGGGCCCGCGATTAGACGGAAGGCTAATTGCACAGCACGATAGCCCTACAACAAGTGGTTTCAGGGCAGGGGACAGTGCCGTTAGGCCACGAGATGCCTCTGGTAGTTTCACAGATGGAATCAGTCCAACACCCTGGATCGCACAACCGAATAATATCGAGGATTTTTTCAGGACAGGAAATACCTTAACGACCAATATATCGGTGACTGGTGGAAATGATAAAGGAAATATGCGAATTTCTTTTACTAATTTGGAAAGTGAGGGCATCTTGCCCAATAGCGATTACGATAGAAGTACATATGCTTTTAGTGGTTCTTATAATTTGGCCGATTGGATAAAAGTTTCCTCATCGGTTAATTATGTGAACAGTGGCAGTAGAAATAGACCCAATAATTCGTATGGAACAGAGAACATTATGTATTTATGGGCATGGTTCGGGCGACAGATAGACATGAATAGTTTAGAAAATTACTGGCAGCCAGGATTGGAAGGGAGACAGCAGTTCAACTACAACTACAACTGGCATGATAACCCATACTTTACCATGAACGAAAATACCAACGCCTTTGATAAGGATAGGGTTTATGGGAATGTAAGGGTAGATATGAACCTGACCGAAGATCTGACCTTGATGTTCCGTTCCGGAATGGACTATTTTAACGACCTAAGAGTCAGTAAAAGGGCTTATAGTACACAACGGTTTGCAAAAGGACAATATCGTGAGGATAATATTTATTTCAAAGAACAAAACACGGATTTCCTTTTACAGTACAATAAGGGAATATCCAAGGACTTTACAATGGCGCTGTCTTTTGGCGGTAATATTAGAAAAGAAGTTAATAGGTACAAAAGAATTAGTGCCAATTCCTTATCTATACCCGGCATTTATAATTTTGAGAATGCCGCTGAACCTTTGTCCAAGACCCAATTTAACAGTGAAAAAAAGGTAAACTCGCTTTACTCTTTTGCTAACTTCTCCTATAAGAACCTATTGTTTTTAGATATAACAGGAAGAAATGATTGGTCCAGTACATTGCCAGAAGATAATAATTCCTATTTCTATCCATCTGTTGGCATAAGTACCATAGTTTCCGATATGCTCTCGTTTCCCCAGTCGGTCTTTCTTAAACTAAGAGCTGGATGGGCCGTTGTTGGAAACGACACCAATCCGTATGCCTTAAGAAATACATTTTCGTTCAATGAACCTTGGGGTAATTTTCAAAGGGTTAATGCATCGAATATTCTTCGAAATGAAAACCTAAAACCGGAAGAAGCCAATTCCATTGAAGTCGGTGCCGATTTTCGTCTTTTTAACAACAGATTGGGATTTGATATTACTTGGTACGATTCTACCGTAGAAAATCAAATTTTGATACTTCCTGTTTCCAATACATCTGGATTTGATTCCAGAATCATTAATGCGGGAGAAATCCAAAATACAGGTTTGGAAATTGTATTAAATGCGGTTCCCATAAAGACCGAAAATTTCACTTGGAACACCATTCTTAATTTTACCAGGGCAAGGGGCAAAGTGAAATCACTTACAGAAGGTTTGGATTCCTATGAAATATCCTCCAACTATATAGATGTTCTAGCTAAGGTCGGCGAAAGAATGGGAGACGTCTATGGTACTGGGCTGGTAACCGTAGATGATGAAAGCAGTCCGTTTTTTGGCCAGGAGGTACACAATGAAGATGGATTTTCTTTGCGCGACCCTACGCTAAAGAAGCTGGGCAACTATAATCCAGATTTCATGCTGGGCATTCAAAATACCTTCTCGTACAAAGGTTTTACTTTAGGCGTATTGTTCGATTGGAGAGAAGGTGGGGTGGTCAATTCCAGAACAGTGCTAATTGGAGGTACTTCAGGGATGATGGATTTTACCGCGGCCGGCAGAGAAGAAGGTATTATATCTGAAGGCGTCATACAAAACGCAGATGGTAGCTATCGCCCAAATGACGTAAGAATTAGTGGTAGGGACTACTACTGGTGGCGTTACAACAGGGGCAACGAAGAAATTGGAATGTTCGATGCTTCCTTTGTTAAACTTAGAGAATTAACATTGGGGTATAACATTCCCGAAAAATTATTGAAGAACACTTTTATTAATTCAATGACCTTATCCATAGTGGGTAGGAATCTGGCCTTATGGACAGAGAATCCACATTTTGACCCCGAGACCATCTCTTTCAATGGTGGAACCATTATACCGGGTGTGGAAGATATGGCAACACCAAGTACCAGAAGCTTTGGATTTAATGTCAACGTAACCTTTTAAGCTATCAAAATGAAAAAATATATAATCGTTTATATAACAACAGCAATACTCATTTTTGGGTGTACCGAAGATTTTGAAGAAATAAATACCAATCCTAATCAGCCCGAAGAGGTTAGTGCGGATTTGGTCTTGTCTACTGTTATTTCAACTATTGCCGGTGAAACTGCCTTGAATGGTTGGAACAATGGAAATATAGTGGGGCAATTGACCGCAAAAATCAATTTCACCGGATTTGACCGCTATGATTGGGGAACGCAGTCTGGAATATGGGGCACCTATTACGGTATTCTTGCGGAAATAGACATTGTTCTGAAATCTTCCTTGGCGGAAGAAACTAAGAACACAAGCTATGAAGGCATAGCTCTCGTGCTTCGTTCCTATGCTTTTGCAAACCTTACTGACAATTGGGGTGATGTACCGTTTTCTGAAGCGATTGACGGATCTAATGGTAATTTTAAGCCAAAATATGATACTCAAGAATCCATATACACGGCCATACTCAATGATTTGAAAAAGGCCGAAACACAACTGGCATTGGGGCAACCTATCCTTGGCGGAGATATTTTATATGGCGGAGATATACAAAACTGGCGAAAACTGGCAAATTCATTAAGACTTCGTTACCTGATGCGCATATCCAATAAGGTAGATGTTTCATCTGACATACAGGCTATCGTTAATAGTGGCATATTTATCACAGACAATGAGGACAACGCTTTGATGACATATCCTTCTAGTACACAAATTGACTCTTGGCCTGTAAGTACTTCTCGGATAGGAAGTTTTGATGAGCATCGGATGAGTGAGACCAGTGAAGCAGTGCTAAGGCAGTTCAATGATGAACGTTTACAAAAGTGGTTCCAACCCACTGATAATCCTACTGACGACCCAGGTTTATATGTAGGATTGCCCAATGGGCTGAGCGAGGACAATGCCTCGACTTTCAATGGCGGTGCAAGCAACGTATCGCGTTTGAACCAACCTTTTTTCTATGATTCTCCCAATTCCGTAAAAGCGGCCATCATTCAGGCTGCCGAAGTTCGGTTTATTCTGGCCGAGGCGTCACAAAGAGGGCTTATTGGGGGCGATGCCAATACCTTTTATGATATGGGTATACGATTGTCCTTTGAATATTGGGATGTTGCCCAGGATATGGACGCTTATCTACTACAACCCGGCGTAGCCTATGATGGTAATTTGGAAACCATCATTACCCAAAAATGGCTGGCATCCTTTATGGTAGGACTTGAAGGGTGGTATGATTTTAGGCGCACAGGATTTCCCTCCGTGATTGTGCCCGGGGCAGATAACGTAAACAACGATCAAGTCCCTGTCCGGTTTATATATCCAGATTCCGAACAAACGCTCAATCCAGAGAATTATAAAGAGGCAGTATCTGCTATAGGAGCGGATGATATAAATGCAAAAGGTTGGTGGGAAAATTAAAAATGAAATACATAAAAATTTGTGTCATGACCATAGGGATTCTTTCCCTATGGTCATGTGTTAACAAGACATCCGATGCTTCGCAAAAAGCCAAGCATGTAATAGGGTTTGACGGACTCAGCCCCGATGGGTTGCAAAACGCCAAAACGCCTAATTTTGACAAATTGATGTTAGAAGGCGCATACACCATGCATGCCCGTTCGGTATTGCCATCCAGCTCCAGTACTAACTGGGCCTCCATGATTATGGGAGCAGGCCCTGAGCAACATGGAATTACGTCCAATAGGTGGGAAAAGACCAATAACATCTTACCGGCAATCGCCCAAAGTGAAAACTTGCTGTTTCCTACTATTTTTCATTTGGTGGATACACAAATGGATGACCCCGAAATAGGAGCCATTTACCATTGGACAGGATTTGGAAGGCTTTTTGAGAAAAGTGCGGTGGATTATGATATTAGCCCTGATACAGAAGATGAAACGGCAAAATTGGCGGTTGCATACATCAAAAGCAAGAAACCCAATTTCACCTTTATCCATTTTGACCATGTAGATCACAAAGGTCATGAGTTTGATCATGGTTCCCCAGAGTATTATAAATCCGTTGAAAAAGCAGATCAGCTGCTTGGAGAAGTAATGGCCGCAATCAAAGATTCGGATATCGCAAACGAAACGGTAGTAGTAGTAAGTGCAGATCATGGTGGACTAGACAAAGAGCATGGCGGAGAGTCTTTAGAAGAAATGGAAATCCCGTTCATAGTTTGGGGAAAATCTGTTAAAAAGAACCATAAATTAACGCATCCCGTTTTTCAATACGACAATGCAGCTAGCGCAGTATTTGCCTTGGGACTTAGAAAACCGTTGGCTTGGATCGGGAGACCTGTAAAGAATGCCTTTGATGGGTTTGAAGAAACAGATGAGTATCCAATTGTAGTACGATAAAACGGCACCTAAATTTCTGAACAATCATATTAATTGAAGACGAAAGTGATTATAAGTAATTTAAAAATTGGTATTTGTACTACTTGTTTGGTATTGTGGGTGAGCTTTGCCATTTCCCAGAAGACAGAAAAGGAATTCCCGCTTTGGGAAGAAGGGGTAATGGAAATCCATCATATTAATACTGGTCGTGGTGATACGGCTTTTTTTATATTTCCGGATGCCACAACTCTTTTGGTGGATGCAGGGGATATGTCCGAAACGCACCCAAGGACACTTTCCGTTAGGAATGCCGCTCAAAAACCCAAAAATTCTAAGTCAGCCCCGGAATGGATCGTAGATTATATTCATCAGTTTTTTCCGGGAAACGGACCAATGAAGTTAGATTACGCCCTAATTACCCATTATCACGATGATCATTTCGGCGAGATGGACCGCAACCGGAAAAAAGCAAAAAAAGGCGACTATTTTCTAACGGGCATTACCGAAGTCGGAAGCCTTATCCCCATAAAAACACTTTTTGATCGAGGAAGCGATTTCCCCATTGACCTAAAAGATCTAAAAATTCAAAAAGAACTGAGCCAAGATGATGAATACGGAATGATAACAACCTTGCACAATTATTGGAAGTTCATAGCGTATCAAACCATAAATCATGGCTTAACCCACGAAAAGCTGATTGCTGGCGACGGTCATCAAATAAGACTAAAAAAGGCAGCAAAACAATATCCCAGTTTTACGGTCAGGAACATTGCTGTAAACGGACAGTTATGGACTGGTAAGAATAACAACTATTTCAGTCTTTTTCCCGAAGGTGACTATCCCGGCGAAAACCCCTTGAGCACATGCATTAAAATTTCATATGGTAACTTTGATTACTTTACAGGTGGGGATATTAGTGGGATAAACGATTTCGGAGGTATTAATAGGAACAGCGTAGAATCGAATATAGCCCCAGTGGTCGGCCCTGTTGACGTGGCTACCTTGAACCATCATGGAAATAGAGACTCTCAGAATTCCTTTTATGTACGTACGCTTCGACCAAGAGTTTGGATCCAACAAAATTGGTCGTCGGACCACCCTGGTGAAGAAGTCTTGAGAAGAATTACTTCTACAGTGCTTTATCCTGGTGAAAGAGATCTATTTTCTACCATTATGTTACAAGCGAATAAAGACGTAATCGGTAGTAGGTTAAATTCCTATAAAAGTCAACAAGGTCATATTGTGGTGCGCGTTTACGATGAAGGTGCAAAATATGACATATATATATTGAACGACACATCTGAAAAAAAGGAAGTACTGGCTAAATTTGGCCCCTATATATCCAACTAAATCAATGAAAATATATCGCATTATAGTCCTATTATTTCTGCTAGATACTTTGCCATCGGAATATCGAGGTCTATCTGTCTCACCAGTGAGCAAAAAACAACATATTAGATTGTTAAAACAATAGCAAACCGCACATTAAACAAAACAGCGG
Organism: uncultured Flavobacteriaceae bacterium; assembly: GCA_964600075.1. Taxonomy (GTDB): domain Bacteria; phylum Bacteroidota; class Bacteroidia; order Flavobacteriales; family Flavobacteriaceae; genus CAZRIE01. The sequence goes on from CAZRIE010000099.1 coordinate 9,159, forward strand.
CCTAAACTAAAATATATGGGTAAAAGTGTCAAGTATAAAAAAATGGACAAGTCCTATTTCGAATCTAGGGAGTTAAAGCGGCATGCTGGAGTTTGGTCTTTGTGGGCCTTGGGGGTCGGTGCAGTTATATCGGGGCATTTCTCGGGATGGAATCTCGGATTAGCTTCGGGAGGCTGGGGAGGTATGTTTATTGCGACCATCATTGTGGCCATTATGTATATTGGACTTACCCAAAGTGTAGCGGAAATGTCTCCCGCCCTACCGCATACCGGAGGGGCTTATTCTTTTGCAAGATCGGCCATGGGCCCATGGGGAGGATTTTTTACGGGTTTGGTAGAAAACTTAGAATTCATTTTAACCCCGGCCGTCATTGTTTTCTTTCTGAGTAACTATATGGCAGGCATCTTTGAAACTGGCCCGGACCTATTACCCTTTTGGTGGTTTGGGTTTTACGCTGTATTTACGGTGCTAAATATAGTAGGCGTGGCCATGTCCTTTCGCTTTACAGTAGTGCTGACTTTTTTGGCCCTAGGATGTTTGGTCGTATTTTGGGTATCATCCATAGGGAGTGTCGACTTTACAAAATTCGCATTGGACATTAAAGCGGGAACCTCAGGAGAAGCCGAGCATCTAGCGGGCGGTGGCGGTGCATTTATGCCTATGGGTTTCCTTGGAGCTTTAAAAGCAATGCCCTTCGCAGTGTGGTTGTTCTTAGCAATCGAACAATTACCATTAGCGGCGGAAGAATCTGTTGATCCTAAAAAAGATATGCCCAAAGGCCTGACATACGGCATTATTACGTTGATTATTTCGGCTTTTTTAATACTGTGGTTAAATGCTTCAATACCTTTGGGGTCCTATGCGTTATCCCAGTCAGGCGAGCCACTATTGGACGGGTTTAAAGTACTGTACGGAGATAATATTGCCAAACTGCTTGCATTGGTTGCCACTATTGGCTTACTAGCCTCTTTTCATACCATAATTTTTGCCTTTGGAAGACAAATTTATTCCTTATCAAGAGCAGGTTATTTTCCTGTGATATTATCGGTAACCCATAGCAAAAGAAAAACACCCTATACCGCCTTAATCTTAGGTTCTGCTATTGGATTTGCCGTATTGATGATAACCAAATTTTCGGCGGGCAGTGAAAGTGAAGTTTTTATAGGAGGAGCACTATTGAACATTGCCGTTTTTAGTGCCATGTTATCCTATATCTTGCAATGTGGGTCATTTCTATTGCTACGAAAAAACAAACCCGATATGGCCAGACCCTATGTTAGCCCATTTGGAAAGTTCGGAGCTTGGATAACTATTGTTCTTGCCAGTGTAATCATTTATTTTCAACTTCAGGATCAATCGTATAGAACTGCGGTATTCATAGCTATCGGATATTTGGTAATTGGATTAGTTTACTTTGGACTAAAAGGAAGGTACCGTTTAATACTTTCTCCTGAGGAAGAATTTGCATTGGAACATGAAACCAAAGAAAAGCCATAAAAATAATTACTCCTATAGCTTAGTACTTTCGAATACATCGCAAGTTCATTCTGGCAAACAGGAAACGCTTTATTAAAAATACGGCATATGAATAAAAAAGACGAAAAAATGAATATCGATACCGTCAAGAAATATATCAAAGACCATAAAATAAGAGATGTCAAATTGGCCATCGTTGATATTGATGGTGTTTTACGGGGCAAATATGTCAATGCAAATAAATTTCTATCTGCCTTGGATAAAGGGTTCGAATTTTGCAATGTCATTTTTGGCTGGGATACCGATGATGTGCTGTATGCAAAAGATTCCTTTACAGGTTGGAAAGATGGGTTTACCGATTCAACTGCCACAATAGATGCCTCAAGTTTAAGAATGTTGCCTACGGAGGATAATCAATCCGTGATTTTTTTAGCGGATTTCTCGGAAAGTTTGGCCGCAAGCGTTTGCCCAAGATCCATTCTCAAAAAAACACTTATGCGGTTAGATAAGCTTGGGTACGATGCCAGTGCCGCTTTGGAATTTGAATTTTTCTTGTTCAATGAAACTCCAAAAACCGCGCGCGACAAAAACTTTAGCAATTTAGAACCGATCACCCCGGGCAATTTTGGATATTCTGTTTTGCGAAATTCGACCCATGCCGACCTATATCATGAAATATTGAGCCTCGCCGATGAAATGGGGATGCCCATTGAGGGTTTACACACAGAGACAGGGCCCGGCGTTCTTGAAGCCGCCCTTGAATATTCAGAGGCACTAAGGGCAGCAGATAATGGAATACTGTTCAAAACCTTTACAAAGGTTTGGGCGCAACAGCGTGATATGATGGCCAGTTTTATGGCCAAATGGTCTCCCGATTACCCAGGGCAATCGGGACATATTCATATCTCTCTACAGAAAAGGGACGGGACATCAGCATTTTACGATAAAAATAAGTCAAACAATATGTCGGATGTTATGCGTTGGTTCATTGGGGGGCAACAAAGATTAATGCCCGAAATTTTGGCGATGGTAGCCTCTACCTGCAACAGCTATACCCGACTTATTCCCGGGTTTTGGGCCCCAACAGCGGCATCATGGGGTATTGATAACAGAACCTGCGCACTTAGAGCCATTCTTGGAAGCAGCAAATCGCAACGTGTAGAGTACAGGGTGTCTGCGGCGGACATTAATCCGTATCTGGCGCTGGCCGCTGCAATAGGTACAGGTATTTGGGGCATCGAAAATAAGATAGAACCATTGGATGCGGTCAAGGGAAATGCCTATGATGTGAATTTTCCTGAGGAACTTCAGCTGCCTAGAACACTGACCCAGGCCGCAGAGCGGCTAAAAAATTCCAAAGCCGCGCGAGACTTGTTCGGCGATATTTTTGTTGAACATTACGCTTACACCAGGGAGTGGGAAGATCAACAACAACGCCGTGCCATTACCGACTGGCAATTAAACAGATATTTTGAAATAATATAAAAAATGAGAGATACCATTTCACCCATAGACGGTTCCGTTTATTGTTCCACCCAAGAACACGGTTCCAAGGATATTAAGGACGCCTTGATTTTGGCGGAAAAAGCTTCTCCCCTATGGGCCCATTTATCGATTGCGGAAAGAGCAAAGTACATCACAGCGTTCGTATCGGCTATTACTGCCGATAAGGACGACATTGCTTCGGAAATCACCTGGCAAATGGGGAGGCCATTAAGTCAATCCCCGGGAGAAATTATGGGCTTTGCGGATCGTGCCAAGTATATGATCGGAATAGCGAAGGAGGCTTTGCATCCCTATGAAATAAATGACCAAAATTCGGGTGGAAGATGGGTTGAACGATTACCGCTGGGTATCATAAGTGTATTAAGCCCATGGAATTATCCCTTTTTGACTTCCGTAAACGCCATCGTTCCAGCACTTGTGGCGGGTAACGTAATAATTTTGAAACATTCTTTTCAAACACCTTTGGTGGCCGAACGATATGCGCAGGCCGCGATAAAGGCAGGATTGCCGAAGGGGGTTTTTCAAATACTGCATTTAAACCATAAAAATACATCCCAGCTCATTGGTAATCCTAAAATTGATGGCGTATGCTTTACCGGATCGGTCCAAGGAGGTCTGGCCGTGCAGCTAGCGTTGACCAATAAATTTATTCCCTGCGGATTGGAATTGGGAGGAAAAGACCCCGCGTACGTCAGAGCCGATGCAGATCTAGATCAAAGTGTCGAAAGTTTAGTGGACGGATCGTTTTTTAATAGTGGCCAGTCGTGTTGCGGAATAGAAAGAATCTATGTGCATGAATCCCTTTACGGACCATTTGTGGATAGATTCGTGGACATAGCGAAAGAATATAGGCTTGGTAATCCTTTGGAACAAGACACAAATTTAGGTCCAATGGTCAAAACGGAAGCTGCCGATTATGTGAGAAAACAAGTTGGCGAAGCACTCAATAAGGGTGCAAGGTCTTTGATAGACGAATCTTTGTTCCCAGCTTCCAAAAAAGGTACTCCGTATCTGTCGCCCCATGTTTTGATAAATGTCGACCATACTATGGACGTAATGACCCAAGAGAGTTTTGGCCCAGTGGTCGGAATAATGAAAGTTAAAAATGACGAGGAGGCACTTAACTTGATGAACGATTCGCAATACGGATTAACAGCTTCCATATGGACCGTTAATAAAGATGAGGCTATACAGCTTGGGCGCAAGGTAGAAACAGGAACAGTTTTTATGAACCGCTGTGATTATTTGGATCCGGCACTGGCTTGGACGGGCGTCAAGAATTCAGGAAAAGGGGTCACCCTGTCAAAAATAGGATATGACCATGTAACAAGGGTCAAATCTTTTAATTTCAGTATGGCAAAATAATACCGTCGCCCGAGTAGAGTATATTTTGAATTTTAAAAATGAATATTAATGAAATTAGTGAATACGAATTGGAACTTTCCTACCACCATATGGTTTGGAACGAATAGGATAAATGATTTGTCATTGGCATGCAAACAGTTGGGGATTAAAAAACCGTTGTTTGTGACCGATGAAGGGCTGGTAAAGTTAGCTATTGTTGAAACCGCACTAGAGGTGTTAAGGCAAGAAGAAATAGAATTTACCGTCTATAGTGACGTACAAGGCAACCCAACCGAAGAAAATGTATTAAATGGTGTTGCCCATTATAATATCAATAAGCATGACGGAGTCATTGCATTTGGTGGGGGTTCGGCTATCGATGCGGCAAAGACCATTGCGTTCATGTCAGGGCAATCACGTTCCCTATGGGATTTTGAGGATGTTGGCGACAATTGGACACGTGCAAATGTAGAAGGAATTGCACCGATAATTGCGATACCGACCACTGCTGGTACCGGGGCTGAAGTGGGGAGGGCATCCGTTATTTTAGATGAAACAAGGCATACTAAAAAGATAATTTTTCATCCTAGGATATTACCGGGAGTGGTCATATCCGACCCTGGATTGACCATTGGTCTGCCTGCAAATATTACGGCATGGACAGGTGTAGATGCCATGGTACACGCCCTAGAGGCCTATTGCGCCCCGGGGTATCATCCTATGGCAGAAGGTATTGCCATAGAGGCCATTAGGATAATAGCGAAGTATTTACCCTTGGTGTTTAGTAATGGGACAAATTTGGAGGCAAGAGGACAAATGTTGGTTGCCGCCTCAATGGGGGCTACCGCATTTCAAAAGGGACTGGGCTCCGTACATTCCGTTGCGCATCAACTAGGGGCCATCTACAATAAACAACACGGTTTGTTGAACTCAATTTTATTACCCTATGCCCTTAAGCAAAACAAATCTGTTATTGAAGAGAAAATGACATATTTAAGCAAAGTACTTGAACTCCCGAACAAGGGTACGGATGCCTTTATAGAATATATATTGAACCTTAGGGAGACTCTGAAAATCCCCCATACGCTTCAAGAAATTGGAATAAATGAAGAAAATGGCCGGGAAATTGGAAAAATGGCCTTCAAAGACCCTTCTACTGCCACCAATGCAAAATTGGTCAATGCCCAAGATTTGGAAAAATTATTTCGGGCGGCAGTAAATGGTAATTTAAACAATTTGTAGCAATGAAACTTTTGATCGTTGAGGGGAACAATGAAGAGGCCCGTGAACAAAGGGAAGCCTTTGGTATAAAACCCTATCATTTGCTTTTTAAGGAAATGCTCCGTTTTTTATTGCCTAATGCGCGAACAGAAGTTGCTTTCCCGGCCGATGGTTCCAAGGATTTGCCCACCGCTGCCCAACTAAAAACGTACAATGGTATTTTATGGACCGGTAGTTCTTTGAGAGTTATGGATAAGGAGCTTTCAGTTACAGGACAATTGGATTTTGCCGAGACTATTTTTGAAAGCGGTACGCCTTTGTACGGAAGCTGTTGGGGTATGCAGGTCGCTACTGTAGTTGCAGGAGGAGAGGTTGCCCGGAGCAAGAACGGATTGGAATTTGGAATCTCTAAACCCATCGAGCTTATAAAATTTGCTGATAAAAGCCCCTTTTTTCCAAATAGAAACACAAGTTATTCGGCACTTTGTATTCATTTTGACGAAGTGGCAAAATTGCCCAAAAATACCATTGTACTCGCCAGGAATTCACATTCCAAGGTACAAGCTATGGCTTTTGAGTATAGAAAATCATCCTTCTTTGGCGTTCAGTACCATCCGGAATTCAAAACTTTGGATATGGCATTGATTACCTCATTTTCGGCAAAAAAATTAGTTGAAAGTGGTCGTTTTTCTTCTTTGAATGATGTTCAGAAATTTTCCATTGAATTATCGGAGCAAAGGAATTTACCGCAAGAAATTACAGATTATCGCCTCCATACCCAAGAAATAATGGCATGGCTAAATCATATTGCATAGGATTGAAAGCGCTAAAATGCCTTATCTGAATTTTCTCAGGGCATTTCCTGAAGAATCAATTATCAGGTCACTATCGTCCTTGGTAATAATAAGCGAGGGACTCATTGTAATTATGTTTCCTTCTATTATTTTGAATGTAACGCCCTGTTCAAGACAATCGCACATAATTTGTTCGGCCTCGTTCATTGCTCTTTCCTTAGTGTCCCTGTTCTTTACAAGATCAA